>CACXCB010000029.1 GCA_902766005.1 uncultured Erysipelotrichaceae bacterium | reverse complement strand
GATGGATCCAGACAGAATCTGGAAGATTTCAGAGATGTCATAGGAGGGGATATGTAAATATGGCAAAGACAACAAAGAAAAAAGGTGGACTTGGTGTATTTTTCGCTGTTGTGGCAATCATTGCCGTGCTCGTCGCTTCAACGTTCAATACCATTAAAAACCATCTCAATCTGGGACTTGACTTACGGGGAGGATTTGAAATCCTTTACGAAGTAACACCTTTAAATGAAGGCTCCGAAGTTGACATGACAGCTGTTACCAACAGCATTTCCAAGCGTATCAATGTGCTTGGTGTCAGCGAACCGTCGATTATCGTAGAAGGCGACAACCGTATCCGTGTACAGCTTGCCGGTATTGATGATCAGGAAAGTGCAAGACAGATGATCGGTACAACCGCAAATCTGACATTCCGTGATATTGATGACAATGAGCTGGCTGATTCAAGCATTCTTGTGGAAGGCGGAGCATCACTTGCTTATCAGGATGGTATGCCGATTGTTTCCCTAAAGATTGCCGATGCGGCAAAATTCGGTGAAATCACAAGTTCCATCGCTTCCAAGGCAAGCGGTCAGAACATCATGATCATCTGGCTCGATTGGGAAGAAGGAGATACTTACCAGGCTGAAGCAGCCAAAGCTGCACAGGGCGAGGAACCGAAATATATATCTGCAGCATCCGTAAACAATGAAATTTCCGGTGACTGTATCATTCAGGGTAACTTCACCGAAGCATATGCAAGAACACTTGCAAACCTGATCAATTCCGGTTCATTGCCTGTCAAGCTGACTGAGATCAGCTCCAACGTTGTATCCGCACAGTTCGGTCAGGATGCATTATCCAAGACTGCAATGGCAGGATTTATCGGTATCATTCTTGTCATGCTTTATATGATTTTCCAGTATCGCATGCCGGGATGCATTGCATCTATCATGCTCATATTCTACATCTGGGCGATTTTTGGCATCTATTCGCTGATGGGAGCTGTATTTACCCTGTCCGGAATCGGCGCTCTTGTGCTTGGTGTCGGTATGACAGTTGATGCAAACATCATCAACTATGAGAGAATCCGTCAGGAAATGTACAAGGGACGCAGCGTTCCTACAGCAGTAAGGGAAGGTCAGAAGCTGTCTTTCTCCGCTGTCTTTGATGCGCAGTTTACCACATTGATTGCTGCTTTGATCATGTATATCTGGGGCAATGGCGCTGTTAAAGGTTTTGCGACAATGCTGATTATCACCGTTGTCATGACATTGCTTCTCAATGTTGCTTTCTCAAGATTCCTGTTGAACCTTGTCGTAGGATCCGGTATTGCGGATGACAAGCCGGAATGGTTCGCGGTCAAGAAAGAACAGATTCCGGATATCTCCAAGGGAGAATCCCGCAAATATACAGGCACACATCAGTTTGACTACATGGCAAAGGCCAAGTACTTTAACTATGTCAGCATTGCAATTATTGCCGTCGCAATCATTCTCGGTTTTGTCAATATGGGTGGGGGAAGAGGATTCTTCAACCTCGGCATTGACTTTGCTTCCGGTACAAAATTAACGATTTCTTCCGAAGAAACCGTGGCTATTGCCGATGTAGAAGCCAAGATGGAAGAGCTGGGATATTCCAATTTCTCTTACCAGGCATCCGGTGAAAATACCGTTTACGCTGTCACAAAAGAATCTCTGACAGTGGATCAGCTTGCTGAAATCAAAGATACTTTCTTTGAAATCTATGGCGAAGAGCCGGGTGATAACGTTGTTACACCGGTCGTTGGCCGAGACCTTGTCAGAAATGCGGTTATCCTGACTCTTGTTGCATGGATTGCCATGATGGCTTATGTCACATTCCGCTATGAGTGGGATTACGCATTAGGTTGTATCGTTGCCTTGATTCACGATGTCGTTATCGTATTAGCTATATTCGGCATCTGCCGCTTTGAAGTCAACATCGAATTGATTTCCGTATTGCTGACGATTATCGGTTATTCCATCAACAACTCGATTGTCGTATTTGACCGTGTTCGTGAGACTGTTGCCGAATCCAAGAAGAATCTCAAAGAACAGGATTATGAAGCAATCATCAACAGATCCCTTGATCAGACAATCAAGATGTCCATCTATTCTTCTATCACAACCATCCTTCCGGTTATCATGTTGCTGATAATGGGTTCTCATTCTATCTTCACATTTGTCTTTGCGATGTTTATCGGTCTGATTGCCGGAACAATTTCTTCAATCTTTGTCGCACCGAATGTATTCAAGTGGGCAAGAACACATATTAAGCCAAAGCAGAAGACAAAGAAGAAAGAAGTCAAAGAAGCCCTGGATGAATATACGATCAAAGGAATCAATGCATAAATAAGCAAAGGGGCATTTGCCCCTTTTTTGCAAGAAAGGATACTTATGGAAATTAAAGCAGTATTGTTTGATTGTGACGGACTGATGTTTGAAACGGAAATCATCGCCCAACAGATCTGGAGAGAAGAGGCTGCAAAATATAATGTCGAACTGCCTCAGGATTTCTTCGTCCATATTACCGGGTCAGGCGGACCATCACGCAAGGCATATCTGGAGTCCATTCCCGGAATGAAGGAAGTACAGCCTGAGATTTCTGCAAAGCGGTTTGATCTGGATTTCTGGCGTTCCATCCATACCGACTGTCTGAATAAAGTCGGCCTGATTGAACTGTTTGATTATCTGAAAAAGCAACAGTATCATGTGGCGATCTGTTCAAGCAGTGCAAAAGAATATGTGGAAATTCTTGTCGGTACCGTTTCAGAACCTTTATATTATGAGGCAATTGTCGGTGGCAATATGGTGAAGAAGGCAAAACCGGATCCGGAGATTTTCCTGACAGGGGCTGCAGCCATCGGTGTTGATCCGAAGAACTGCCTCGTATTGGAAGATTCAAAACAGGGAATTCTTGCCGCAAAAGCTGCAGGCATGCATTCCTGTTTCATCAAGGATACAATCGATCCGGATGAGGAAATGCAGAAAGCGATTGAATTTCAATGCACCGATCTTCTCGGTGTGATTGATTTACTGGAAGGATTGCATGATGGATTGGGAAATCATTCATGTTGATGGAAAAGAAGGAATGGAAAAGTACAATGTCTCTTCCATTCTTGCAAAACTGCTGGAAGCTTCACAACTGGATGAGAAATCGGTTCAGGAGCTTCTGGATACGGATGATACGTTAACCACGTCCAAAGACCCGTGTGTTCTGCAGTGCGTAAAAAGGATTCTTTCAGCCAGACAAAAGCGGGAAAAGATCTTCATCGGCGGCGATTATGATGCCGATGGCATCTGTTCTACGGCAATCATGAAAAAAACACTGGATCTTTTGGGCATTGAAAACGGATATTACATTCCCGACCGTTTTAAAGAAGGCTATGGATTAGCTGTCAAAACCGTCGAGCTTGCCCATCAGAAGGGCTATGATATCATCATGACTGTCGATAACGGTGTCAAGGCACAGGAAGCAATTCAAAAGGCAAAAGAACTCGGCATGGAAATCATTGTCACGGATCATCACCGGATCGAGGAAAAAGTGGATGCGGATATTGTAGTCCATCCGGATTATATGCATGAAAGATATGCTTATCTTTGCGGGGCAGGCGTTGCATTGCAGATCAGCCGCAACCTGATAGGGGAAAATGACGATCTGACTGCAATGGCTGCTGTTGCCCATATCGGCGATGTTATGCCGTTATGGCGGGAAACAAGAAAGATTGTCAAAAAGGGCATGCGCATTCTGAAACAGGGCAGGCCGAGATCGCTGTATGCGCTTCTCTATAACGGAGCACAGGTGAATGAGACATCCATTGCTTTTCAGATTGTGCCCAAGCTGAACAGTATCGGCAGAATGAATGATATTTCCAATGTGAATACAGTTGTACGGTATCTGCTTCTGCAGAATGAAGACAGCATCAACAATGGTGCAGTGCAGATCAATCAGGTTAATGAAATGCGCAAAAAACTGTCTGCTTCCATGTCGGAGGAAGCAGCAGGCTTATGCAATGATGATGACATTTTGATTGTCTATAAAGAGACGTTTCATGAAGGCATCTGCGGGCTTGCTGCAGGAAAACTGGCGGAACAGTTTAAAAAACCTGTACTTGTTTTTGCGAAAAACGGCGAGACATGGAAAGGCAGCGGCAGAAGTATTCCCGGATTTGACCTGTTTGCCTTCTTCAGTGATTTCAATGAGCTTTCAGCTTTTGGCGGGCACGAAGGTGCAGTGGGTCTGTCTGTTCCGCAAGAGCAGTTTGCGGAATTTCAAATGCATGTCAAGGAAAAAAGCGGAATCGTGGAATTGCCATCTGCAGACAGGCATGAAAAAGCGATTCTTCTGGAACCTGAAGAAATCGGCTTTGATGTCATAAAGGATCTCGAACAATTGTCCCCGTATCCAAAGGAAATGGTCAAACCGTATTTTGCGATTGAGACAAAAGGATGCGTAAAAACATATGAAACACCGAAGGTTGCAAAGTATGCGATATCCTGTGGGAATACGCAGCTGGATGGCGTACTGTATACAAGGAAAGACGTGGAAATGATTGAAAAACCAAATCTGATGATCGGCACGCTGGGAATCAACCGGTACAGAAATCAGATCAGCTGTCAACTGGAAATTGAATATATGAAATGATTTTTTTGCCAGTTTGAAATAATGTTGTATAATAGCTATATTAAAATAGGTTAGGGGGCTTAAAATGGCTATCAATTTAGAAGAATACATTGCAACAATTCCAGATTATCCGTCACCGGGTATCCTTTTCAGAGATGTCACACCGCTAATTGATGACGGTGCAGCTTATCAAGAGGCAATTGATCAGCTTGCCGCATATGCAAGCGAAGTCGGAGCGGATATTATCTGCGGACCGGAAAGCCGCGGTTTCATTTTCGGTTGTCCGGTAGCTTACAAGTTGAACCTCGGATTTGTGCCTGTCAGAAAACCGGGCAAGCTTCCAAGGGAAACGATTTCCTGCAAATATGACCTCGAATACGGTTCTAATGAATTATTCATGCACAAGGATGCCATCAAGCCGGGTCAGAGAGTTGTCATTATCGATGATCTGCTTGCTACAGGCGGTACATGTCAGGCTACAATCAAAATGATTGAACAGCTTGGCGGTGTAGTTGCCGGTATCGCCTTTATCATTGAGCTTGACGGTCTGAACGGAAGAAAGAATCTTGAAGGCTATAACGTCAAAGCTTTATTGAATATGAGCGATAAATAATTGAAAATCGAAGAGGAATCTTCGATTTTTTCCAAAAAAAAGAAAAGGAGGTGGAATATATGGAGCATTTTAATCCGGGTATTGAAGATGTCATGGCGGAAGCAAAAAAATACATTCATGAACCGGCTGATATTGCCTTGCTTGAAAAAGCGGCAAACTATTGTTCACTGCATCATGCCGGGCAGTTTCGTAAAAGCGGTGATCCGTATATTGTCCACCTGACAAATGTTGCCTTTATATTGGCAACGATGCATGTCGGACCGGTTACAATTGCAGCCGGTTTTCTGCATGATGTTATCGAAGACTGCGGCGTGACGCATGATGAACTCGCTGCAGAATTCACCGAAGAGATTGCCGATCTTGTTGAAGCCGTAACCAAAGTCGGTACACTTGAATACAAGGGAAAAGACGATCCTGAATATCAGGCCGCCAACCATCGCAAGATCTTTATTGCCATGGCAAAGGATGTCAGGGTTATTCTGATCAAGCTTGTAGACAGGCTCCATAATATGCGCACCCTGCAATATCAGTCGGAGGCTTCACAAAGACGCATCGCTTCGGAAACACTCGACGTTTATGCTCCGATTGCCCATCGTTTGGGTATCAGTTCGATTAAGAATGAGCTGGAGGATCTTTCCTTCCTGTACCTGAACCGTGAGGAATATTATCATATTGCCGGTCTTGTCGAAGCAAAAAAATCAGAGCGTGATGCAGCGGTAAACAGGATGATTACGGACATTTCCGAAATGCTGGAAAAGAACCATATTCCTTTCCGTATTTTCGGCAGGTCCAAACACCTGTATTCCATCTATAAAAAGATGGTTACAAAGCACAAGCGGTTTGATGAGATTCTTGATCTTTTGGCTATCCGTATTATTACTCAGACGGAACTGAACTGTTATGAAATCTTAGGATATATCCATGCAACATACAAACCGATTCCCGGCCGCTTGAAGGATTATATTGCCGTCCCGAAGACAAACATGTACCAGTCTCTTCATACGACAATTATCGGTGAAGACGGAAAGATTTTTGAAGTGCAGATCCGTACGGAGGATATGGATGCAATCGCTGAACAAGGTGTTGCTGCCCATTGGCGGTACAAGGAAGGTACAAAATACGATGCAAAAGCAGAGCAGAGAGAGATTGAAAACAAGCTCTCCTGGTTTAAGAATTTTGCGGTATACAGCGAGGACGAAAGCGAGCATGACAGTGCATCCGAGTATATGGCGACATTGCAGAGAGATGTCTTCGAGGCAAACGTATATGTCATGACACCGAAGGGAAGGGTCATCGATCTGCCTAACGGCGCAACGCCGATCGACTTTGCCTACCGCATTCATACGGATGTCGGGCATACGGCTGTAGGAGCAATAGTCAATGATGCCATGGTACCTTTGAATACGGAGCTTCATACCGGCGATGTCGTGCAGATCAAGACCATGAAGAATACCGGTCCGAGCGAGGACTGGCTCAAATTTGTTAAAACCAACCAGGCAAGAAACAAAATCCGCAATTATCTGCAGAAAAAAGAGACGGAGAAAAAAGAAGAGAATATTCGTGATGGAGAAAAAATCCTGGCGGATGAGTTGCGCAAGAGGGGATTTGATGCCAAGGAATACATGGAGAAAAAGAAACTGGAAAACATATACAAAGAATTCCGTGTTTCCAACTATATCGATTTCATGTACGGCATTGCCGTCAAGTCTATCAATCCTACAATCGTCTGTGAAAAGCTGACAAACCAGAAGCGTTCCGTCAATGAATCGGAAGTATTAAACCGCGTTTTAAACAAGGAAGTACCGAAGCGCAATTCCAAACTCGGTCTGATTATCCCCGGCATTGAAAACATGAAGATGACCATTGCACATTGCTGTCTGCCGGTTTACGGAGACCATATTGCAGGTTATATTTCCAAGGGTGACGGCGTAAAAGTTCACCGCAGCACATGTCCGAATATTCAGTCTGTCAAAGACAGGTTGATCGATGTCTATTGGGATGAAAAGAAGGCGGACAGGTATTATGATTCCGATCTTGTCGTCGTGGCAAGAGACAGAAGTTTCCTATTGACGGATATCGTCACAGTTGTATCGCAATGCAAGGTGACGATTGAAAGTGTCAACGCCCAGGTAAACCATGAATCCCTGACATCGACAATCAAGATGTCAGTCAGGGTACAGGATCTGGAACAATTGACCAATCTAATGGCAAATATCCGCAAGATTGAATCTGTCATTTTTGTGGAGAGGACTTCACATTGATATTGAAAGGCTTTGAAAAAAATTATATAATCTCACCTGTAAAAATCAATTCGAGGAAAGAGAAATTTTAAATTCCGATACTACAGAGAAGGCGGATGGATGAGAAAGCCTGTGGAAGAGTTTAAAATAGACACTCTGGAGAAGATATTCTGAAAGCAGTAGGAATATACGTGAACCTGCGTTAAGGGAATGAGCGCATGAGCAATCATGAACTAAGGTGGTATCGCGCTGATATGGCGTCCTTGGATGAAGGGCGCTTTTTTTGTAAAAGGAGGCAATATGAATTATCAGACACCAAGAGGAACCTATGACATCTTACCGGAAGAGATCAATAAATGGCATGATGTTGAGGATATCCTGAGGGAAAAAACCGAACTGTATCGCTACAAGGAAATCCGCACACCGTATTTTGAAGATACAAAGGTATTCAAAAGGGAAAATGACAGTTCCGATATGGTGAATAAGGAAATGTACACGTTTGCGATGGGGTCGGAATCCTATACGCTGCGCCCGGAAGGAACTGCAGGCGTTATCCGTTCTTTTGACCAGCACAAGCTGTATGGATCCATGGAGATGCCGGCAAAGTTTTACTATATCGGTGCAATGTTCCGTCATGAAAGACCGCAGAAGGGCAGACAGAGACAGTTCACCCAGTTCGGCATTGAAAATATCGGTGTCAAGTCTCCTGAAGTGGATGCAGAAGTTATTGCTTTAGGTTATGACATTGTCAAATCACTTGGTATTTCCAGTGTCAAGGTATGTATAAATACATTGGGAGATGATGCTTCAAGAGAAGCCTACAGGAATGCTTTAAAAGAATACTTTGCACCGTATCTGGATGATCTTTGCGGTGATTGCCACAGAAGATATGAGCAGAATCCTCTGCGAATTCTTGACTGCAAGGTTGACCATGACAAGGAATGCATGAAGAATGCACCGAAACTTTCCGATTATCTGAATGATGAATCCAGGGAATATTTCCAAAGGGTGCTTTCGAGCCTGGAAACACTGGGCATTCCTTATGAAATTGATGAAAGACTGGTTAGGGGACTGGATTATTATACACATACCGTATTTGAAGTCGTCTCCACCAGACCGGATTCCGGTGCACAGGCAACGGTTTTTGCCGGCGGAAGATATGATCACTTCGTTTCGTATTACGGAGGACCGGACATGTCGGGAATCGGTTTTGCGATCGGTATGGAAAGATTGATTGCATTAGCCTCAGAGGAAGGCTATCAGTTTACCCGGGACGAAGGTGTTGATGCATATGTCATCGGTCTTGGAAATGTATCGGGCAATGTCTTGAAGATTGTGCAGGATTTACGCAGAGCGGGATTTGTAGCGGAAGGAAACCTCGTGCCGAGATCTCTAAAAGCACAGTTTAAAAGCGCAGACAGAAACAATGCAAAATACATTGTCATAATCGGTGAAGACGAAGTTGCCGGCGGAACCGTCAACATTAAAAACGTGAAAGAAAAAACACAGGAAACAATCGCTGTTTCCGCTCTGCTTGAAACAATCAGCAAATGGGAAGGAAGATAAAATGGAAAGAACAGCATATAACGGAACATTACGTAAAGAACATGTCGGTAATGAAGTAACATTAATCGGCTGGGTTGCGAAAAGAAGAAACCTTGGTTCTCTTGTCTTTATCGATCTGAGAGACCGTTCGGGTATCGTACAGGTCACTTTCGATGAGACAATTGCACCGCAGGTAAAAGATGTCAGAAATGAATTTATTTTACAGGTAAAAGGTGAAGTTGCATTGCGCCAGAATGCCAATCCGAATATGGAAACAGGTGAGATTGAAGTTTTGGCAAAAGAGGTCGTCATTGTCAATCGTGCCGCTACGCCGCCGATCCAGATCGCCGATGATACTGATACAAGCGAAGATACGCGCTTGAAATATCGCTATCTTGACCTGCGCAGACCGGTATTGCAGAAGATCATGATGCTCCGTCACAGAGTTTGCATGATCGCAAGAAGAGTGCTGGATGAAGAAGGATTCATTGAAATTGAAACGCCGATTCTGGCAAGATCCACACCGGAAGGTGCAAGGGACTATCTTGTTCCTTCCAGAATCTACAATGGTAAATTCTGGGCTTTGCCGCAATCACCGCAGATTTACAAACAGCTGCTGATGATCGGCGGAATGGAGAAGTATTTCCAGATTGCCAGATGTTTCCGTGATGAGGATCTTCGTGCAGACAGACAGCCTGAATTTACACAGATTGATATTGAGATGAGCTTCGGTGATGAAGATACGATCTTTAAGACTGTTGAAAAACTGATGCAGGCAATCTTCCTTGAGACAAAGGGATACAAGCTGGAAGAGGATTTTGTAAGACTTCCCTACAGCGAGTGCATGAAGCGTTTCGGAACGGATAAACCGGACATGCGTTTCGGTAATGAGATTCAGGATATTTCCGATCTTTTTGCCGATACAGAATTCCAGGTATTTGCCAATACGCTGAAAGAGCAGGGCGGTATCCAGTGTATCCATTTTGAGAATATTGCGGATAAATACAGCCGCAAGGGAATCGACAAATTGCAGGATTTTGTCAAGCATGGTTTTAAGGCAAAAGCACTTGCCTACCTGAAGATGGAAAAGGAAGGATTGTCCGGTTCTATCGCCAAGGCATTAAGCGAAGCAGAAAAGCAAGCCCTGATCGAAAGATTGCATCTCAAGGAAAATGATATTGTCTTTATCATTGCCGACAAGGCAAAGGTTGCCTTGAGCGCTTTAGGCGCATTGCGTGTCAGAATTGCTCATGAACAGAATCTGATTCCATCTGAGGAAACATACAAGTTCCTTTGGGTTACGGATTTCCCGATGTTCGAATACAGTGAGGAAGAGAACAGATGGGTTGCTTCCCACCATCCTTTCACGGCACCGAAAGAAGAGGACATTGATAAACTCTTTAGCGATCCCGGAAATGTATCCAGCCGTGCATATGATCTTGTGTTAAACGGATATGAATTGTTGTCGGGTTCCATCCGTATTCATGATCAGGATCTGCAGGAAAAGATCTTTGAGGCAATCGGCCTTACGATGGAACAGGCAAAGGAAAGATTCGGCTTCTTCTTAGAGGCATTCCGTTACGGAACACCGCCTCATGGCGGAGTCGGAATCGGTTTGGAAAGACTGATTATGGTACTTGCCGGTACAGACAATATCAGGGATGTCGTTGCTTTCCCGACCACGAACAGCTCGCTGGATCTCATGAGCGATGCACCGAATGTTGTAGATAAGGCACAACTGGATATCCTCGGAATTGAAATATCTGAAAAGGAATAAAAACGTTTTCACTTACCAATAAAAAAAGCTGTTGTCAAGACTGGTATTCACAGAAATGCTTGTCTATAATAAGGTTGCCGGAGGACCACATATTTTTCCTACATTTTGATATAAGGGAGCCCTGACTGGAGATTCCTGTGTTGAATGCCTGGTACGGCCAGGAATCCTAACGGATGACCAAGGACACCCACCTCTACATAAGAGGGGACATATATCACCCCTTCGGCGAATCAGATGAAAAAGAGAGTCTACGGACTTTCTTTTTTATGTAAAAGGATTGCATGTCTAATCCAAAAACGATAAAATATGTGCGTTATAAAAGGTGGTGTAAAAAGTTATGAGTACATTTTGGTCAAGTTTGTTATATTTTGTCCTCGGTGCTGTCGTATCGGCAATTGTAACTTTCTTTCTGACAAAGAAAAAATTTGAGAAAGAAATTCGTGAGAATCCTCCGATCAATGAGAAGATGATTCGTGCCATGTATATGCAGATGGGCAGAAAGCCAAGCGAAGCACAAATTCGCCAGGTAATGAAATCATTAACAAAGTAAGGCTGTCAAAGCCTTTTTTGTTTTTATGACAATAATTATGGTAGAAGAAGTGTAAATTTTTCATAATTTAAGCTATAATATTACAGGCGAAATAGGAGGACAAAAATGAGTACTGAAAACAAAAAAGTTTTCGAAGCCATGGATGGAAATACAGCTACTGCTCATTCCGCATACGCTTTTACGGAAGTAGCTGGTATTTATCCAATCACGCCATCTTCACCAATGGCGGAGAATGTTGATGCCTGGTCTACAGCGGGCAGAACAAACATTTTTGGCGACAAAGTCAAGGTTGTAGAGATGCAGTCAGAAGGAGGCGCTGCCGGTGCTGTTCACGGTGCTTTGCAGGCAGGATCATTAGCCACAACATTTACCGCTTCCCAGGGCTTGCTGTTGATGATTCCAAACATCTACAAACTGAAGGGTGAATTGCTGCCGGGTGTTATTCATGTAGCAGCTCGTTCATTAGCTACACACACTCTGAGTATTTTCGGTGACCATCAGGACGTTTATGCTTGCCGTCAGACAGGTATCGTCATGATGTGTTCCCATTCCGTACAGGACTGTATGGATCTTGCAGGTGCTGCACATCTGATCGCTATTGACGGTGCTGTTCCTGTTATGCATTTCTTCGATGGATTCCGTACTTCTCACGAAGTCGACAAGATCGAAGTTATGGACTATGATTTCTTAAAGAGCCTGCTGCCTGCAGACAAGCTGGAAGCATTCAGAAAGAACGCTTTGAACCCGCATACAAATCCTGTGACAAGAGGCGGCTCCCAGAATGATGACATTTATTTCCAGGCTGCTGAAGCACAGAATGAGCATTATGAAGCTGTTCCTGATATTGCTGCAAAATATCTGAAAGCAATCAGTGAGCATACAGGCCGTGCATATGCACCGTTTGTATATGTTGGTGCTCCTGATGCTGAAAGAATCCTCATCGCTATGGGTTCTGTTACAGACACAATCACAGAAACAATCAATACATTGACAAAGCGCGGAGAAAAAGTCGGTCTGATCAAAGTATATCTGTATCGTCCGTTCTCCCAGAAATACCTGGAAGCTGTTCTTCCTGAAACAGTTAAGAAGATTGCTGTTCTCGACCGTGCTAAAGAGCAGGGTGCAAGAGAACCTCTGTTCATGGATGTCTGCTATGCTCTCAGAAAGCATAAGGATCTGACAATTGTCGGTGGCCGTTACGGTCTCTCCAGCAAGGACACAAACCCATCCCATATCAATGCAGTATTTGAAGAATTGAAGAAGGATGAGCCAAAAGAAGAATTCACAATCGGTATCGAAGACGATGTAACAAATCTGTCTCTTGCACCGGTAGATATCACTGTTGAAGCTGACTACTCCAGCTGCCTGTTCTACGGTTTGGGTTCCGATGGTACAGTCGGTGCCAACAAGAGCACAGTTAAGATCATCGGTAACAACACTGATCTGTATTCCCAGGCTTACTTCGCATATGACTCCAAGAAGGCCGGTGGTGTAACACGTTCCCATCTGCGTTTTGGACCGAGCCCGATTCACAGCCCATACTACATTGACAAGGCTGACTTCATTTCCTGCTCACTGGATTCCTACTGCTTCAAGTTTGATATGGTCCGCAACCTCAAGGAAGGCGGAACATTCCTGCTGAACACAACAATTCCTGCAGAGGAAATTGCTGATCGTCTGCCTAACAGAATGTTAGCAGGCTTAGCTGAAAAGAAGGCCAAGTTCTATATCATCAATGCTACAAAGCTCGCTCAGGAAACACATATGGGACGTCATACCAACACAATCCTGCAGTCTGCATTCTTCGCATTGAATGAACAGATCATGCCTTATGAGACATCCGTTGAACTCATGAAAGACAGCGCTCGTCATACATATGCTCGTAAGGGTGAAGATGTTGTCAACAACAACTGCAACGCTATTGACAGAGGTAAATCCGGACTTGTTGAGATCGAAGTTAAACCGGAATGGAAGGATCTGCCATATGATGCAAGCCTGATCGTTAAGACAGGTGATGAATACTTCGATGACAACCTGCAGAGAATCAATGCTCTTGAAGGTTATGACATGCCTGTTTCCTCATTCCTCAAACACGGCGTATTGGATGGATCTATTCCTGAAAACGTATCTTTCCGTGAAAAGAGAAACATCGCTGCAGATGTTCCTGTATGGGATGCAACAAAGTGTGTTGCCTGCGGCCAATGTGCATTTGCATGTCCACATGCTACAATCCGTCCGTTCCTGCTCAATGCTGAAGAATATGCTAAGGCAGAAGAGATTGCTAAGGAGAACGGTGTTGACTTCACAGTCGTTGACCAGAAGAAACTTGCTGCTTATCCTGGCGCAAAGGATGCAGGATTACAGTACAGAATCCAGCTGTCCCCGATGAACTGCGTAGGCTGCGGCGTCTGCTTGAGAGTCTGCCCGACTAAGGCACTCGGTGCTGCTGATGTCAATACACAGCTCAACCAGGAGCCATTGGCTGATTACCTCTATAAAGAGACAGAATACAAGCCACAGTATGCTCGTCCGAATACAGTACAGGAATCCTCCTTACAGCTGCCATACTTCGAAGTAAGCGGATGCTGCCCGGGATGTGGAGAAGCTCCATATTACAGACTGGCTTCCCAGCTGTTCGGTAAAGACATGCTCGTTGCTAACGCAACAGGCTGCTCCATGATTTACTGCTCTGCTACTCCTTCCACACCATTCATTATTGACAAGAACGGTGAGGGTGTTGCATGGGCTAACTCCCTGTTCGAAGACAATGCTGAATTTGGTTTCGGTATGGCTATCTCCCAGTCTTACAAGATGAGCAAGATCCTGAAGATCATGGAAGACAACCTCGACAAAGTTGAACCTGAACTCAAGGAAGCATTCCAGGCTTATATTGATGCAAAAGACAACCGTGATGCACAGAGAGCTGTTAAAGACGCTATCGTTGAAGGATGCAAGGCTTCTGCAAATGAAGCAGTCAAAGAGCTCGTTGCAATGGAAAGAGATCTTGTTGGCAAGTCCGTATGGATCGTCGGTGGTGACGGATGGGCATATGATATCGGTTACGGCGGATTAGATCATGTCATGGCTAACAACCTGAATGTTAACGTTCTCGTACTCGATACAGAAGTTTACTCCAACACAGGCGGACAGTCCTCCAAGTCTTCACAGGCTGCTTCCATTGCGAAGTTCGCTTCCGGTGGTAAACCGCTTGCTAAGAAAGACCTCGGCCAGATCGTTATGGAATACGGTTCTGCATATGTAGCACAGGTATCCATGGGAGCTAACCAGCTGCAGACAATCAAGGCATTCAAAGAAGCAGAAAGCTATGACGGACCATCTCTGATTATCGCTTACAGCCCATGTGCTGAACAGGGTATCAAGGGTGGATTGGTCAATGCACCGAAGGTTCAGAAGAACGCTGTTGAATGTGGCTATGTCACTCTCTACAGATATGACCCAAGACTTGAAAAACCACTCCAGATCGACTCCAAGGAGCCTAAGTGGGATAAGTTCAACGAGTTCCTGATGAATGAAGCACGTTACTTCAACCTGCCGAAGATCAAGGGCCAGGAAGCTGCTGATGCACTGTTTGCAAAGACATTGTCTGATGCACAGACTCGTTACAACAAGCTCGTTACAAAAGCTGAAAGCCAGAAGTAATTGAGATAAAAGAATGAAACAGAAAACATGATGCTCATCTGCATCATGTTTTTTTTGATAATCTCTGTTATGATTAACAGGGGTAATTATGAATCAGCAGGAAATACCGGAAATTGAAATACATCATGCGATATTGCATATACTGGACTTTACAACGCAGTTAAATGTCCTTTCCCAGCAGGAATTGGATCTAAATGCGGATATGATCTACGGATATGTTTTTCAGCATATATACCGTACTTTGGAAGATGCCGGCCAGCATCATGTCAGCTTTGGTGAGGAAAGCAATCTTTTGCGTGCCATACGTGATTACAGGCAGGGAAAAAGCAGTTTTATTGACTTGGCTGATGGTATTGCAGAAAGGTTTATCAGCTTCTTTCAGGACCATCCGGATTTGCAGGCATTCGATCTTCTGATTGTGGATTATACGGTCAATTTTCATAAATACATCAGTTTTTATGTTCTTGAAAATACACAGGCATGGACCCATCAGGTGGATAATTCCGCTGGTATATTGAAAAACGATATCATTGAGCACCATGCAGTTCTTCCTTCACCCACAAGAAAGGCAAAAACCTATGCAGCAATCAATCTTTCTACTGAGGAAATCAGATATTGTGATGCGATGAAAACCGGTGCGGATAAAAACCCGAGGATTCTGTATCATGTACTTGAATGCACTGAGAACAAGTCTGCTACGGAAGTTGTTAAAATCATCAAGGAAATTGTCTCGGATGTGGCTGAAGAACATGATGAAAACCCGGCTTTGCTGTTGTCGCAGACAAAAAACTTTATCATGCAGCGTACGGAGGAATCCTCCTCATTTGCATTAGAGGATTTAAGCAGGGAGATATTTGAAGATAAGCCTGAGATCAAAGAAGTATTCAAAGAAAGGGTTGCTTCGGTGGAACTGCCGGAAAGAGTGGATCTCGGACCCCAGGATGCAAAAAAGATGTCAGCGAGGCAGAAGATCCGCACTGACACCGGTATAGAGATTTCCGTTCCCGTAGAATATTTTTCTGATCCGGATTATGTCAAATTCATCAATAACCCGGACGGAACAATTACCATTGAGCTTCGCCACGTCGGAAAGATCATTCATCGGAAATAGTTTCTTAAGATCGATACATCTTCAACATGGCTTGGATAATACTGTTTTTGAAAGCTTTTGCCGATCACGTAGATATATGTTTTTTCATTTTGCATGACTGCTAAGGCAAGGGTATATCCTGCAGTAGGGGTATACCCGCTTTTTCCGCCTATCGCACCCGGTATGTCAAACTGGTACCTGTGCTCGCCATATCCCTTGATGTACATGAGTACGATGGATTTATAGGTTTCTCCTTCGGGAAGTAGGGCTGTTGGAGCGATGGTGTAATCGTATGTGCTGATGATCTTGCGAAAGATATCATTCTGCATTCCATAGGACAGCAATTTTGCCATATCATGGCATGTGGAATAATTGTTTAAATCATCATTGCCGTGGCAATTGGCAAAATGCGTATGCGACATGCCGATTTCCATGGCTTTTTTGTTCATCAGGGCAACAAAGTCTTCCAAAGATCCGGATACTTCATATGCCAGAAGGTTGGCGGAATCGGCTGCAGAAGGCAGGCACGTTGTATAGAGGAGGTCTTCAATTGTTGCCGTATCACCGGGCTGGTAGTTAATGATTGTCAAACCTGCTTCCAGCAGTCCCTGTACTTTTTCCTGTGATACCACAACTGTTTTATGAAGGTCTTCAAGATTTTCCAAAGCAAGAATGATGGTCATCATCTTCGTCATAGAAGCCGGCCAGATTCTCTCATCTGCTTTTTTGCTGTAGACAATTTGATCATCCGCAGCATTGTATACAACCGCAAAATCACCGGTAATTGCCGGTACATCATCCACTTCATGAAGATATATGCCGTTTTCATCAAAGAGATAGTTTTTATCGTCTATCATCGTGATTCCTTTTGCCATGGCTCCGGTTTGCGGATCAAAGTAATAGGTGTGATTATCCAGTTCTGTCCATCCAATGGAAAGAGCACCGCTTTCATCCAAATGATATGTTTCCTGATCCATTTCCATCCATCCTTTCTGCATCACGCCGGTGCTGTCAAAATAGTATTTCCGGTGTTTGCTGACATTCCACCCTGTAGCCGGCTGATTGTCTGCCTGAATAAAATACCAGTGATTTCTGTATTTCCACCAGCCGGTTGTTCTTTGCATGTTTTTGGAAAGATGCAGTGTTTTGGTTTGCATCCTTTCCGGTATAAACTTTTTTTGTCTTCCGCAAGTCATATGCCAGTGAAAAGGTTTATACGCTGCTGTTAAATGTACTTCATGATCGGGCATGATAAATGTTGCATCAGGATCTTTTTTATCGATCTCCAATCCATAGACACCAATCCATTCATAAAATACCTGCGCATCATTGAGCTCTGCCTGAATGGTTACAGGTGTATCCTTTGTCGCAAAAGAAGGATATGCAACGGCATTTCTCGTCACTACATGATGAAAACCATCATCCGCATGAATGATGGTTGAAGAGGACAGAAAGATTGTACATGCAAGAAGGGCGTGCATTAACTTTTTCATAAAACAATCTCGTATATTTTCTTTAACTGTGAGCCAATCTGATCAATGGATCTGGATTGGGCAACAAGATATGCACCGTTTCCTGTGGCGGGAAGCCGTTTACTGCAGACCTGCTGAATCAGGTTGGCAAATTCAACATTTGACTTGCCCAGATAGCAGTTTGTACCGGATTTAGCCCAGGATTCATATGCACCGATATCACGCAGGATACATGTCTGTTTCGATGCGAGTGCCTCCAGGACGGCAATGCCTTCCGTCTCCTCATAAGATGGGGAGAAGAAACAGTCTGCAGCCTGCAATGCACCTTTTAGAACATCACCGATAATATAGCCCGGAAACTCGACATTTTCAGGACAATTGTCAATTGCCCGGATGATTTTTCCGGGAATCAGGATGCGGGAAATATCGCCGAACCAGATAAAGTGATATTCCGGAAGCATCTCAGCAACTTTCAGAAAATCAAGAATTCCTTTTCTTTGGAATAAAAGGCCTATGCCAATGACAATCCTGTCTTTCGGCGTAAGGTGAAAATAATCATAGAAGGCCTGGATTTTGGAATTGTCATGTTCGTATTGGGAAAGGTCAACCCCGTTGGATACAGGGTAGATTGGCATGGTCAGGCCATATCCTTCCAGCAGATGTTTTGCATAGGGTGTCGGTGTGATCAGAAGATCCGCTGAGTTGTACAGGTCGCACAGTCTTTTTTTGACAAGCGGTGCGATGGCGTTGGACAGGACAAAACTGTTCATGAAATCTTCTTTTGTAGAGTGGGCGTGATAAATAACCGGTTTGTGGTTTTTTCTTGCATTGGCCACGACAAACTGGCTGGTCACGCCGTATGTATTGATATGAAGAATATCATAATCCGTATCCTTACTGTTGGTTGTATAGGATATGCCTGCGGATTCCAATGCTTTCTTCTGATGTTGCATGGCGCGGCCGACACCGGACTTGGCAATCAGATTCTCATCTTCAAAATAGAGTAAAACTTTCATGGATTAGGACCCCCAGGTAAATCAGTATTTTAATTATACCAATCGGTTTTTTGTTTTCAATGGAAGTTTAATAAGAAAGCATTAAGATGGTATAAAGGATATTAATTTTCGTTTATTTCACATATTTATGATTCCAATTCGATAGTATAATAGTGTCTATGATAAACAGAATCAAAAAACTTCTGCAGAATACAGTCTTTAATATTATGCTGATATTGGGCTTGACTGCAGTTGTACTCTACTTCAGCTTAAAAGACAATGGAGCTGCAGTTCTTGCAACATTGAAACAGGCAGACCTCCGCATTCTGGTGTTTTTATTTTTCCTGATGATTTTTGAAAGGGCAATGCTCGGATGGGGACTTGCCCTGGAATGTAAGCAATCGCATCCCCACTATACATGGAAACAGGGATTTGTGAACGCATATACAGCAGGTCTTTTCAATAATATCACGCCCGGTGCGAGCGGCGGACAGATTGCTCAGGGGTACATCTTTAAAAAGCAGGGTATACCGGTTTCCCATTCGGTAGGCATATTGTGGCTTGATTTCATTGTTTATCAGACAACCATGAGCATCTTTGTGCTGTTTCTGTTAATCATGCGATTCCATTATTTCTATGCCAATTATTCCCAGTTTTTCCTGATTGTCATATTCGGGTTTATGGTTGCTTCGGGAATCATTGCTTTTTTATGGGCATTGGCAAAATGGCCAAAGTTTTATACATGGCTTACGACAACAGGCATCAATATCGGCGTAAAGCTTCATCTGGTCAAAAACAAGCAGAAAACACTGGATCATCTGGAACAGCAGCTGGAATCTTTTGCCAAGGAGATCGTCGTTCTGCAGACACATAAAAAGATGATTGTCCTGCTTGCGCTGGATAATCTTTTGCGTTTGTGCATCCTGTACAGTGTACCGTTCATCTGTGCAAAGGCATTGCATATACCGGTTGGATGGAATCAGCTGCTGGATGTTGTCGCATTAAGTTCGTTTGTGGCGATGGTCAATGCTTTTCTGCCGATGCCGGGAAGCAGCGGAGGAACGGAAGCAACGTTTATCCTGATGTTTTCGACGATCTTCGGAACGGTCAATGCGACCTCGATCATGATCCTGTGGCGCTTTGTGACATTCTATCTGACACTGATTAACGGTGGCATCATATTTGTTTATGCCCGTGCACAGAAAGATATTCCGATTTATGAAGGTCATCTGATCCCAAGAACCTTTACCCAGGAAGCAATTCAGGAAGAAATTGATGAAGAAATAAAAGAGGGGTACTTATGAGAATAGGGTTATTTTCCGATACATTTCCACCGGAAATCAACGGTGTTGCAAACAGTACTGACATATTGCGCCGACAATTGGAAAAACACGGACATGAAGTTTATGTGGTTTCGACATACAAGGGGATCGGAGAGGCAAAATGGGAAGGAAATGTTTTGCGGCTAGCCGGAATGGAATTGAAATTCCTTTACGGATATGTTCTGACGCTCCCGATTCATTTTCATGCACTGGAAATTATCAAGGGTCTGAATCTGGATCTGATTCATGCCCAGACGGAATTCGGTGTCGGCATATTTGCACATATCTGTGCTTCCCAGCTGAAAATACCGCTGGTATCCACATATCACACAACATATGAAGACTATACGCATTATGTCAATTTCATCCATTCAAAAACGGTTGATACGCTCGCCAAAAAGGCAATAGCCAAACTCTCCAAATTGTACGGGGATACTTCGATGGAAGTCATTGCGCCAAGCGAGAAGACCAAAGAAATGCTGATCGGGTACAAGGTCAGGAAAAACATAGATGTTATTCCTACCGGACTGGATCTGGATAAGTTTTCTCCTGCGCATCTGGATGATCACAAGAGCATGGAAATTCGCAATACATACGGCTTTCAGAAAGAGGATGTCGTTGTTGTGTATGTAGGAAGGCTGGCAAAGGAAAAAGCACTGGATATGGTTGTTGATGGCTTTGCTCTTGCAAAAGACAAGGCCAGATTGCTCATTGTCGGCGGAGGACCGGATTTTGACAACCTGCAGGAAAAAATCAATACATTGCATTTGCAGGATACTGTAAAAATGAGCGGTCCGATACCGGGACAGTATATTCCGGATATTTACCGCGCCTGTGATGCATTCATTTCTGCAAGTCTTTCAGAGACACAGGGTATGACATTTATTGAAGCCTTGGCTTCAGGTCTTCCTTTGTTTGCACGTAAGGATGAGGTTCTGGAAGATCTGTTAATCGAAAATGAAACCGGCTGGTATTTTGAAAAAGCAGAAGACATTCCGGTGATTCTCGACCGTCTGTTATCTCTTACGGAAAAAGAAAAGGAGCAGATGAAGGCGCAATGTCTGAAACGGGTAAATCCTTACAGCGATGAAGTCTTCTATGAACAGGTGATGAAAGTCTATGAGCGTGTTGTTGATGCCTATCAGAATATGTATGTGGTGCATGATGTCAGCGTCATGAATAACAGTGTGAAAATTGCTTTGAAAAACGCAAACAAGGATGAACAGACAATCAAGGCTTCCCTGGATGACTATCTTGAAAAGAAGATCCGGATCGGACAGAAGCTGACACCGATTGAGGTGGAAAATCTGATCGGCAAGGAAGAGGAGATGGCTTTGTATCAATCCTGTCTGCGCAAGCTTTCGGCAAGAGACCGCTCCAAAAAGGAGATGAAGGAATGGATGATTTCTTCCAAAGGATGCACTGCTGAAAAAGCGGATGACATGGTGCACAAGCTGGAAGAAAAAGGATACCTTGATGATGAGAGATATGCAAAGGATAAAGCATTGTCTCTTTCGGCATCCCTGTATGGATGCGGCAGAATTGAAAAGATACTGCGAGAAAAAGGTATTCCTTCGGCAATGATTGAAACAGCACTTTCTGAGTGCAGGGATAAGGAAGAGGATAATGCAATAATTCTCGCTTCCAAGATAGCACATTCCAAAAAGTATGATTCCATGAAGAAGATGAAGAATACCATACGCACCAAACTGAGCAAACAAGGGTATGATTATGAATTGGCCGGTAATATCGTGGACGGAATGGATTTTACCGATCATCTGGAAGCGGAAAAGGAAAACCTGAGGAAATGTGCGGAAAAAGCAAGAAAACGCTACAGCCGAAAATATGCAGGAAGAGAAATGCAAATGCGTATATACCAGTACTGCATGATGCAGGGATATCGTGGTGAAGACATTCGCACGGTGATAGAAGAAATGGGGATGGAAGATGAAGATTAAGGAATTAAAAGAAAATGATAAGAAGACGATGCCTTTATTTGTAAAGGATTATCGCAACGGCACGACAAACAAAGGGGCGCCATATCTGACCCTTGTCTTGCAGGATCGCTCCGGTACGATTGACGGAAAATTTTGGGATGTCAAGCCGGAGGACAGGGAAAAAATCCATATCGGTTATGTCTTGAATTTTACTTTTGAAGTTATAAATTATAACCGTAACCTGCAATTGAGAATTACAAAGGTATCTGAAGCGGATCCTTCCGCGTATTCCATGGATGATTATGTAATCTCCAGCGGCATCAGTGAAAAAGACAGAAGAGACAAGGCTTCCTACTACATCAATTCCATTCGGAATGAGAATTACCGCAAGCTGGTAAAGGGGATGCTGGAGGAAGTCGGAGATAAGTTTTACGCCTTTCCGGCCGCCTCTAAAATTCACCACAATTTTTTAGGAGGCCTTTCCGAACATTCTTTATCCATGGCCGCTCTTGCCGATCATATCGCAGAGCACTACCCGCAGCTTGACAGGGATCTTCTGATTGCCGGAGCATTGATTCATGACCTTGGAAAAACGGCTGAGATGAGCGGACCGATCACAACAGAATATACTTTGGAAGGCAGGCTGGAAGGACATATTTCCATTGCCAACGGGTGGCTGACAAAAGTTGCGGAAAAGCTGAATCTGGAAGACAGTGAGGAAGCAGTATTTCTGCATCACATGATTCTGAGCCACCATGGCCACTACGAGTTCGGCTCTCCGGTTCTGCCGATGCTGCAGGAAGCAGAAGTACTAAGCCTGATTGACAATATGGATGCAAGATTAAATACATTGAAACAGGCTCTGGATGAAACACAGCCGGGCGAATGGACAGCGAAGCTTTTTGCCCTGGATAACCGCCAGTTTTATAAATCGAAGAAAGCAGGAAAATAATGGATTTACGATTAAAGTTTGTACAGTTGACACACAAAGCCCTGCAGAAAGTGGGCAGAGGAGGTTCGTTTCCGGGTGAAATTGCTTTGCGCATCGATCCGCATTTTATTGAAAAGTTTAAAATGCCTTCAACCGTCATTCTTGTAACGGGAACAAACGGAAAGACTACCACCTCCAATCTGATTGCAGAATCTTTGCGTGCATCGGGAATGAAGGTAATCAATAACCGCAGAGGGGATAACCTCAATGTCGGGATTGCAACATTGCTGGCATCCAATGCAGATTCCGACTTCCGCATTCAGGCAGATGCTGCCGTCATCGAAGTGGATGAACTGACGGTCTATCGCCAGTTCAAAAACCTGAATCCGACCCACCTTGTTGTGACGAATTTTTTCAGGGACCAGCTTGACAGGGCAGGAGAAATGGAAACCATTATCCGCAAGATTCAGGAAGTAACGGAAGATTTTGAGGGACATTTGATTTTGAACGGAGATGATCCGAATGTTCTGAGAATTGCCGATACAGCTAAAAAAGCATACATCCATTATTTCTCTGTAGCGGAAAACAAAGTCAGTGTCAAAAAGACGGATGAAGCTTCCGAGGGGAAATTCTGTCCGAGATGCGGCAAACCGCTTGTCTATGATTATTACCAGTATTCCCATATCGGCAGATTTCGTTGTCCGTTTGATCATTTCGGAGAGATAACACCGGATGTGCTTGTTACAGATGTGGATTATGATCATGAGACATTTACATATGATGGAAATATATTTCATTCCTTTATCAACTCTATCTATGCAATCTATAATTGCGCATGTGTCCTGACAGTACTTAAAACCATGCACCTGCATCCGCGCAATGCCAATACCGTGTTTGAGAATTTTGTCCTGAAGGAAGGCAGAAATGAACTGTATCAGCTTTCCAAGCCATGTGTCATCAACCTTGTAAAAAATCCAACCGGTGCAAATGAAGTCATGAAGTATATCGTTGCACAGGAAGGGGATAAGAATATCTGCATCTTCCTCAATGACAATGACCAGGACGGCCATGATGTCAGCTGGATCTGGGATGCACATTTTGAAAGGCTGAATCAGCCTGATATCCATACAATTGTATGCTCCGGTTTGCGTGCATATGATATGGCCCTGCGCTTGAAGTATGAGGGACTGGAAGACCGTATTAAAGTTATTGAAGACAGCAAGGAGGCAATCCACTGGCTGAATGAAGCCGATCTGCCAAGTCATGTCATTTCTACCTACACTGCTTTGCATGCCACAAGGGCAATCCTGAAAAAGGAGGAAGAATCATGCAGATAAAGATGTTATGGATGTATCATGATCTGATGGATCTCTATGGTGATAAAGGCAATACGGAAGTACTGCGTGTCAGAAGCACGAAAAGAAATATCGAATGCATTGTGGATACATGTTCCATCGGTGAAACAAAAGATATTTCCTCCTATGATCTGTTCTTCATGGGAGGCGGTGCAGACAGGGAACAGAATCTGATTTTTGAGGATCTGATTTCACGCAAGGATGACATTCAGAAGGCAATGGATAATAAAACTGCATTTCTGTTAATCTGTGGCGGATATCAGCTTTTCGGAAAGTATTACAAGGATCAGGACGGCAATATTGTGGAAGGGCTTGGCTTCTTTGACTACTATACGGAAAGTACCGACAGGGATCATCGCTGCATAGGAAATATTGCCATTGAAACAACAATGGACAATGAAACATTCAAGGCAGTCGGATTTGAAAACCATGGCGGTCAGACAAAGAATGTTGAAACACCTTTCGGGAAAGTTCTCTATGGTCATGGAAACACATTTGACAGCGGTTTTGAAGGCTTTCTGAATGATCAGGTGTTAGCGACATACATGCATGGGCCTCTGCTTCCGAAAAATCCGAAAATTGCAGACAAGATCCTGCAGCGTGCTTTACGGAAAACCTATGGCGATGTAACGCTTGCACCGCTGGATGATGAAATCGAATACAAAGCACAGGAAGTCATGCTGAAAAGACTGAAGGTCAGTCACCCCACGCCTAAAGGCGGGGGCTTGCAATAGTCCCGACTGACCAGCCTAAGTGCTTCGAGCACTACGTTATCCGCGTCATGGCACCCCGGGATGCCTCCTCAGTCTCGGGCTATGCCGCCCGTCATTAAACAGTCCGCAGGGGCGTGGGCAGTGTGGCGGGCATGACAAGCGCGGATAACATTGGCGAGAGGAACATTACCGCCCGTAAGGGCGAGAAGCCCGTTTGGGCAAGGAGCAACTATGGTATTTGTAATCGACACCAACAAACAGTCTCAGCCGATGGTTCATCCGGCAGAGGCGAGGAAACTCCTGAGAGACGGTAAGGCAGCCGTGTTCAGGAGGGTTCCGTTCACAATCATACTGAAGGAGGAAAGACCGCCTGCTGAGAAGAGCTACAGGATCAAAATCGACTACGGCAGCAAACACACGGGTCTCGCGCTGCTCGACGGGAACAAGGCCGTGTGGCTCGGACAGATAGAGCACCGCACGAACATCAAGAGCCTGCTGGACAAACGCCGGGGCTACAGGAGACGCCGCAGGAGTGCGAACCTGAGACACAGAAAGCCGCGCTTCGACAACCGCACGAGGCCGAGGGGATGGCTTCCACCGTCCTTGGAGAGCCGCGTCGGCAACATCGAGACATGGGTCAGACGGCTTTGCACGCTCGCGCCAGTAGGCGTAATATCATACGAGAACGTCAAGTTTGACACGCAGCTCGTGCAGGACGACACGATTGATGGCGTCCAATACCAGCAGGGGACTCTGCAAGGCTACGAGGTGCGCGAGTACCTCTTGGAGAGACGTGGCCGGAGGTGCGCCTACTGCGGAAAGGAGCACGTCCCACTCGAGATTGAGCACATCGTTCCGAGGAGCAGGGGCGGATCGAGCAGGATCAGCAACCTGACGCTCGCCTGCCACGAGTGCAACCAGGCTAAGGGTGCGATGACCGCCGAGGAGTTCGGACATCCGGAGATTCAGAAGCAGGCCAAGAAGCCACTCAGGGACGCAGCAATCGTCACGGCCACGAGGTGGAGGGTGTACGACATGCTCGTAGGTACTGGGCTTCCCGTCGAGTGCGGGACTGGCGGCAGGACGAAGTACAACCGAACGAGGCTCGGCCTGCCAAAGGAGCACTACTACGACGCGTGCTGCGTCGGCGAATCGACTCCCGACATGCTTGCAATTAAGACAAACGAGGTCCTGGTGATCACAGCGAAGGGACGCGGGTCGCATTGCAGGACGAACGTCAATGCGTCGGGGTTCCCGAGGGGATACCGAGCGCGGCAGAAACTGTTCTTCGGGTTCTCCACGGGGGACTACTGCAAGGCTGACATCGGAAGCGGAAAGAAAGCCGGCACGTATGTCGGCCGGGTTCTTTGCAGGAAGACAGGTTCCTTCGACATCAACACGATGCAAGGGCGAGTCCAAGGCTTGAATCACAAGTGGTTCACCGTCCTACAAAGGGCAGACGGATATGAATATCACACGGAGAAAAGGGGCGCCACTTCCTCCCCATGCCTGAAGGCAGGGGCTTCCGTGGTGCAATAAAGGTGAAATAGGAAACCGGAATCATTCCGGTTTTCTTTGCATGCATGACAATGTATAATGCTGTTACAAGGAGTAACATATGCGGAAGGTGAATGAGATTCTGTCGGAAAAGATCAGACAATGCAGACAAAGCGAAGGTCTTACGCAAGCACAGCTTGCCGAAAAGGTACATGTCAGTACACAGGCTGTCAGCCGATGGGAAAAGGGAGGAATGCCTGATATTAGCATGCTCGCTGCTATTGCTGACTGCCTTCATGTTTCAACCGATTATCTTTTGGGCAGACAGGAGAATCCTACCGCAAATGTCGGTCCGGATATTGTAAAAAGTCTTTCCTGTATTCCCAAGGCGAAGAGATTTGAAAAAGCATATGAATATGCCTGGGCTTCGGTGATCGGCACATCTGATGCCTCCGATTCAATGAAAGATATGTTTGCCGCACAGCCTTCTCTCAAGAGTGAGGAAGGAAATGGCTATCTGATGCAGAGTATCATGCCGGAGGGATTCGCAATTGGAGAGATGACAAAGGGAAGCCGTTTTCTTTTCCTTGCACCTGAACCGGATAATCCCTATTCTTCACAAGAGGCATATATCCGATATTTCAGGCTTCTTTCAGATCCTGCCAATTTCCGTATACTTTCGTTTTTATTGACAAAACCGATTGATAAAGTTGTCACGTCTTCTTTGATTGCAGATCGCACGGGACTCTCACAAGAGCAGGTCGACCTGCATTGTCAGATACTTGCCAGGCATCATTTTCTGATTTGTCAGAAGATTGAGGATGAGAAGGGTGACATATGCGTATACAGCGGTATCAAGAAACCATGGATTGCTGCGATACTGATTATCCTGTCGAATATCATTGAAGATGATATTATCACGCTTCGTCTGACAAAGCAGGATAATGCCCCATTCACAAAATAATAGAATAAATCAAGCCACCTTTGAAACGGTAAACAGCGGATTGATTGAGGTCAAGAGAAGATCATCCGATAATGTTGAAAAGGTGGTTTTTTATGGAAATAACGGATATTCAATTTAAAAAAACATCATTTCGTTTTACGGAACCGGTGCATGTAGCCTTTGGCACAATCGAAGGCTATGAAACAATGATCATCAGGATTGATACGGATAACGGTATTACAGGTTATGGGGAGGCAGGACCGCTTGGTTTTGTGACAGGCGACAACCTGGATACCTGCATGATCATAGCAGCAGAATATAAAAAAGCCCTGATCGGAGAAAATCCATTGGCAATCGAGAGAATTCATAAGCGGATGGATGAAATGTATAACTACAACACTTCTGTCAAAGCTGCATTTGATATCGCCTGTTATGATATCGCTGCCAAAAATGCCGGCTTGCCTTTGTACAGATATCTTGGCGGGGATGATCCGCACATTGAGTCGGATATGACGATATCGATGAATGAACCTGAAAAGATGGCTGCAGATTCCCTGAAATGGGTAAAACAGGGGTTTCGTATTTTAAAGCTGAAACTTGGGGATGACATTGTTTTGGACAGTGAGAGGGTTACAGCAGTCAGACAGGCAGTTGGCAAAGATATCATATTGCGGATTGATGCCAATCAAGGCTGGAAAGTCAAAGAGGCTGTCGCAATTGAACCGGTATTGCGCAAAAATCATGTTGAGATCATTGAACAGCCTGTCAAGGCAAGGGATATCATGGGACTGAAAGAAGTAAAGGAAGCATCTGTACTGCCTGTGATTGCCGATGAAAGCATTCATATTCCTGAAGATGCGTCTCTTCTTGCCGGCTTGCGGGCATGTGATGGCTTTAATATCAAGCTTATGAAATGCGGAGGGATTTTTCCGGCTTTGAAAATCAATGCAATAGCTGAAGCTTCTCATTTGTCAGCCATGATCGGATGCATGGGTGAATCGATTATTGCCAATGCTGCAGGCATGCATCTGGCAGCGGCAAGAAGGAATATATCCAGGATTGATCTGGATGTAACCTTTATGACTTCCTGTGACTGGATTACAGGAGGGTTTACTGCGGAAGGCGGAAGAATTCTATTGTCAGAGGAACCGGGAATCGGTATTCATATCGATCATTTCTAAGGAGGAAAAAATGGAAAAGATTGTACAATTTGTTGATGAAACAGCGGAATCACTACTAACAAAATGGAATCTGGAGGGATTCTCCATAGCTATTGTAAAAGACGGAAAAACATGCTTGACAAAAGGCTATGGAAAAAGAAATGCTGACACGAAGTTTGACGGGCAGACAATTCTTCCGATCGGATCGGCTACCAAAAGCTTTACCGCTTTGATTCTTGGCATGCTGGTAGAAGAAGGAAAGCTGAGCTGGGATACAAAGGTAAAAGACATCCTTGGAGATTTGCAGTTATATGATGATACAACAGCACAAAGAATCACCATCCGTGACCTTCTGAGTCATCGCACGGGCATCAGTTCACAAGATGCCCATGGTGTCTACTGTCCTTTGATGCCACGCGAAGAATATATCAAAACGTACAGGTATCTGCAGCCTGTTTGTGATATGCGTTATCAATTCCATTACAGCAACCAGATGGTTGTGCTTGCAGCGTATGTTGCAGAGAAAATAACAGGAAAATCCTGGGAGGCACTTGTAAAGGAAAGGATTCTTGATCCTCTGCAGATGGATCATACAAATACTTCCGTGAAGGATTTGGATACCATTGAAAATAAGGCAACAGGATATCTGAATATGGGGCCATCAGGCAATGTTGCGCAGCCCTATCTTGATTTAGGGGCTGTAGCACCGGCAGGGGGCATCAATTCCACTGCAGAAGATATGGCAAAATACATGCTGTTTCAGCTTTCCGATGGAAAGGGAATCATCTCTAAAGCATCTCTAGCGGAGATGCACACGCCGCAGATGATCGGGTCTCCTTATCTTTGGAAGCTCAAGGAAATCACAGAAACGAATTACGGCTTATGCTGGTTTACGGATTTTTACAGAGGTTATCGGATGATCAGCCACGGAGGAAATACATTGGGCTTCTCTGCGTTGATTACACTTGTTCCTGAAGCGGATCTCGGCATTGCGGTTTTGTCTAACGGAACCACGAATTTCCTGCCGAATGCTTTGACATATGAGATTATTGATCGGGTATTGGGCTTATCGGAAATCGATTGGACACAGAAGCTGAATTCTGTGATCGGACCTTTATTTGCTGCGATGGGTGAAGCTGTTCAGGCAAAGATGAACGCGCGTATTCCGGATACAAAACCTTCTCATGCATTGCAGGATTATGCAGGTCTCTATGAGCATCCCGGATTCGGAAAGATGGAAATCTACGTGGAAGAGGGTGTTTTGAAGGGAAGGTTCAATACATATGATGCGATGATCACACACTATCATTATGACTGGTTTGATGTAACGATGCTGGTTTACGGCATGAACTTCCCGATTTGTTTCCATACGGGCATGAATGGTTTCATTGATGGCCTTGAAGCAAGACTTGAACCACTGCCAAACATTGATCCTATCTTTTTTGCCAAAAAATAAGATCAAAATAATTCCTTAATTCTTTGATCTGTGCAAAAATGATAAAAAGGAGATCAGTAATATGGGATTTTATGATTTTGCATTAACCAGCCGCAAAGGCGAAACAGTTTACACGAAAGATTATGAAGGTAAAGTGGTCCTTGTGGTAAACACTGCAACAGGATGCGGATTCACACCGCATTATGCACCGATTGAAAAGATGTATGAAGATTATCATGATCAGGGATTTGAAGTGCTTGATATCCCATGTAACCAGTTTGGTGCACAGACACCGGGATCGGATGATGAAATCCATGAATTCTGCACTTTGAACTATCATACGCAGTTTCCGCAGATGCATAAATCCGATGTCAACGGGGAAAATGAATTACCGCTCTATACATTCCTGAAACAGCAGAAGGGCTTTGAAGGATTCAGCGGTCCGACTGCTGAATTCATGAACAAGCATCTTGCCAAGATTGATCCGGATTTTGAAAACAATGCCAACATCAAATGGAACTTCACCAAGTTTGTCATCGACAGACAAGGAAATGTTGTGGCAAGGTTTGAGCCGACGGCAGATATGGCAGATGTCGAAGCCTGTGTAAAATCATTACTGTAAAAACAGCTGACCAGCTGTTTTTCTTTCTACGGGGATTACGGTATAATATTGGCATGCCAAAGACAAAAGAAACACTGGATCTGGAAAAAGCACTTGAAGAAAGAAGCAGAAAAAAAAGAGAATACGGCTGTACGGAAGTCACTATAGGTTTCCATGCCAAAGGACATGGCGATGAGATTGTTGATTATCTCTCGATGGACAGCAACAGCATTTTTCAATGTTACGAATTGAAAGTGACATTGTCCGATTTAAAATCCGACGCAAAGAAATCGTGGTATGGCGATTACAATTATCTCGTTGTTTCGGAAAGCCTGTATGCAAGAAATCCTGCCTGGGGAAACTATATTCCGCCTTATGTAGGAATTCTTTCGGGAACATCCCTGAAGGTCAGAAGGCAGGCAAAAAAGAAAACGATATCCGAAGAAACAAGAAACATGCTGAAAGACAGCCTGATCCGCAGTGTTTTCTGGAAGATGGAACAATATAAGGATGCAGGCGATCTCTCTGTTATTCGGGATTTGGAAAAGCAATTGTCAGATCTGCAGCAGGAATTTGCGGCATACAAAAAAGAGCAGGATGATATCCTTTGGACATATAAAGATTTTGAATTCTATTATCAGAAAAATCATCGGAATTCCTCTACAATTGCTTCTTTGGCAAAAGAGGAAAGAAGGCAATACGCTTTGCGAAATGAAGGCAGGATGCAATATGAAAACGGATGTTGCCCGGTTTGTGGAAAACAGGCATTGTTTGATGAGAATGGCCATCAGGTCTTTACGAGATTCTGCCCGTATTGCGGTACGGATTTACAGCCTTTGGAATGAAGCAATAAAAGCGGCACAGGTTACCTGTGCCGTTTTTATGCGTATAAATCATTCGAAAATGTTTTATCCCCATTTGATGGAATTCAGCATGCCGTTCCAGAGCTGTTCGTTCTCCTCTTTTCTGTTCATGCTGCCGTAAAAATTGAAGTAGTAGAAGGTCTTGCCCTTTTCCGCAACATAGGAAGATCCATAAATGGTTTCTCCCTGTGCCTCGTAGGAAAAATCAAAACCATAGGCATTCTGTCCGCCGAGATCTCTTTGAACCAGTTCGCTTTTTTGATAACCGGCACCTTTCATCATTCTTGACATGCTTGCTTCCATATTCTTTGCGACACCATCCGCATCCATCATCATCGAGCCCAGTGCAGTTTTTCTCCAGCCGATGCTGACAATGATGTGACGGTCCGGATCAATGATCGAAATGCCTGGGCCATCCTGGTTCAAGTTGTTCTGTTTGCATTCTGCTGCATCCATCTGATGAAAACCGTCGGGATAAGTGAAATACAACTCCTTGTTCAATAAAATGTTTTCCATAATGATTCCTTTCACAATTCTCTATAAATAATATTAGCTGTTTACTATGCAAAAGACAACTGATCCATCGTTGAAGATGGATCAGCCGGTTAATCAAGAATCGTAATTCTTCCTTCCACGTGGGCATCCAGGCCGGGATGTGTTGAGAAGTATTCTTCGACAATATTTGTTACGGAGGTGGAGACGGTTCTCGGTTTCATGTTTTTTACGACTTCTTCAAAAGGAATGCCGAAGAAATCCGAAAAATTCATGAAGTGATAGTGTTGAAGGGCAATGAGAATCTCATCATATTCCTCAACATTCCTGCCTTTGAATGTGCATGTTTCCAGTTCATGGGTACTTTTGCGGTAAACGATATGCACGCCTTTGGAGAATTGATAGAATTCAGTATGGCCTTGCCAGGCTTCATCACGCAATAGATATTGTACCATCTGCTTGAATTGTACACCGGTAACTTTCAGCATATGCAGGGCATCATCAAAAGGCATGTTTTCCATCATGTCCTGCACTTCCACAATCGGTCCGAATTCTTTTTTGCGCAATGAACCGGAAGCCACCAGCATGATGTCAAAACTGCTTTCATCCTGCAATAGATCTGCATAGAGATTGCCGACTTCGGTTTCCTGGTTGCGGGCAGGATGGGTGAGTTTTCTTGCCAGGGTGGTAATGACACGCTTGTATTTGGAATCTGTTTCCTGTTTATAGCGGTCGAGCATTTCATCGATGATTTCATCCGGTTCTGCCGTATTCTCGTCAATAGGCACGCATTCCCATTGCAGGGAAGTAATCTTTTTCCGCCATGTGTCATAAACAAGATCAAATCTGCCGATGATGCCTGTTCCTGTACCCGCCTGAACAATCGGTATGTTGTGGACATATTCAGGCGCATCCATAAAGGTGTGGCTGTGTCCGCCGATGATCATATCTACACCCCACTCCGGATTTAAAAGAGCAGCAAGTTTGCGGTCTTCCTCTATACCGATATGGGTCAGAAGAATGGTCATGTCCGTGTTTTTCGTACGGTAGTTGTCACAGATAATACCGACTTCCCTGGCAGCTTCTTCGACATCGATAAATGTGCCGATAACCTTTTCCGATTTTGTGGAGGCTAGAACCTCCTGGGTCAGGATGCCGATAAAGAGAATCTTCATGCCATTCACTTCCAGCTGCAGATAGGGCTGAAATAATCTGGCGTTATTTAAAGTGACAAACATATTGGCATTGATGATCGGAAATCTTGCACACTTTTCCAGAAAGAGAAGATGTGCGATACCGTAATCCACTTCATGATTGCCGATCGTTGTGATATCAGGCTGCAGAAGATTTACGAGTTCAATTGTGGATAATCCAAGGTAATCTTCATCGATGATCGATCCACGGAACATATCGCCTGCCATTGCGTAGATTGTATTTTGTTCTTCCTTCCGGACTTTTTTTACGTATCCGGACAGGCGGGATAATCCGCCAACTGATTTTCCTTCAATTTCTTTGGGAAGGAAGTCGCCGTGCATGTCGTTGGTGTGAAGGATCGTCAGTTTCTTTTTTGCCATAAAAACTCCTAATATTCGATTGCATCATCCAGGGAAGGGGACCAGGTGATAAAGTAATCATTGCTGATGATACCTTCTTCATCCTGTTTCTGATCCGGATCCATGATCCATACTGCAGCAGCTGCATTTCCTGTTTGTCTTGTATATTCATCAAGGACCCTTTGTCCATCAGATACGGACATGGTAAACAGGGTAGTGCTTAAGCAGTCGGCAGCAGCAGAGTCCGGTGTCAGAATAGTAACGCTGTGATAGTATTCACTTGGATAGAGGGTGGAGGGATCAATGATATGGTGATAGCTTTTGCCATCTGTTCCGACAAAGAATCTTTCGTAGTCGCCGCTTGTGACAACAGACATGGAGCCCTTTGTACTGATGATGACAATAGAGCCTTCGCCGGAAGGATTCTGGATGCCGATGCGCCAGTCGGTTCCATCCGCTTTGGCGTGGATGGTGCGGATATTTCTGCCGGCATTGACGGTTCCATAGACAATGTCTTCCTGTTCCAGGGCTTTGCCGATCTCTTCTGCAGCATAGCCTTTGGCTATACCGCCTACATCAAGAGATACGCATGGATCATTGATATAAACCGTGTTGTTTTCTTCATCAATTTCCACTTTATCCCATCCTTTGCATGCGGATACTGCTGTCAACTCGTCTTCCGAAGGGATTGGTGCTGTTTCTCCCTTTTCATTGAGGGCAATGCCGGCATCCCTGTAGCGGTGCCATACCTGCAACAATGCACCCATGGTAATATCGAATTCACCATCGGAAAGATCATAGAAAAATTTGGCTGTTTTCAGCATATCGATAATCTCAGGTTCAACTTGAACCGGCTCGATACCGGCATTGTCATTGATGGTTTTGAGGTTATTGATATTTTCGTAATCATTGTAAATATCAAACAGATCATTGGCGTGTGCGAAAATAGAAACACCTTTTTCAAAATGCTTTTCCATAGCATCATGATCATAGCCGAATTCGTTATAAACATACACGGTATCAAATCCGGAATCGTAGGATAAATTACTGTAGGATAACAGTTCTTTTGCGGAAGAATTCTGTTCGGAAACAGAGTCTGAGCGTCCTGCTGTACAGCCGCTCAATGTTATGGATGCGATCAGCATCATTGTTGTTAATTTTGTTCTCATAATGATTGAAGTATACCATAAACCATAGTTATATTGATAAAAAAATGATATAATCGAAGATGGTTTAAGAGGAAAGGATCACAGAATTATGTCATTACTAACAGGACCGATGCGTCATCACTTAGATGGGCATAAGGATTTAACGTTGACAAAGCCTGTTTTGAAAACGATAGATCCAGATGTTGTATGGATTCCATTGACAAACGGTAATGCCCCTTGCAAGGCTGTTGTCAATATCGGTGATGAAGTGAAAATCGGTACAAAAATAGCGGAAAGAAATGACCGTTTCTTTCTTCCGCTATTCTCTCCAGTATCCGGAACCGTTACTGCGATTGAGAAATTTATGACTTCAGGCATGACCCAAGCAGAACACTTGAGAATTCAGAACGATCATAAAAACACAACGGTCAGGGCTTTTGAGCCATTTGATTACCAACAGGCTTCTTGGGAGGAGCTGCTTGACTTTGTTAAAAATGCAGGCATGCTCGGTCTTGGCGGAGCCGGTTTTCCGACGTATGTCAAGTATCTGAAACCTGAGAATGTAGATCTGTTTATTGTCAATGCGGTTGAGTGTGAACCGTATTTGACAGCGGACTACAAGAACATTGAAGAAAATATTGCATTGTTAAAAACAGGTGCGCTGGCTTTATTCAAACTCAGTAAAGCCACAAAGGGCTGTGTTGCAATCAAAGAGGATAAAATCGATCAGATTGCTGCGTTAAAAGAAACATTTGCAGGAACACCGATTGAAGTCCGTACAGTGCCGAACCTGTATCCGATGGGCTGGGAAAGAACGCTTGTATTCCAGCTGACCGGAAAGCGTTATGGAATGCTTCCGATTGAAGCCGGATGTATTCTGAATAATGCATCAACTGCAATTGCTCTTGGTAATGCGATTGATAATGGCATGCCGATCACCCATAAATATGTGACTGTATCCGGCGATGCGATTAAAAATCCGCAGAATGTCCTGGTTCCGATCGGAACAAAAGCACATGAAATCATCGATGCATGCGGCGGTTTTGTAGAGAATATGGAAGATGTCCTGCTGATAGCCGGCGGCCCGATGATGGGAAAAGCAATTCCGAATGACCAGTTTGTCATTGCTCCGCAAAATAACGGACTGACCGTATTGAGAAATACGAAGAATGAAGAAGTCAAGTGCCTGCGATGCGGAAGATGTACCGAGACATGTCCTTCCGGATTACAGCCTGTACGTATCAATTTTGCACAGAAGAGAATGGATCTTGAAGAATTGGAAACACTCAGTGTTAACGACTGTATTGAATGCGGCATGTGCACATATATATGCCCGTCCAAGATCGAGGTCACGGAAGGTGTAAGGAGAGCGAAGCGCTTCTTACGTGCCAAGGCGGCTCCAGGAGGTAAAAAATAATGAAGTATACGTATAAACCTTCACCGAACTACCGCCAAAAGCAGTCTACCATCTCGATCATGCGGGATCTGACGGTATGTTTGTTATCAATCGTATTATTTGCAACGGTTTACAATTCGCTGCGTTATGGCTTTGCAACCGGAATGCGCGTCATCCTGATGACAGCAGCAGCTGTTGTAACAGCACTTGTTACGGAAGCAGCTTACTTCAAGGTGACAGGAGCCAAGGATATCGTGACGGAAGTCAGACATTCCTTCGGCTGGGTAACGGCAATCATCATGGTGCTGATCACAAGACTGGATGTCAGCATCTATGCAATTGTGATTTCTACTGTTATCTGCATTATCTTCGGAAAGCTCGTATTCGGCGGATTCGGCCAGAATATATTCAATCCTGCAGCTTTCGGCGAAGCAATTATCATGAACAGCTTTGCGGCGAGCAAGGCAGCAAATATCACCGCTGACGTATATAGTGGTGCAACACCGATGACAGCGATGAACTCCTATGGCTGGGTCATGGAAAACAGCGTATTTGAGGAATTCATTCAGCAATTCGGCGGTCTTGGAAATATGCTGATCGGTAATTATCCGACCGTTATCGGCGCTTCCTGTGCAATTCTGGTTATCATCTGTGGCGCATACATGATGTGGAAGAAGGATATTGACTGGCATCTGACAGTCACATATATCCTCAGCGTCTTCGTGATTTCACTGGTTGTCGGAATGATCCATGGTGAAGGATTGTGGTTTGCAATCTTCAACCTGATCACCGGCGGTGTTCTGTTCTGCGGCATCTTCATGATGACGGATCCTGTCACAACACCGATTACCATTCCGGGCAGAATGATCTTTGCATTTGGTGCAGCAGCACTGACACTGATCATCCGCTGGAAGGCAAACCTTCCGGATGGCGCATTATACTCTGTCCTGTTAATGAACATGTTGACGCCTGCAATCGACAAGATGATTAAGGGTAACCAGATTAAGGAAGCAAAACAGATCCGCAATGAAGTGATCATTGCCGGTGTTGTCTGCACATTGATCGCAATTCTTGTCGGTGCCTTCCTGGAAGGCAAGACACCGGTTGTTGCATCTTCTTCTGCACCTGCCGCTGCATTGTCCTCTGAAGATTTCTCTTCGACAAATGTATCCTGTACAGACCAGGGCAATGGCGTATACGCCTGCAGTGCAAAGGGATTTGAAGGTGTGAATGAAGCAACTGTAACAATTGAAAACGGTGCTGTAAAAGCTATCGAAGTTACTGCATTCAACGATACGCCCGGTGTAGGCGATATGGCTGTTGCAGAGGGAGAATTGTCAAGATATGTCGGTGCTACGACAAGTTCCGCAATTGACAGCACTTCCGGTGCAAGTTTTACAAGTACATCACTACGTGCCATGGTATATGAAGCTTTGACCATGGCAGGGGAATAAGGAGGCATGCATATGAAGAACATGGATAAGAATTCATCTGTTTATAAGATGCTGCTCCTGGGCATATTGTGTGCGGTATGCGGCCTTGCCTTATCAGCAGTTAATGCATTAACAGCACCGATCATTGCCGATAACCAGCTCGCAACAATCAGATCTTCACTGGAGGAATTCTACCCAGGTGCTGAATTTGAAGATGTTACAGAGCAGTATATTGCCAATGATGAAACAGGATTGATTGACGGCATTTATGAAGCAAAGGGAAAGGGATATATCTTCACTCTGCATGGAACAGGCTATAACTCCAACGGTTTTACTTTCATGGCTTCCTTTGACAACGATGGATCTATCTCCGGTTATAAAAAGCTGGAAGAAAATGAAACTGCCGGTATCGGAAAAAGAGCTTTTGAAGAGGATTATACAAATCAGCTGCTTGCTTTGACATCCAGTGATCCGATTCCTCTGTTATCCGGTGCAACTTTGACATCCACAGCTGTACAAAAGGGTATGGATGCTGCTAAGGCAATCTTCAATGAGATCAACAATATCAGCTATGATCCAAATGCAGTTGCAGAAGTAGAAGTGCCTGAAGCTAAGCCGATTGCCGAAGAGGATTACACTGCAAACAGTGCAGCATGCACTGTTGTATCTGATGGAGTATTCGCTTGTTCTGCAAAGGGTTTTGAAGGAACAAATGAAGCAACAATCACAGTTGCAGACGGAAAAGTCGTCAGTGTTGAAATTACAGCGTTCAATGATACTGCCGGTGTCGGTGATATGGCAACAACTGCAGATGAACTGGCCAGATATGCCGGTCTTACACTGGATGATGCAGTAGACAGCACTTCCGGTGCAAGCTTCACCAGCGCATCTATTCGTGCCATGATCAAGGAAGCTCTTTCCGGTAATGCAACTGCAGGGAACGAAGAAGAAGCAGGAGAAACTGCTGCCGATCCTTATGCAGCTAACAATGTGACGATTGAGGAAGTATCCAATGACGGCACAACAGCAGTCTATGCATGTACTGCCAAAGGGTTTGAGGGAATCAATGAAGCGACGGTAACAATCGATCTCGCTTCCAAAACAGTTGCCAAGGTTGAAGTCACTGCATTCAATGACACGGCAGGTGTCGGTGATGCAGCAACAGCGGATGACTATCTTGCAAAGTATGAAGGTGTTTCTTCTGAAGAAGATGTCGAAGTTGTATCAGGTGCTTCCTTTACAAGCACTTCCATCAAGGCAATGGTTCATGCAGCTTTACAGGCTGCCGGTGAATAAAGGAGTTGAATGATGAGCGAAAAGAATGAAGAAAAGAAGTTGAGCTTTTTCTCAAAAATGCTGGTGGAGAATCCTGTCTTCGGATTGTACCTTGGCATCTGCTCCACACTGGCTATTACGACCACCATTAACAATGCCCTGGGTATGGGTGTTGCGGTTATCTTTGTCCTGGTGCTTTCCAATATTCTGGTCAGTGCCGTCAGAAATATCACACCGGAAGACATTCATATTCCTGTGTATATTGTTATTATTGCTTCTCTTGTTACAATTACAGGCATGCTAATCCAGGCCTTCACACCAAGCCTTTACAGTGCTTTGGGTGCATTCATTGACCTGATTGTTGTTAACTGTATTATCCTTGGCAGAGCGGAAGCATTTGCATCGAAAAATACAATTGCCGCATCTGCTAAAGATGGCTTGTCCATGGGTTTCTCGTATACCCTCGGCTTATTGGCAATGTCTTTGATCAGACAGATTCTCGGTACGGGCATGCTGTCATTGAATAATCCTTTCTCCAACGCGGAAATCTTCGCTATCCGCCTGATTCCGGAAGGATTTGAAATTCCGTTATTCACAACACAGATGGGTGCATTCCTGACATTTGCCTGCATAGCAGCTGCAATCAGTGCCTACAAGAATGCATTGGAAAATCCTTCCAAGAAAGGAGGCAAATAATGAATCTCTTTACGCTGTTTCTCAGTGCAATGCTGATTAACAATGTCGTTCTGACAAAGTTCCTGGGCATGTGTCCGTTTATGGGTGTTTCCACAAAACTGGAGAATGCAATCGGCATGGGTATTGCGGTTATCTTTGTCATCTTCGGTGCTTCGGTATTATCCTGGGTTTTATACTACAGTGTACTTGTACCGTTAAAGCTTGAATACATGGAGCTGATCTGCTTCATACTTCTGATTGCTGCATTTGTACAGTTTGTTGAGATGTTCATCAAGAAAACATCTCCGACGCTCTATAAACAGCTTGGTATTTATCTGCCTTTGATCACCACAAACTGTGTCGTATTGTATGTTGCGATGGACAACATCACACAGCACTATAACCTGATTGAAACAATCGTCAATTCCATTGCTGTTCCGGCAGGCTTCATGCTGATGCTCTGTATATTTGCGACAATTCGTGAAAGACTCAGCGGAAATGACGTGCCTAAGGCATTCAAGGGCAATCCGATTGCCTTCGTTGTTGCTGCCATCATGGCTATTGCTTTTTCCGCACTGGCAGGATTGGTATAAGATGAATGGGTTTTATGCAGTCCTGATTGCTGTTATTTTGTTCGGTATTAATGCAGGCTTGTATGTGCTGAATAAAAAAACACCTGTACCGGAAGGTTGCGAAGAATTGAAGCCGGATTGTACAGGGTGCGGGGTTGTGGATTGTGAACTACGAAAAAGGAAAGAAGGATAACATATGGCAGTCATTAAAGCAGTGTTACTGATGCTGATCCTCGGCGGTGTTCTGGGAATGGTTCTCGGCATTGCCGGTGAGAAATTTTATGTTGAACCGGATACCAGAGTGGATGATGTTCTGGCAATGCTGCCGGGATATAACTGCGGCGGTTGCGGTAACCCGGGATGTTCCGGCATGGCAGAAAAGCTGGTCAGCGGGGAAAGCAAGATCGAACAGTGCAGACCGTGCAAACCGGATGTCAAAGAAAAGATCAAACAGTATCTTGCAGAACACAGTGGGGAATAATTCCCCACTTTTTTGTTATAATGGAAGTAACAGTATTGAAAGGAGATACATAATGTCAAAAACAAGTGATATGGTCCGCAAAATGTTTGGCGAAGGAGATGCCAAAAGAGATGCAGGACTGACAACACCGGAAGATATCATCCGTTTTGATGATATTTCCTATGGGGAAGACCCGAGGTATCAGCTGCTTGATGTATATCGTCCAAAAGGAAAAGAAGGCAAGCTGCCGGTTATAATCAGTGTGCATGGCGGTGGCTGGGTCTATGGTGATAAAGAGGTTTATCAGTTTTACTGCATGTCTCTTGCACAAAGGGGATTTGCGGTAGTCAATTTTTCTTACCGCCTGGCACCGGAACACAAGTTTCCTGCTTCCTTGGAAGATACAAACAGCGTATGTCAGTTTGTCATGGAACAGAGTGAAAAATACGGTTTTGATACAGAGAATATCTTTGCGGTAGGAGACTCTGCAGGAGCCCATAATCTGTCCCTGTACGCCGCAATTCTGACCAATCCGGAATATGCCAAGAACTATGCTTTCTGTGCCCCGGAGGGCTTTAAACTGAAGGCTATCGCTTTAAATTGCGGTGCATTCCTGATTGATGTTTCAAAGGAGGATCTGACATCACAGCTCATGGATGATTTCTTACCGGGAGGAGGAACGGAAGAAGAGATTCATCTGATCAGTTCCGTACATCATATTACGGAGAACTATCCGCCGGTATATCTGATGAGTGCCGTTGATGACTTCCTGAAAGATCAGCAGCCGATCATCATTCCGGAATTCATGAAAAAACAGATTCCGTTTGTTTTCCATTTCTATGGTGATAAGGAAAACCGTCTTGCCCATGTCTTCCACTGTAATGTAAGGCTGAAGGATGCGACAATCTGCAATGATGAAGAATGCAATTTCTTTAAGGAGTTTATTTCATGAAGTGGTGGCAGAAAAAAGTTGTTTATGAATTGTATCCTAAGAGCTTTCAGGATACGACGGGATCCGGAACAGGCGATATCAGAGGGATGATCGAAAGGCTTGGTTATCTTAAAAGTCTTGGTGTAGGGGCAATCTGGCTGACACCGGTATGTAAATCCCCGATGGTCGATAACGGATATGATATTGAAGATTATTGTGCCATTGATCCTTCCTATGGAACAATGGAGGATATGGATGAACTGTTTTTTGAGGCAAAGAAAAGAGGTATCCGCATTGTGATTGATCTTGTTTTCAACCACACTTCCGATCAGAATCCATGGTTTCTGGAATCTAAAACATCCAGGGATAATCCGAAGTCAGACTGGTATATCTGGCGTGATGCAAAAGAGGATGGCAGCGAGCCGACCAACTGGAGAGGCATATTCGGAGGATCGGCATGGACATGGTGCGAAGAAAGACAGCAGTATTATCTGCATACCTTTGCTTATCAGCAGCCTGATCTCAACTGGGCGAATCCCGATGTCAGAAAAGCTTTGTATGATGCAGCCAATTTCTGGGTAAACAAAGGTGCAGGCGGATTCCGTGTGGATGCAATTCCGTATATTAAAAAGCCGGAAGTGTTCATGGATGGTGAACCTGACGGGAAGGATGGCATGGTATCGGTACATGACATGACAGTCAATACCAAAGGCATTCTGGATTATCTGCATGAATTTAAGAAACATGTTTCCGAAGGGCATGATATCTTCACGGTCGGTGAAGCCAACGGTGTCAAAGCTTCTGAGTTGCACGAGTGGGTTGGCGACAATGGCGTATTTGATATGATCTTTGAATTCAGCCATGTCAATCTGGAGTTTAAAGGCATTGAAACCTGGTGTAAGCCGGATCCATGGACGATTGCAGATTTAAAGACGGCATTACGCAATTCACAAGAAGCAACAAGAGATAATGGATGGTATCCGATCTTCTTTGAAAACCATGATAAGCCAAGATGCGTGGATCACTATTTTCCGGAAGATGCAGATAAAAACCAATGTGCAAAGCTCATGGGCACACTTCTGTATACACTCAGAGGAACGCCGTTTCTGTATCAAGGGCAGGAGCTCGGCTATCAGAATGTCAAATATGATTCCATAGAAAAATACAATGACATTTCCAGCTATGGACAGTATGATCTTGCTTTATCGGAAGGACTGACACCCCAACAGGCATTAAAAGCTGTGCATCGATTCAGCCGTGACAGTGCAAGAACACCGATGCAATGGAATGATCGGGAAAATGCCGGCTTTACGACAGGAACTCCTTGGCTGCCGGTACATGAAGATTACAAGGCAATGAATGTGGAAGCCGAAGAAAAAGATCCTTCCTCTGTTCTTGTGTTTTATCAGCAGCTTGCAAAACTCAGAAGTACCTATGCGGCATTAACGGAAGGGGATTTTGAAGAAGTGCTGGCAGATGATGAAAGCATCTTTGCCTACAGAAGAAATACCAGCGATCAAAGCCTTTTGGTATTGTTGAATTTTGCAGGAAAAGAGGTATCTTATGATTCCTCATTGATCGAAAACATGCAATATGTTTTCGGCAATGATATCCCGCAAAACGGTGTATTAAAGCCATATCAGGCATGTGTATACGTGAAAAAATAGTGAAATAATTCACAAAATATCTTGCAAACGCCCTAAAACATGTTATGATGAATATGCATTGAGGGAGTAACAAGTGCAAAACGCATTGGCAGTGACGTCATCACGATAGGTAATATCCGCACTGTCTGATCATTGTGAGACTCATTTGCAGGTTAACTGTAAATGAGGTTTGCGCAAATCAAGAATTCTGACCTGGATACAGTTTAACCGCTGTATCCATTTTTTATGGATACGTAACAAGGAGGAAGAAAATGGAATTATATGTAAAAGTAATATCAGCAATTGTTGTGATTGCAATCATCCTGGTTATTGTATTATCAGGTTATGTCAAGGCTTCGCCGGATGTCGCTATTATTATTTCCGGATTAAGAAAAACACCGAGGGTTTTGATCGGCAGGGCAGGTATCAAAATTCCATATCTGGAAAAAGTTGACCATCTGCATCTGGGACAGATATCTGTGGACATCAAGACAGACAGCTATATCCCAACAAATGATTTTATCAATGTGAAAGTAGATGCAATCGCAAAAGTCAGAATTGATACAAGTCCGGAAGGCATGCTGAAAGCTGAAAGAAACTTTCTGAACAAGAAGCCTTCGGAAATTGCACTGGATCTGCAGGATTCCCTGCAGGGCAACATGAGAGAGATCATCGGTACCCTCGATCTGAAAACCATTAATACAGACAGAGATTCCTTCTCTGATCAGGTTATGGCAAAAGCATCCAAGGATATGGAAAAACTGGGCATCGAAATTCTCTCCTGTAACATCCAGAATGTTAATGATGAAAATGGATTAATAAATGATCTTGGCATGGATAATACCTCGAAAATCAAAAAAGATGCAGCTATCGCCAAAGCAGAAGCTGACAGGGATGTCGCTATTGCCAAAGCAGAGGCGGATAAAGCTGCCAACGATGCAAGAGTAGCTGCACAGACAGAAATTGCCCAGAAAAATAATGAATTAAGCATTCGTCAGGCTGAGCTGAAGAGTCAGGCAGATACTGCCAAAGCACAAGCAGATGCGGCATATGAAATCCAGAACCAGCAGCAACAGCGCATCATTCAGACGGAAACCGTCAATGCCCAGATCGCAAAAGCGGAAAGGGAAGCAGAGCTGAAGCAGAAAGAAGTCACCGTACGTGAGCAGGAACTGGCTGCACAAATTATGAAGAAAGCAGATGCAGATAAGTATGCAGCGGAAAAGGATGCTGAAGCAAAACTGATCCAAAGACAGAAAGAAGCAGATGCGGCAAGATATACGGCAGAAAAAGAAGCTGCAGGTATCCGTGCAAAATATGAAGCAGAAGCTGCAGGTATTGAAGCCAAGGGCAAAGCTGAAGCGGAAGCAGCCAGATTAAAAGGACTTGCAGAAGCAGAGGCAATGGAGAAAAAGGCAGAAGCATATAAGAAGTACAATGGTGCTGCAATGGCTGAAATGATGATTAAGATCATGCCTCAGATGGCTGCAGAAATCGCAAAGCCATTAAGCCAGATTGACAAAATCAATATTTATGATGGCTCTGCAGAAAAGATCTCCGGCAATATGCCGGTCATCATGAAGCAGGTATTTGATACAATGTCAGAAGCTACTGGTGTAGATTTCTCTGAAATCATGAAAGCCAATACATATGATGCAAAAGTAAACCATAATATTCATGTAGAAGGTGTGGAGGTGAAATAAATGAAGTACAGCGGTGTATGTCCAAAATGCGGTAATTCCAATATCATCCGTATTGAAGGGCAGGCAAAGGCCTATGGATCGGGAAATAATATTCCCGTAGGACTAACCATTTTCACCTATGTAAAGGTACATCGTTACCTTTGCCTGGAATGTGGTTTCTCTGAAGAGTGGATTGATCATAAAGATCTTCCTGAATTGGAACGAGTATACAGATAAATGAAAAGCAGGATTTACTCCTGCTTTATTTATCCTCTTTGGAAAACAGCGAGTGAAACCACAAGCGTACTCTGCCAAAGAATTTTTGTTCACTCGGAATGGTTATGGGAACATCCTGCAGATAGACTACTTTGTCATCCTGTAAGACTGCCATCTGATAGATATATTCCTGTCTGTTTAAAGTTGTACTAAATGAATCAGGTATATTAGAGATTACCTGGATATTTGCATCGGAAGGGATGTCACGGACAAAGGAATCCGGAACAGTTACAGAAACTTCATATGGATCATATACGGTATTTACCGTATAGGTCTTCAGCAGATCTCCTTCGGTAATCAGCTGTTTCCTTTCCCAACCGTCAAAGTAATTCAGTATGGTGGACATATCAAGAATATGTTTATAATGGCCGTCTATATCCGCTTTTGCGGTAATCGCAACCATTTTCATATCGTGATTTTCCGCCCAATAGCCAAGGCATAAACCGGCAGGATTTGTATAGCCTGTTTTACCTCCGATAAGACCGGGGGCAGTGAAATCATCATTGAAAGAATTCATAAATGTAGAATTTAATTCCAGTCCGTCCGGATGATATGCCAAAGCATGAGTGGTGTATTTCTTTGTGGAAAATATATTCACAAATACCGGATTCTGTATACAGTATTCCAATAATGTTCCCATATCTCTGCAAGTCGTGTAATGATCAGCATCATGTAATCCTGTGGTATTCATAAAATGTGAATGACTCATGCCGATGGAAGAGGCAAAGTGATTCATCCTTTCAATATACTGACTTACGCTTCCGTCAATATAATAGGCAAGCGCATTTGCGGCATCTGCACCGGATGGCAGAGCAACCGCATACAGCAATTCTTCCACCGTTGGTTTTTCACCAACCGCAAATCCTGCTACAGAAGCTTCCCATAAACCGGCAAGCATCTCTTCAGTAATCAATACTTCTGCCTGCAGATCATCACAACTTTCAATAGCCACAATCGCAGTAAGAATTTTTGTCATGGAAGCAGGGTAGATCTGTTCTTCGGACTGCTTATCGAGCAGAATCTGTTCCCCATTCAGGTCAATGACAAAGGCATAGGTGCTGTTGATGTCATCCTTTAGATCGTCAGTTTCATAAGACAGGTCGATATCGCTTGTTTCATACATCCTTTCAGTTACTGTTTCAACCGCTTTGTCTTCCTTTGTGACAAAGTGCAGGAAACCAATGCAAAGGGCAACAATAACACATAATATGATCAGAATGCGGTCATATCTGATTCTTCTTTTTCTTCTTTTCGCCATGAAAGTATTATACCAAATAAAGACAGGTTTGATTATGTAATTTAAGGTATTATAATGATGGAATGAAAAGAAAATACAGACAAAGAATATATCATATATTTGCATTTATCTTATTAATCGGCTGTCTGATATACGGACTTCCGTATTTTCAAAATCATACGGATTCAATAGCGAATCATGCCATTGTTTTAAAAGAAGAAGAACTTCCTGCTTATAAGGGAGAGCCCGCAGTGGAATACCATGATAATCAACCTTTCTTTACCAAAGAAGATTTACAAAGAGAACCTTTTGAAGAATACGGAGAAAAGGACAGTCTTGGAAGATGCACATATGCCTATGCATTGATTGATGCAGATATGATGCCGACAGATACAAGGGAGTCTTTGCTGGAAGTATATCCGACTGGTTTTCAAAACAATGAATATCCGGATTTGATTGAAGACAGGTTTTTGTACAACCGGTGTCATTTAATTGCTTTTGAATTGACAGGGGAGAATGTCAATATGAACAACCTGATTACTGGCACCAGATATATGAATATCGAAGGGATGCTCCCGTTTGAAAACAGATGTGCTTCTTATATCAGAAGAACGGGAAATCATGTATTGTACAGGGTTACACCGGTATTCATTGATGATGAATTGGTATGCCGAGGGGTATTGATGGAAGCCGAATCAGTAGAAGATGATGAAATCAGTTTCTGCATATTTTGTTTTAATGTACAACCCGGTATAGAAATTGATTATCAGACAGGAAAGAATCACAGATCTTAAGGAACAAATATGAAAAAATGATGTATAATACTATCCGTTAGGAGGAAAAGAAAATGAAAGAATTGAAAAAGGCATTAGCTGTACTGGCAGTTGCAGCTATGGTCGGATGCTCCAGCAGCTCCACAACATCTGCAAAATATAAAGCAGGCACCTATACTGGCACAGGTGCAGGCCACAATGGCGATGTTACTGTTGAAGTAACTGTATCCGATACAGCTATCACAAAAGTTGAAATCACTGATCATCAGGAAACAGATGGCATCTCTGATGCAGCTATTGCTGATCTGCCGGGGGCAATTGTTGAAGCAGGTTCTGCTGATGTAGATACAATCAGCGGATGCACAGACACATCCAATGCTATTATCGAAGCTGTAAATGCAGCTCTTGATCAGGCAAAATAAAACAGAGAAAATCTCTGTTTTTTCATCTGTGTAGTTGAAAACATATATAAATTTATTAAAATATAGTATATAAGAAGGAGGCTAATATGCCAAAGAAGAAAGAACCAAAGATGGTTACAAAGAAGTCCTTAGCTGAAGGACTGGTTGCTGAATTTGAAATGACACAGAAAGATGCAAAAGCTGTTGTTGATTATGTATTTGATGAGATCACAGAAGCAATTACGACAAGAGGTGAAGCAAATATTGCCGGCTTCGGTAAATTCACTTCTGTAGAAACAAAAGCACGCACAGCCAGAAACCCATTCAACGGAGAGACTGTTGAAGTTCCTGCAGGCGTTGCTCCTAAGTTCAAATTCTCTACAGCAATTAAGAATGCATTCAAAAAATAATCGGAGTTTCCGATTATTTTTTTTGAAAAAGAAGAATAAAAAAAAGAATCGCTACAGCTACGATTCTTTTTTTTAATTAAATGAATACTTATAATTAAGCGTTTCTCTTTTTAGCAGTTACAACAGCAGCGATTGCACCAAGAGCAACTACAAGCAATCCACCATATACAAACATGTTGGAAGAGTCAGCTGTGTTAGTAGCTTTCTTTCCGCCATCGGATGTCTTGGAAGGAGTTGTCTTAGAATCTTTTGAATCTTTTGCTAAAACAATAACAGGTGATAAATCATCAGCACTGAGAACTACACTTGCAGCAGGAGCTGTTGCTTTTCCTGTTTTGCCACTGACATGAATAACTACATCACCCTTGTAATCAGATGCATTAACTGTTTTATTTGGAACATTTGTAGCTCCTTTAGGTGTAACATAAGCATTACCTACGAATACAACAGTGTAACCATCACCAAGAGATGTACCTAACTGTTCATCAACTTTGCTTCCTTTGTCGTTTACTTTAATTACGTAACCATTATCAGGATCAATTTTGATTTCACCAGAAACAGAACCCTCTGCAAAAACTGTCATTGGTAACGACAATGCGAGAAGCAATGCCGCTACAAATCCGAGAATCTTTTTCATTTAACCTTCTTCCTCCTTATTTCGGTTTTTTCTTATCGCTTTTGCCATTACCATATCCGTAGTTGCTGTAGTACCCGTACCGGTAATAGTAGCCATAATTGGATCCGCGCTTACTCGTGTCAACTCTGTTCAGCACCACACCAAGCAGAGGAACTTCAGTACGTCTCAGAAGATTAACAGAGTCATTTACCACTTTACGCGGTACTTCTCCGCTTCTGATTACCAGTAACGTACCGTCACAATGCTTAGCGATGTTCAATGCATCTGCAACACTTCCAAGCGGCGGTGTATCTACGATAATATAGTCAAACCTTGCTTTACATTGCTCAATCATGACCTTGAAACGGTTGCTTTCAAGCAATGTAGTAGGGTCTACGATATTCGTAGATACAGGTATTATATACCCATTTTGATAATTTGTCTCGTAAATTGTATCAAAAAGCTCAATTTTTCCGGAAAGATAATGCTCAATACCGAGAATTCCGTTTTCGTTCTGGAATCTGTATTTGGTTCTCATGTCGGAATTTCTTAAGTCTGTATCAATTAACAGTACACGGTTACCGACATTTGCCATCATTTTCCAAAGATTGATTGCGACAAAGCTCTTTCCTTCATTCGGTGTAGAGCTTGTAATCATAATCGTTTTAATCTCTGCACCGGAAAAGCCAAGGTTAATTCTTAACTGGTTTAAAGATTCCTGTACCTCAAATGGCAGGTTAGGCATATTCATTACATCTAAATGGTTCATTATTTATTGCCTCCTGTCTTTTTCTTCTTTTTGATTTTGTTGAATTCGCCAAGATTTCCTTCCGGAATAACAGCCAGCGGCTGGATTCCTATATACTTAAATACATCATCTGAAGTCATCAATGTGTCATTCATGAAGTATCTGACAAGTAAGAATGCGCAATAGAGAAGGGCACCGAGCAATCCGCCGATCATTGTATTTCTTGAATAGGATGGGGAAGATTTAACGGTAGGAACCAGGGCACTTTCATAAACACTCGGTTCTTCACTCTTCATGATTTCCGGAAGATAGATCTTTGCCTGTGTGACCAGTTCATTAGCCAGATCAGCAGCTTCCTGCGGACTGAAGCTCGTTGCTGTAACGGCAATGATTCTTGTATCGGATGGATTGGATACGGAGATCATTTCTGCCAGCTGCTTAGGTGTATATTCAAGATTTAATTCTTCAATGACATCTTCTAACAGCGGTCTGCTGAGAATCAGCTGCTGATAGTCAGCTCTTAAGGCAGAACTGATATTCAGGTCAGAGATATCAACGACAGAATTTTTACTCGCATTGATAATATACATTTTAGCGGTAGCCTGATACTTGGGTGTAATCAGGAAGAAGGAATAGGCAAATGCGACACCTGCACCTAAAACCAGACATAAGATGATTTTTAAGATGTTTGCCCATAATAGGTAGAATACTTCGACGAGGTCAATTTCCACTTCGTCATTGCTCACAGGCAATTGCTGTGGCGTGTAATTGTAATTACTGTTTTCTGCTGTTGACAATTTGCTCACCCCTCTAATACTTAATCCCATACCGGACTGTAGAATAAGTCCAGTATTACATCTTGCTTGTTTTGTTCATCGACCCAGAATTCTGTGAAATAATTGCTTTTATCGTGAATTCCTTCAAACTGTACCAGTTCAAGCTCCTCATAAGATTGCACCTTTTCGGCAAGTTTTTCAATCAATCCGCTTCCCATGTTCGTGACTGTATAATCCTGAATAGTATCATACACATCTACAATTGTATCCATATCCAATGTAGCGAATTTCTTAACAAAGGATTTCATATATTCCCTTTGTCTTGCCATTCTCGAAACATTTGTACCATCATCGACAGTCATTCTTGAACGGACAAACCGTTCTGCCTGTTCACCTTTTAAGGTGACCGTTTCACCTAGCGGAAGGGTAGGATCCACTGCGGTAAAATCGGTAGTTATTTTAACCGGTATGCCACCCATGGCATCATTCAATGTATTAATGCCACCCATGTTCATTGCTACATAGCCATCGATCGGCTGATCCCAGAGAAAATGAGATAATCCATAAACCACACTTTCACAACTGTCTTCCATACCCGTACCTGCTGTATGCAATAAACAAATATGTTCTTTGTTGTAACCTGCGATGCTTCCATCTGTATTAAATACAGCTTCGTCAACCATCATATCTCTGTCGATCTGCAGGATTCGCCATGTTTCATGCTCATCATCGATGACCAGCAGAATCTGCATGTCTGCCTGACCTCCGCCTTCGCCATCTTTTACGGGAACAGCTTTACCATCTTTGTCTATTCCCATCAGCAGATAGGTCTGTATTTTGGCTGTCTGCAGGTATTCTTTGCCATTAATGGTGATACGCTTAGGTTCTTTGATGATGGGATCAATGATAACATTGCTTTCACCACCTTCGGTCTGAAAGAAGATGTTTTCCCATTTTGAGATCAGTATTGCACAGATTGCAATGGCCGCTACCAGTATGATGGATACGATACCGGCTTTTTTCAGATCCTTTTTATGAATCCTGCGTCTTTGTCTAGGCATATGCTCTCCTTAAACACCAAAAAAGATGGTGAATCTACATGATTATAATACAAAATCAGCTAATTCAAAACAGAAATTGTTCAAAGGGGTTAATTTTTCATTGAAGGTGACAAACATAGAATCAAAAGTAATTTTGAATAAGGGATAAGTACTTTATAGTTTTGAAATGATGAAAAAAAGGTTCAGAAATAATCATTTGACAATGATCAAGGAGATGCTGATAATTTAGCTGATCCATAGATATAATATGAGCATGACGGGAGTATATATGGCCAAAAAGGAAATGAAGACAAATGCAATGCGCATGGTTGAAAACGAGGGAATTAGTTATATTGAACATACATATGATGTCAGTGATGGGGTGCCGGATGGATTGACTGTTGCAAGAAGAACAAACCAGGATCCGGATCATGTATTCAAAACACTGGTGACACAAGGGGATGACCGCAATTATTATGTGTTTGTGATTCCTGTAACATCCAAGCTGGATCTAAAAGCCTGTGCAAGAGCAGCAGGGGTGAAAAGCGTGGAGATGATTCCACAGAAAGACCTGTTAAGGATTACGGGATATATTCATGGCGGGTGCAGTCCGGTTGGCATGAAAAAGAGGTTTCCGACATACTATGACGAAACAGTAGTATTATTCGATACAATTCTTGTGTCGGGTGGCAGAGTAGGCTTACAGATGGAAATCAATCCTGATGATCTGATTGCATTAACAAATGGTAAAATTGCTCCTCTGACAGCGGAATCCTAGGAAAAGGATTCCTTTTTCTTTCGATAACGCTGTTATCGTTAAAAATAAAGAAAATTTAAATATATTTTAGGAGAATGAGTGCTATAATGCCGTTTATGAAACTTAAAAAAGCAATGATGAGTGGTGTTGCATTTGCCACTATGATATATACATGCGTGCCGGTAACAGCGGAACCGGATTATACCGATACAGCCTACTGGTCACAGAAATGCACGGGAAACGGCATCCAGTCCAAAGCGGATTATGATGCTTGTGAAGCTTACAGAGATTATATGTCGGGGCAGTCTGCTGATCTTTCGGAAAGATTAAAGGAGATTGATGCACAAAGAAATGAGATTGCCGAAAATATTGCCGAATATGGCGTAAAGATTGAAGAGTATCAGAAAGAGGCGGATTCCTTAAACGGGGATATCAGCTCTCTGGATGAGAAGATTCATGAAATCGAATCACAGATTGAGGAGATTGAAACAGAGATTGCTGAAAAACAAGCCGAAATTGCTGAAAAACAGGAGAGTGTGGAAGAGATCGCTGACAGAATCCGCTCGCGTATGGCATCCGGACAGTCCTCGATGCGCATCAATTCCTTCCTTGATATTATATTAGGCGTCAGCAGTTTTGATGAACTTCTGAGAATCATGAACGGTTTAAACGATATCAACCGCTATGACTCTGAAACAAACGAAGAGATGGCGGCACTGATGGAACAGTTGAACAAGGCCAAGGAAGATCTTGAAAAGGATGAAGAGGAAATAGAAGCTGCAAATCTGCAACTGGAAATTCAGAAAAATGAACTCGTCACAAAGCAGAATGATCTGCTTGTCATGAAGTATCAGGCGCAGGTTATTCAGGAAGAGTATGAAAATACGGCTGCCAAACTGGAAGGGGAAAGCGCAGCGATTGCGGGCAATCTGGATCAGATTCAGGCAACCATGAGCGGTCTTGTAAATCAGCTCGATTCAATCCCCGATACAGTGATTCAGCCAACACCCGAGCCTACGCCGGAACCGACTCCTGAGCCTACACCTGAACCTACACCAGAGCCGGAAGCCCCTGCAGATCCCGAGAACACAGAAGAAATTACATCAGATGACCCTGAAGAATCTGTACCTGAGCCGACCGTTGAACCTGAACCAACGTCCGAACCAACTCCGGAGCCTACTCCTGAGCCAACCCCGACACCAACTGTCAATACCGGTGGCGGATGGGTATATCCGGTACCCGGTGCATATCGCAGTGCAGGAACATGGTATTATAACGGCGGAGGCGTACATCTTGGCTATGACTTTGCAGCACCTGTCGGAACGAATATCCTGGCTGAAGGCAATGGCGTAGTTCTTGCAAGTGCTGATGCTTGCGAAACATATGGCGGATTGGGCAACAGTTGCGGATATCCGGGATCTTCCGGAGGAGGCAACCAGGTATATCTTCTGATCAAGATGAACGGGAGCCTGTATGCGATTAAACACTGTCATATGATGAGCGGTACACCGATGCCTGTCGGAACAATTGTTTCTGCAGGGGATGTCATTGGCAAAGTCGGATCTTCCGGAAACAGCAGCGGTCCGCATTGTCATGTGGAAATCTTCTATCTCGGCAGTGCCGATAACTTTACCTACTATGCAACCCATTGGAACGGTGATTATTCCTTTGGCTGCGGATGGTATTATGCAGCGCTGAACAGGGTGTGTGAAAACGGTGCAGGAGCACCATGCCGCATTCGCCCTGAAAGCATATACGGATATTAAAGAGCTGGCAAAACCAGCTCTTCTTCGAAAGGAAGGATATGAAAAAAAGAACCGGTTTTCTGCTTTATATCGTATTATCGCTTTTCGTGTTTTTCATGATGGAATCATTTGTCAGCGATGCAATGATTGCAAAGGGGATAGAGACAATAGCCAGTTATCTTCCCCTCAGGCAGGAAATGCAAAAGGAAGAAGAGGAAATTCAGCTGGACGAAGGGACGCATGAAGAACAAGTGACATATGACAAGGTGTTTTATCCTTACTATGATATGCTGAATGAACAGGAGCGGATTCTTTATGCGGAAATTTGTGCCAATGCCCAAGCGTACAATGACACTTTTGAACCGCAGGTTGAACTGGATCACGACAGCATTCACCGGGTATTGGAAGCCGTCTATTATGATCATCCGGAATATTTCTGGATGAATACCGGTTATTCCTATAAATATACAGAAGAAGATATCTGCGTTGAAATCACTCTTGAATTCAACGAAACCATAGAAAATATTGAAAGAGAAAAGGAGGAATTCTATCAGAGCGCAGGAGAAATCCTGTTGCGGGCTTCCGAATTACAGACAGATTATGAAAAGGAAAAATACGTTCATGACGTATTGGTTGAAATGGTGGATTACGATGTAGATGCAGGCATGAACCAGAGTGCATACAGTGCTTTGGTCAATCATGACTCAGTCTGTGCCGGATATGCCCGCTCATTTCAATACCTCCTTCAACAGCTTGGCATTCCGGTATACTATGTAGCCGGTATCAGCCAGGACAGCGAACATGCATGGAACATGGTGCTTCTGGAAGACGGATATTACTATGTGGATGTTACATGGGATGATGCCTCCGGACAGACGTATATGTTTTTCAATCTGAATGAGGATGAAATTGTGCAAAGCCATGAAAAAAGAGGCATGTCTGCCTCTTTGCCGGAATGTCATGGAACCATGTACTCTCATCTTGAAAACAGCTTTCTGCCGAGGCCATAAAGACACCATAGGATCAATGCGCCGGTACAATAGCCCGACATATCCAGAAGACAGTCGGAAAAAGCACCATAGCGTCCCGGTACGAAATGCTGAATGGATTCATCCAGGCAGGGTGTCAGGATCATGAAACAGAAAAAACAGGTTTTTTGACCGACAGGAAGCGGCTGATATTTCATGGAGAGACATACAAGCATGGCAAGGATGAAATACTCTGTGAAATGTGCCAGCTTGCGAATGAAATGATGGAAAGCATCAAAGGTTACGGTGATCCCTGTTTTGAGAATCAGATCAAACAGTATCTTTGAAAGATTTCCGCTTGTATTGCCGGAAATCTCCGCATTCATGAGAGAATTTCCAAAGATAAAACAGATCCATAAAAATGTGATGACCCATAACCAATGCTTTTTCATAGGGAAGCCTCCGTATGCTATAATAGTAACCGTATGATTAGAAAAAAAGCAATCCATGTTTTACAGGTTCTGATCGGAACCTTTATTCTGGCAGTATCCGTTGAATTCTTTGTACTGCCCTACAGTATCTTATCCGGAGGCGTGGCAGGTATTGCGGTTGCCCTGGAACCATTTTTTCACATTGACGAAACCCTTGCTGCCAATGTCATGATGATCTGTCTTCTGATATTAGGGTGGCTGATGCTTGGAAGGGAATTTGGAATGAATACGATGATTTCCTCGCTTGCATATCCTGTTTTTACGACTTTTTTATCCAGATATCCTGTTGAACTGACAATTGAACCGATCCTGGCATCCTTCTATGCAGGATTTCTCGGCGGTATCGGTATCGGCATCGTCATGAGGGCAGGAGCCAGTACGGGCGGTATGGATATACCCCCGTTAATTCTGAATAAACTGACAGGCATAAAAATAGCTACACTGGTTATGATCACGGATGCCCTGACAGTGGCCTTGGGTATTGCTGCCTATGATATCAGCTCTGCTTTGGTGGGGCTTGTATCCGTGTTTGCTTCGGGATATGCCATTAACAGGGTTCTTGAAGCAGGACAGGGCACAAATGCCAAGTCGGTACAGATCATTTCCGATGACTGGCAAATGATCAAGCAGAGGATCTACGATGAACTGGAAAGAGGCGTTACGCTTCTGGAAGGACAGGGCGGATACAGCAATACACCGCGAAAAGTTATACTTTGTGTTGTCTCGCAAAGACAGTATGCAAAACTGATGGAGATCGTTAACGAAACGGATCCGACCGCATTTGTGATCACGACAGATGCGACAGACATGCACGGTGAAGGTTTCACATACAGTTCACCGAATATTTAGTGCATGAAAGAATGTGAATATGTTAGAATAGCATGGTTAAAAAAGGAGTGAATGCAGTATGATTGAATGCACACACGTATATAAAAGATATAAAAGCGGCACCAATGCCCTTTACGATATAAATATGAAAGTAGAACAGGGAGAATTTGTCTATATCATCGGTCCTACCGGTTCGGGCAAGTCAACCCTGATCAAGCTGCTGGATGGCGAAGAGGCACCGACCAAAGGGGATGTCAAGGTTGTCGGCATCAATGTCGGTAAACTAAAGGCCGGACAGATTCCGATTTATCGCAGAAATATCGGTGTTGTTTTCCAGGATTACAGACTGCTGCCGACAAAGACGGTATTTGAAAATATATCCTATGCGCTGGAAGTCATCAATATGCGCAAAACGCAGGTAAAGAAGAGAACCAATGAGGTCATGGAAGTTGTCAGCCTGACTGACAAGGGAAACTCCTTCCCGAAAGAGCTTTCCGGCGGACAGCAGCAGCGTGTGGCGATAGCAAGAGCGATTGCCAACCGTCCCAAGGTTCTGATTGCGGATGAGCCTACCGGCAACCTTGATCCGGGCAAATCCGATGAGATTATGGATCTTCTTGAAAAGATCAATGAGGCATATGGTACAACCATTCTCATGGTTACCCATGACCTGACGCTTGTAAATAAGCATCGTAAGAGAACGATCGTCCTGGAGCACGGGCATATCGTAGCCGATCTTCCGGAAGGAGGTTATGTACGTCATGATCAGTAGACCGATTCGTGAAGGGTTCAGAGGTGTCGGCAGACACTGGGCAATGGCGATTTCTGCAGCCATTGCGGTAACGGTAACCCTGATTATTATTTCTATTTTTCTGATTTTTACGTTTCATTTGCAGAAATTTACACGCAGCTTTGAACAGCAACTGCATATTTATGCATCTGTAGACTATGAATATGAATCCGCGGAAAAGGAAGAAGAGATCAAGGAACAGATCTCCAAAATCAGCGGTGTAGCGGATATTGTTTATCACGATAAAGATGAAGAGTATCAGTATTACCTTGACCACTATAAAGATGAAAGAGTCAGGGAATTCATGACAACATACAGTGCCGGTGTAAATCCGATGCACGATGCTTTCTATGTTGAGGCTGCACAGGGCTCACAGATCAAAGCGATTGCCGACCAGGTCAAGGAAATTGAAGGTGTCTTCGAAGTCACATATGGCGGTCAGAGCACTGTCGACATCGTTCGTGTGCTGGAGAATGTCCGTAAATTCGGTGCCATTCTTGTTGCGGCATTATCCCTGTTAGCTATCTTTCTGATTCAGAATACGATTAAACTGACAATTTCTGCCAGAGAAGACGAAATCCGCATCATGAGAAATGTCGGTGCAACTAACGGCTTTATCCGTGCTCCGTTTGTATGGGAAGGTATTATCATCGGTTTCCTTGGCGCATTGATTCCGCTCGGTTTGACATATTGGGTATATCAGCTGTCTTATGAAGCTAGCGGGGGAGTTATCTTCTCACAAATGTTCCAGATGGAAGCGCCTTTCCCGTTCCTGTATTATCTTTGCGGAATTCTGTTGCTTGTCGGCATCGTTGTCGGTCTGTTGGGAAGCTGGTTCTCCGTTAACAAGCAGCTGAGGTGGAGAAGATGATTCGCTTGAAGAAGGCGTTGCATCTTTTTCTGGCAGTCAGCCTGTTTTCGACAATCACATATGTTCATGCCGAACCGGATTATTCCGACAGTTCCTATTGGAATGATAAATGCTCCGGAACGACATTTTCTTCAGAAGATAAGGAAGCATGCACTGCTTATGCCAATTATCTGAAAGATCAAAAGACGGAACTGGGCGAACAGTTAAAGGAAATTGAAGCAAAACGCGAACAATATCTCGAAGATATTGAAAAATATGCGGAAGAAATAACTGCATATCAGGGACAAATCGATGATAAAAAAGTCGAAATCCAGGATATGCAGGCAAAGATCGATGCCAAGCAGGCGGAGATCGATGCCAAGCAGGCAGAAATTGATGCCAAACAAGGCGAAATCGATAACAAGCAGCTGGAAATTGATGGCAAACAGGCGGAAATCGATGCAACACAAGCTGTTATTGATGAAATTCAGGAGAAGCTGTTAAACCGCATGGCCATTGAACAGGGAAGCATGCGTGTCAACCAGTATACGGATATCCTGATGGGAGCAACTTCTTTTGATGAGCTCATGCGCATCATCAACGGATTTAATGCCATTGCCGATTATGATCAGAAAACTACGGATGAGCTCGTGGAAATGATGGATCTGATGGCTGATCAAAAAGCGGATCTGGAAGTGGCCAAAGGGGAACTTGAGGAAGCAAAAGCAGATCTGGAAAACGACAAATCCCTTCTGGAAGTACAGAGAAATGAACTGGATGGGGAAAAAGCCATCCTGGTCAATGAGCAGGGAAACCTGATCGCTTTGCAGTATGAAGTGGAAGTGGCACAGGATGCTGCCAACCAGATGGCTGCAGAACTGGAAGCTGAAGGAAATAAGATTGCTGCAAATATCGAAGAGAAAAACAGAAAGATGCAGGAAATTGCTGCTGCAGGCGTACTGGATGAGATTTATGCGGCTATGACAGACGGATGGACATATCCGGTTCCGGGTTCCTATCGCAGTGCGGGTACATGGTATTATCCGGGAGGAGGCGTACATCTGGGTTACGACTTTGCCGCACCTTTGGGATCTGCAATCTATGCGGTAGGCAACGGAGTCGTTTTGAACAGTGCGGATGGATGCCCGACATATGGCGGCCTTGGATCACGCTGCGGTTATCAGTTCGGCGGATCTTCCGGCGGTGGAAACCAGGTTTATCTTCTGACACCGATTAACGGATCGTTGTATGCAGTCAAATATCTGCATATGATGTCCGGTTCTCCGATTGCCAGCGGAACACATGTATTTGCTGGAGATCAGGTAGGACAGGTCGGTTCATCCGGCAACAGCAGCGGACCGCATTGTCATATTGAGATCTTCTATCTCGGCAGTGCAGATAACTTTTCAAATTTTGCACAGAACTGGAATGGTGATCTGGCATTTGGTTGCGGTTGGGCTTATACGGCTTTGAACAGGCTGTGTGAGAACGGCGTAGGAGCTCCATGCAGGATCAGACCTGAAACGATTTTCGGCGGATAAGGCTCATTTAAGAGCCTTTTATGGAGGTAAGCATGAACAAACGGGAAGAGTATGATATTCCTTTTATGAATAGGACGGATCAGTATGATGAACTGATGAAGGAAAGGGCGAAGAGCGGAAGGCTGAAAGTATGTATTGTTGTGGTAACCGTACTTGCTTTGATCGGTGGCTGGATTGGCGGCAGTTTCCTGCCGATCCCGGGGACGGATGATGCTAAAAGTACCATTCAGATCTCGCAGGTTCTTGATCCTTCCGATAAGATAGATACCATTTTGGAGATCATGGAAAAAGAATGGTTCTTTGCATCCGATATTGAAGATATCGGTACAAGACTTTCCGATCAGGCAATGTACGGTATCACCACCAATGAGGAAGATCCTCATACAAGTTACATGTCTGCCGCTGAGATGGAGGCATTTACCCAGTCCATCAACAGGAACTTTGTCGGCATCGGTGTACAGTTCATTGCGACCAACGGCATCAATCTGGTAGAGAAGGTTTTCAAAAACTCACCTGCAGAAAAGGCCGGTGTCATGGCAGGAGACATCATTCATGTGATCGACGGAACAGTAGCAGATGGATTGACTGCCGATGAAATCAAGGAACTTGTGCAAGGTGATGAAGGTACGGAAGTAACGATTGATTTTTTGCGTCAAGGGCAGACCGTCACCCTGACGATCACAAGAGGGGCCATCAGCGCGACAACTTTCGGTAAAATCCTGGAAGACAATATCGCTTATCTGCAGCTGTATCAGTTTGGCGAAGGCTCACCGGATGAAATTGATGCGTATCTCGATGAATTCCAGCAGAACGGATGCACAAAGCTGATTGTCGATTTGAGAGACAACGGTGGCGGATATCTGGATGCATTGCAGAAAATTGCCAGCCGCTTTCTGCCGGAAGGAACAACCGTCATGCAGCAGGAATATTCCGACGGATCTGTGGAAATCACAAAGACAAGCGGCAAGAATCAGATGTCCTTTAACGGAATGGTGATTCTGGTAAATGAAAATACGGCCAGTGCATCAGAAGTATTCACAATGGCCATGAAGGAACAAAGAGATGACGTAACTGTTATCGGCACAACAACCTACGGAAAGGGAACCGTGCAGATCAGCCGTATGTTCAAGGATAACTCTGCCATCAAATACACAACTTCCAAATGGCTTTCACCTTCAGGTGTCTGGGTAAATAATGTCGGCATTGAACCGGATGTTGAAGTCAAGCTCCATGATGTCATGTATGAAGTATTTGACGGACTGGAAGAAGAAATCCGGGTGGATTCCGTTTCCGAAGCGGTCAAAGATGTGCAGCTGTCACTGGATTATCTTGAATATGATGTAGACCGTACGGATGGATATTTTTCTACAGCTACCGAAGAGACAATTAAACAGTACCAGAAAGAACATGATCTCCCTGCTACCGGTGTATTGGATAACAGCACTTATGAAGCAATTATTTCTTCGGTCACACTTGATTGGAATACGACTTCTGTTCATGACACACAGCTTGAAAAGGCAATGGAGGTTTTACATGGCTGATCAGTTTGAGCTGGTTTCTCCATTTCAGCCTACAGGCGACCAGCCTCAGGCAATTGAGGAGCTGGTGCAGGGTCTTCTGGATGGCAAAAAAGAACAGGTTCTCGAAGGTGCAACCGGTACCGGAAAAACCTTTACCATGGCCAATATCATTGCCAGGGTGAATCGTCCGACACTTGTTTTTTCCCATAACAAGACCCTTGCCGGACAATTATATTCCGAATTCAAAGAACTCTTTCCCCATAACAGGGTAGAGTTTTTTGTCTCTAATTTTGATTATTACCAGCCTGAGGCATACATGCCGAAAAATGACATGTATATTGAAAAGACAGCGGCAATCAATGAAGAACTGGACATGTTCCGTGAGTCTACATTGAATTCTCTTTTGGAAAGAAGGGATACGATTGTTGTGGCATCTGTTGCCTGTATTTATGCAGCATCTGATCCGGTGGAATACAAAAATATGTTTGTGACTATCAGAGTCGGGGAAACATACGACAGAAACACCCTGCTCAGGAAATTTATCGAATTGCAGTATTCTAGAAATGACATGGAACAATCCAGAGGCACAATCCGCGTCAGGGGAGATGTCATTGACCTCACACCGAGTTATACGGATCAGTTTAACATCCGCATAGAAATGTTCGGTGATGAAATTGACCGCATCACGGAAGTTGATCCACTGACCGGAAAGACGCTGAATGCATATCAGTTCTATAACATTTTTCCTGCCAGTGGCTATGCCAGAAGCAAGGAATCAATGCTCAGGGCATGCAATGCGATTGAAGAAGAGCTCGAGGAAAGACTGGCATACTTCAAAAGAGAAAACAAGCCTCTGGAGTACGAGCGTCTGGAACAAAGAACGAGATTTGACTTGGAGGCATTAAGAGAAAACGGATACTGCTCCGGTATTGAAAACTATTCCATGCATATCGATGGCAGAAAACCCGGGCAGAGGCCATGGAATCTGTTTGATTATTTTCCGAAGGATTATCTGCTGATCGTCGATGAATCTCATGTCTCTTTGCCACAGGTACGAGGCATGTACAACGGTGACAGGCAAAGGAAGGAAGTCCTGGTACAATATGGATTCCGTCTGCCTTCTGCCTTGGATAACCGTCCGATGAAATATGATGAATTTGAAAGCATGATCAACCAGGTCATATATTGTTCGGCAACACCCGGGGACTATGAGCTTTCTCATGTAGATCATCATGTCACAGAACAGATTATCCGTCCGACCGGACTTTTGGATCCAAAGATTACCGTCAAGCCCACACTGGGGCAGGTGGATGATATCTGCGTGGCACTGGATGAAAGAATTGCAAGAAATGAAAGGGTTCTGATCACGACGTTAACCGTCAGAATGGCAGAAGACCTGACCGAATACCTGAAGGACAGGGGCTATAAAATTGCCTATCTGCACCATGAAACAAAAACGCTGGAAAGAACAGAAATCATTCGTGATTTGCGTCTGGGCAAAGTGGATGCCATTGTCGGTATCAACCTGTTGCGTGAAGGCCTGGATATTCCTGAGGTATCACTGGTTTGCATCCTGGACGCAGATAAAGAGGGATTTTTGCGCTCACAGAGATCCTTGATCCAGACAATCGGAAGAGCTGCACGAAACGAGCATGGTGAAGTGTACATGTATGCGGATGTCATGACCGATTCCATGAACTATGCGATTGAGGAAACAAACCGCAGAAGATCCATCCAGGAAGACTACAATAAGAGACATGGAATCATTCCGAAAACGGTTGTGAAAAATGTGGAAGAAGCAATCCGCGGCAAGGAAACCCAGGAGATGGCTAACAAATATATCCAGAAGAAGATGAAGAACAACGGCAAGGATAAGAAACAGTTGATCGCATCTTTGGAGAAGGAAATGAAGGAAGCTGCAGCAACACTGGATTTCGAACGTGCTGCCTCATTGCGCGATATGATTTTTGAACTGAAATCAGAAGACTGAAAAGACGGTTTTTCCGTCTTTTTTTGTCAATTGGGGCATTCTTTTTATTCTGCTTCTGCAGGATTGTTCTATAATAAAGAAGAGAGAAAGGAGAACCATATTATGGAAGAATTATCTAAACAGCTGGTTGCGCTTTGCACCAATGTCGGCAAGAATCTTGTTCTTGCATTGCTCGTCTTTATCATCGGGAAGATGATTATCAACAAAATCCTTGAAGCTTCAAAGAAAATGCCTTGGCTCGATAAGATGGATCAGTCCGTCAAGACATTCATGCTGAACCTGATCAAGGTTGTTCTGTATGTTGTGCTTGTCATCAGTATTATCAACATTCTTGGCGTACCGATGGCATCTGTCGTAACCGTACTTGCATCTGCAGGTGTTGCGGTTGGCATGGCCTTGCAGGGAGCCTTAGGCAACCTTGCAGGTGGTATTATGCTCATGATTTTCCGTCCGTTCAATGTAGGCGACTATGTCATTACAAGCGGTGTTGAAGGCGTTGTGAAAGAAATCAATCTGTTCTACACTGTATTGACAACAGTTGACAATAAACGTGTAACGGTTCCTAATGGCGGACTCATGGGAGCAACTGTGACAAACTGTTCCTCTGAACCCCTCAGAAGAGTTGATCTTGTCTTCAGTTGCGGCAAGGGTGAAGATGTCCACAAAGTACAGGATGTCATGATTGATGTCATGAACAAAAATGAAAAGGTATTAAGCGAACCTGCACCGTTTGCCTCCATCTCCGGCGGTACAAACGAAGCGATGGAATTCACTGTCAGGGCATGGTGCAACGGCGGTGATTACTGGGATGTCTATTTTGCATTGTTGCAGGATATTACCACAGCTCTTGGTGAAACAGGTGTCAAAGCACCAGCTGTCAGAGTCGTCACAGACAAAGCATAATCATGAAAAGAGGCACAGCCTCTTTTTCATTGACAAAATACTTCTTTCAAATACAATTAAGTAAGATAGGTAGGTGAATTATGATTATAGTAAATGATTTAAAACCGGGAACAGCCTTTGAAAATGAAGGTAATATTTATACTGTTTTGAATGTAGACCACAATAAGACAGCCATGAGACAGATGATCATCAAAGTCAAGGTAAAGAATCTGAGAAGCGGCGTCATCAATGAAATCTCTTTTACAGGCGGTGACAAGGTTGAGCCGGCACATATTGACAAGAAAGAGATGCAGTATCTCTATGACGATGGCGTGAATCTTGTCTTCATGGACAACTCCACATATGAGCAGATTGAAATTCCAAAGACAAGACTGGAATGGGAAATGCAGTTTCTGAAAGAAAATGACAATGTCACAATTTCCATGTATGAACAGGAGATTCTGGGCGTCATGCTGCCGGATAAGGTTGAATTGCAGATTGTTGAATGCGAACAGGCTGTAAAAGGTGATACAGCTACTTCCGCTTCAAAGAATGCAAAATTGGAGACAGGCCTTGAAATCAAGGTTCCTCTGTTTATCCAGAACGGTGAAATGGTTGTCATTTCTACAGCTGACGGAAGATATTGCGGCAGAGCCTGATTGAATCCGGATACCAGATGTGCATTCCGCACATCTTTTTTTGAGGTGATACAATGACAAATTTCAATAAAAGAAGAAAGTTCACGCCTGCTTCAAACAGACATCCGTATCATCCTGTTATTCATAAACAGGAACAGATTCCTATGCCTGTGCAGCAGCGTGAAATACCTGCTCCTGTGCAGGCGGTAAATGAAACTGCACCACAGGTGGTGAAGGAAACTGAAGTAAAAACACAACAGAAGGAATATATTCCTCCTGCACCGAAGAAAACAAGAAAACAACGGAAGAATGAAAAATATGATGCGATTGCTGCTTTGCCGAGAGTTTCAATCATATCCATGGTTTTTGCACCTGCATATTCCATGAAGAAAGCGGCAACTTCGGAAACACCGACTCTCAGCATCTATACATGTCTGTTTCTGCAGGTATGCAAATGGTTGGCATTATCCATGTTCCTTTCGCTTGCTTTGCGCAAGACCGGCATGTTGTTTGCGGATGAAGTGCTGTTTGGCTTGAAGCTGAGCTGTCTGGGATTAATCGCAGAAGCACTTGTGGATCTTGCATTATGGTTTATCGGCTTTCTGTTAAACCAAAAGACATCATTCCATCAGATCGTTGCCATCAGCAGCAGGGCATGCCTTTTTGAAATTCTTTTATTCGGTCTTTCTGCCTTTCTGATGGGGGATATGCCGAATCTTGCTTCTGCCATGTTCATGACAACTTTGGTGTTGTCCGTGTGCCTGAAAGGATATGCACTGGATCTAGCGTGCAGAGTTTCCAAGTCCGTGCATGTGCCGGTAGCCGGAGTGATCCTGTTTCTGTATCTCTTTTTCCTGATGCATGAGACGCCGCAATTCTATCAGGATGTTGTCTATGCATTGTTGAGAGTATTGGAAACATCTGTGTAATTGCAAATCTATTGACAAAACCGTATAACCAAAATATAGTATTCATGATAAAACTCAGGGCAGGGCGCAATTCCCGACCGGCGGTATACCCCGCGAGCCGAAAGGCTGAATTGGTGCAATTCCAATGGCGACAGTATAGTCTGGATGGAAGAGATGTTTATCTGTATCTTTCTCATTTTACCCGAAGGTTTTTATCACATTGCCTTCGGTTTTTATTTGCCGGAGGAAAAGGAGGATAAAATGACCACATCAGTAAAATCACATCAGGGTTTCACAACCAGACAGCTAGCAAAAATTGCGATTCTTTCCGCATTGGCATTTGTTGTCATGCTGATTGAATTCCCGCTGCCGATTGCACCGCCGTTCTACAAGCTGGATTTCAGCGAAGTCATCGTTTTGATGGGGGGATTTGCACTCGGACCGGTTTATGCGGTAATCATTGAAGCTTTGAAAATTCTGTTAAACGTCCTGTTTACCGGTACGAGCACTGTATTTGTCGGAGAATTTGCCAACTTTGTCATGGGCTTTGCATTTGTTTTCCCGGCAGCAATGATCTATCAGTATAAAAAGACAAAGAAGGGTGCGTTAATGGGAATGGTTTTGGGAACAGTCATTCTTGCCGTTGTCTCTTCATTTGTGAATGGCTTTGTCATGCTGCCGATGTATTCGGCATTGTATCATATGCCGATGGAAACCATTGTGGCAATGGGTTCGGCTATATTCCCTGCAGTCAGCAATGTCTTCACATTCTGCCTGTTCTGCGTTGTTCCGTTTAACATCGTCAAAGGTGTGCTGGTAAGCCTGATTACCTATCTTGCTTACAAACACGTTTCACCGCTTTTACACAGCTGACCAATCAGGCATGGAAACATGCCTTTTTCTTTGTTTTTGTTTTTTTGGCGTAAGGAATGCAAATCAAAGGAATACTGTGCTATAATAACCAAGATTAACGGAGAAAATCATGGCGAATTTATCAAGAAAAGAGAGATATAAAGAACTGAGAGAAAGCCTGCAGAACGACACCGGTGTAGAGATTAATTCGAAGGAATTATCACGTTTTTCCAACCGCCTGAATCGGATTGATGCAGATAATTTCTCTGCTTTGGATGATTATGCGGAAGATGATCATGTCGCAAATCATGCCCGCAACACACATTATGAGGAACCTGAACCGAAAGAAGAGGAGGAGCCGGTATTTGATACCAGCATCTTTGGGAAAAACGAGAATTATACCAGTTCTTTTGAAAATGACTATCTGGACCAGTATATCCGCGAGGTCAAGCAGTACAATATCGATCAGGGAAATGCCCTGAGCGATAACACGCAAGTCAATGTATTGCGTCAATTGAACAATGCCAATAAAAAACGCCAACAACAGCAGGCACCATCCAAGCCATATCCGTCCGAACCTGCCCAGCAGCCTCAGCAACGTGCACCGAGGGTAAACCGGAATACAACGGATATTCCTTTTGCCGGTGCAAGAAGGCAGCCTTCCTATGAGGATTATCAGGAATTCACAGATGACAATCTTTCACGGACAAGGGAGCATATTGCTGCAGAAGTGCAGAATCTTGTGAATAATACAAATTCATATGCTGCACCGGCACCTGAACCGGAAGAGGATGAGTTTGTCGGATCGGAAGCTTTCAACAGACAGATGGAAGAAGACAGGAAAGAACGTCAGAAACTCTTATCGGAAACGACACAGATCCGTGCACAGATGGATGACTATGAAGATAACATGAATGAAGTTTCCGACAAAGTCCGCCATACAAGTAAGATTCTGAATACGGTGCTCGTCATTCTGATTATTGCACTGATGATCATGCTTGCGATAGTGCTGTATTTAATTGTAATAGTGAGGACATGATATGAAAAAGATTAATATTGCGATAGACGGACCGAGTGCTGCCGGAAAAAGCACCATTGCCAAGCTTCTTGCCAAAAAGCTGAACTATGTGCATCTCGATACAGGAGCAATGTACAGATCCACTGCATTAAAGGCCAAAAGAAGCAACATTGCCCTGGATGATGAAAAAGGTGTTTGCGAAATGCTGGAAAAGACAGAGATTATACTGACACCGGAGGGAAAGGTATTTCTGGATGGAGAGGATGTTTCCACGGCAATCCGTACAGACGATATCAGCATGGCAGCTTCCGCTGTCAGCAAGCTCAAAAACGTCAGGGCTGATTTGGTAAAAAGACAGCAGCAGATGGCAGAAGCCGGCGGTTTTATCATGGATGGCAGAGACATTGGTACTGTTGTTTTGAAAGATGCCGAACTGAAGATTTTCATGACTGCTTCTGCTGAAGCAAGAGCGAAGAGAAGATACGATCAGAACATTGCACAAGGCATACCGACTTCTGATATCGAAACAATTGCGGAAGAAATCCGCAAGAGGGACTATGACGATACGCATCGTGCCGAAAGTCCTTTGCGCAAGGCAGATGACGCAGTGGAAATCGATACTTCCGATATGACAATTGAAGAAGTAGTCAATTGCGTATATCAGCTGGTTATGCCTTTACTGGAGGTGTAATATGAATTGTGGAGTAATTGCAATCGTAGGCAGGCCTAATGTAGGCAAGTCTACGATTTTTAACCGCATTGCCGGGGAAAGGGTTTCCATTGTCGAGGATTATCCCGGCGTGACCAGGGACAGAATCTATTCCAAGGGCAACTGGACCGGAAAGGAATTCCGGCTGATTGATACCGGCGGTATTCAAATCGCAGATCAGCCATATCAGGAGGAAATTCGTGCCCAGGTTAATATTGCGATGGAAGAAGCGGATGTTATCCTGTTTGTCGTCAATGGCAAGGAAGGTCTGCATGAGGATGATGAATATATTGCCTCTATTTTGCAAAGACAATCCAAACCGGTCATTCTTGCGGTAAATATGATTGATGACAATACAAGACTTTTGAATATTTATGAATTCTATGCACTGGGACTCGGTGATCCGATTGCCTGTTCCGGTGTGCATGGCATCGGTATCGGGGACATTCTCGATGCATGTCTTGCACAGATGCCGAAAGAAAACATGCAGGAGGAAGAGGAAGGCATTCATATTGCTGTCATCGGTGAACCGAATGTAGGCAAGTCTTCCTTGGTCAATGCGATTCTGAAAGAGGACAGATCCATTGTTTCCAACGTACAGGGTACTACCCGTGATGCGATAGACACGCCGTTTGAAAGGGATGGACAGAAGTATGTGATTGTGGATACAGCCGGCATCCGTAAAAGAGGCCGTGTCTATGAAGCGGTGGAGAAATATTCCGTTTTAAGGGCGATGCGTGCCATTGAAAGATGTGATATTGCGTTATTTTTGATCGATGGGGAAGCAGGTATACGCGAGCAGGACAAACATGTAGCAGGATATGCAAGCCAGGCAGGAAAACCGATTATCATTGTCGTCAATAAATGGGATGCAATCGAAAAAGATGACAAGACAATGTACCGCTTCAGTGAGCAGATACGTGCCGAATTTGCCTATCTCAGCTATGCGCCGATACTCTATGTCAGCGCAAAAACAGGACAGAGAGTATCCACTGTCCTTCCTGAAGTAAACAGGGTTTATGAAAATGCAATACGCCGCATTCCGACAAACATTTTGAATGAAGTGATTTCGGATGCACAGCTGACAACACCTGCACCGGTACATAACGGAAAACGTTTTAAAATCTACTATGCGACACAGGTTGCCGTGCAGCCGCCATGCTTTGTATTATCCTGTAATGATCCAAAGCTATTGCATTTTTCTTATGAAAGATTTATTGAAAATGAGATGAGAAGGGCATTTGATTTTGAAGGCACGCCAATCAAAATCATCGCCAGAAAGAAGGTTTCGGAATGATTGTCAGAGTATTGGGAACAGGAAGCTGGGGTACAGCCCTGGCACAGGTTCTTGCCGATAACGGTTGTGATGTTATGCAATGGGGCATAGATCCCCGGGAAGTGGATGACATCAATCACCATTGCAACAAGAAGTATTTCGAATGTGAAATCAATGAGAATTTGAAAGCGTCAACGGATCTCTCTATCGTAAAGGATGCCGACGTATTATTATGTGCAGTTCCTGTAATCGCCCTTGAGGATGTATTGAAAAAAGCCAGGGAATATCTTGCCAAGCCTGCCATTATTATCAATGTCGCAAAAGGCTTCCATCCGGTAACCCATCAGAGACTGAGTGTTGTGATTCATGAAATGGTGGATCCTTCCTTCTGCAAAGCAGTCGTATCTTTGATCGGACCATCCCATGCGGAGGAAGTCATCCTGCGCAAGCTGACAGTTGTCAATGCGGTAAGCGAGGATGAAGAGGCAGCTAAAACCATCCAGAAGCTATTTTCCAATCACTACTTCAGGGTATACCGCAATACGGATGTCATCGGTGCAGAAATCGGTGTTGCTGTGAAGAATATTATGGCAATTGCCAGCGGTATCCTCGAAGGGGTAGGCCAGGGTGATAATGCCAAAGCAGCATTGATGACACGAGGCCTTGCGGAAATGACACGCTTCGGCATAAGCCAGGGCGGTAAGGAAGAGACATATCTCGGACTGGATGGCGTCGGGGATCTGATCGTTACGTGCACATCCCGCCATTCCCGTAATTTCATGGCCGGATACCAGATCGGTAAGGATGGTTCAGCAGAGAGATTCCTGAAGGAAAATAAGAAGACGGTAGAAGGCGTATTGTCTTGCAAAGTTGTTTATGAGGAAGCAAAAAAGCAGGGCATAGAGATGCCGATTACCAATGAGGTATATCAGGTTTTATACGAAGGAAAGAAACCCGAAGAAGCCATCATGAGCCTGATGGCAAGAGAATTAAAATCCGAAGGCATGGATGCGTATCAATAAAAAAAGCTTGTTCAATCGAACAAGCCTTTTTTATTCTCCTTCAGCTTCTGCTTCATCGGCATTGAAGTAGCCCATGGAAGTACAGATCGTATCGCTGGTGCCGCGTCCGTTGGTGAAATAGCCGCATGCTTTGACTTCTCCTGTAAAACGGTAGGGCAGGCCCGCATAGTCCTTGTGATCGGAAGTGACTGTTGTGACATATTCGTCATCCTGATAAATATCAGCTATATATTTGTTGCGGGAACCATTGAGCCAGGATGTATCCACAAGACAGGAACCATACATATCAATATCGTTCCATGGATCATGGAGGGAAATATTTCTTCCGCCTTCCTCTCCGCCGTTGCATCCTTCCTGGGTATACCAGCTCATGTATACCAGACCATTGGATACCGAAGCAGCAAAGCCGGATAATTCCGGAATGCCTTTCGTGTATGCACTGGAAGATACCATCGGCTGGTTTTGCAAACCGGTTTCGGATACCATGGAGGTAATCATGCTGCCGGAATCATTGTCGGAAATCACATGCGGATATGTGCCTCTGATATAGCGCACATCCACTACATCTTCCGGCTTCTGCACACCGCCAAGGGTGTCAGGTGACATTTCCGCCTCAATATCGAGAAGCAGGCTGTTGACCCTGCCCGGAATATTCAATGCACTCTTCCATGCAGGGAAATATGTACCTTCGTTTTTGACTGCCATGTCATAGCCGATCCATACGGCATTTGTATATTGCGATGTGCTGGAAATCATCCATTTGTCTTTTGCGGCACCTTCCGGAATACCGTAAGGTTTTCCGTCTGTTCCCCAGTCGGTTGTACCAGTTTTTGCATATACCGGATAGGATCTTTTCAGAATCTGCATGTAGTTGTAAATGCCGCCTTCAACGTTATTCTGCATCAGCAGGTCTGCAAGATAAGCACTGCCGCTGGACAATACATCGATATTCTGATTCGGCGGGGAAATGATCTCGCCGGTTGACATTTCAATTCTGGTAATCGTATGAGGCTGGTTGTATGTGCCAAGATTAATCAATGCGGCATGGGCACCGGCCATTTCCATGACGGTTGTTTCTAACAGGTTACCGCCGATAGCGTAGGACATATGGAATTCTTCATCGTTTGCCCTGGAAAGACCGATGGTGTTGAGATAATCAACAACTTTTTCACTGCCGATTTTAGCGACAACATTTTCGAGGGTAAGAATTGCAGGGATATTTAATGATCTTGCCACCGCTTCCTTGATGGTAACATCACCCATGTATTCGCCATTGAAGTTGACTAAGACTCTGCTTTCACCCGGGAAGGTGATCGGCTTATCCAGAAGGATTTCATCTATGGAATAGCCGAGATATTCAAAAGCCAGGGCATAATCCAGGAAGGGCTTGACGGAAGAGCCCGGCTGCTTGTATTGGCTGGTAGCTCTGTTCAGCAGACGTGATCCGCCGTTATCACCATAGTTTCTGCCGCCTCCGATAGCGACAACTTCACCATTCTGATTGTTCATGCATACCATGGCGACCTGCATCAGATCATCAGGGAAGGAGACGCTTGTCTCACCGGCTTCAATCGCTTCCACCTGATCCTGGATCTGCGGATTTAATGCTGTGTAAATATCCATTCCCTTTGTGACAGGATCAAATCCCGTGACTTTCTGTGCTTCCTCGATAACAACATCGACATATTCCGGATAAACCGTTTTTTCAACATTCAGCTGATCTTGGCCGACAAGCTGATCTTCAACCTTGATGGCTCTTGCCAGTTTTTCCTCTTCTTCGGTGATATAACCATGCATCAGCATGTATCCAAGCACTTCATTTCGTCTTGCGGTAGCCGCGTCGAGGAAATGGTACGGGTTATAACCGTTCGGCAGGTTGATGATGCCGGCAAGAAGGGCAGATTCGGAAAGATTCAGCTCACGGACATTCTTGCCGAAATAGTATTCGGCAGCTTTCTGTACGCCGCGGATACGGTCACCGAAGTTCAGCTTGTTGATATAAAGCTCGAAGATTCTCTTCTTGTTGACCTTCATTTCCAGCTGCATTGCGAGGATGATCTGCTGTACTTTATACTGGATGGTTGCATCACGTTCGACACTTTCATCACCCGCATCAATCGAGAAGTAAGTATTCTTGACCAACTGCATGGTGAAGGTGGAGCCGCCCTGCATGTTGTGCTTGGCAAAGGTTTCAAACACCGCTTTGGTAAAACGGGGAACATCGAATCCGTTATGCTGGAAATAGCGGGAATCCTCTGTTGCCAGAAATGCATCGATCAAAGATTCCGGGCAGTCCTCATAGGTGATGTTTTCACGATAATATGTGCCGATTTCCGTCAGCAGTTCTCCACGTGAATCAAAGATTCTTGAGGATTCCTCACTGATAAAATCCTGTACGTTCAATGTCGGCATGCCGACAAGCAGTTTTTTTGTATAGCGTAAGCCGAGATAACCGACGGCCAGTTCAATCAGGACAAAAAAAGCAAGAATGCAGGTTACGACTCTGCGAAAGATGACCCTTCGCCTTGCTCTTTTTCTGTTTTTGATTTGTTTTTTTGTATCTTCAGCCAGTTCCGGCGCGCTCTTTTTCATTTCTTCCATACAGTTCCCCCTGTATAACCATGATATAATATCACAAATTTGGACAGATAACTCTTAAACCTTTTTGAATATTCATAATCTTTTAATCTGTTATATAATAGCTGTATGGTTCATCTGTTTGTGCAAAGTGCCTATACGCTTCTGCAAAGCACAGTACGTATTGAAGCACTTGTGAAAAAAACAAAGGAATACGGATACAATGCTGTCGCTCTGACAGATTTTCATGTGATGCATGGCATACCTGCCTTTTTGAAAGCTTGTGAGAAAGAGGGCATCAAGGGGATTATCGGCTTGCAGGTAACGGTTTTGTATCATGAGGAGAAGGTTTTGTTTCTCTTGCTGGCGAAGGATAATGCCGGATATGCCAATCTGATGATTCTTTCCAGTATGCTCAATAATGAGGAAGAAGCAGTTTCCTTTGAAGATTTCAAACGGTACAGTTCTCATTGTTTTATTATCGCTTATGGCGAAGGGGGATGGATGGACAGCGAACTGGTCAATGACAACCGTGAGCAGGTTTACGAAAAGCTTTCCATCATGAAAAAAGAGCTGCCTCCTTTTGATGTTGCCCTGTCTTATCAGGATGCATCTTTATGGAAAATGCGCAATAAAATCCTAAAGAATATTGCGACAAGATTGTCCATTCCTGTCGTTGCGTTAAATAAGATCTACTATCTTGAAAAGGAAGATGTGAGCAGCTATCACATACTCAACGCAATCCGTCTGAACAAGATGGTCAATGACAGTTCACTGCCACAGCTGACAGGCAGATATTTTTTGTCACTCAAAGAAATGGCAGATCTCTATGAGCCGGAAGAGCTTGAAAGAACGGAAACGATTGCCAGGCAGTGTAATGCTGATGGAATGGTTGAAAAAACAGGTTTGCCCGCTTTTCAGGGGAAATACGATGTTTCCTCAAAGGAATATCTGGTTCGCCTGTGTCAGGCGGGATTACAGAAAAGGCTGAACGGAAGAGTGACGCAACAATATCAGTCAAGACTCCGCTATGAGCTCGATATTATCCTGAAAATGCATTTTGAAGATTATTTTCTGATTGTGTATGACTTTATCCGCTATGCAAGGAAACAGGATATTCTTGTCGGTCCGGGCAGGGGCAGCGCAGCCGGCTCACTGGTGGCGTATTGTCTTGGGATCACCCAGATTGACCCATTGAAATACCATCTCCTTTTTGAAAGATTTCTGAATCCGGACAGAGTGTCCATGCCGGATATCGATACGGATATACCGGATAACCGCAGACAGGAAGTGATCCGTTATGTCGTGGATACATACGGACAGGACCATGTTGCCAATATCATTACATTCGGCACTCTTGGTGCAAGACAGGTGATCCGCGATGTTGCCAGAACCATGAACATGAACCAGAGGGATGTTGATACGGTTTTAAAGGCACTTGGAAACGCTGCTAATACAACCCTGCAGCAGGCTTTTGAGAATAATGCAAAATTTAAAAAAGCGGTGATGGCCAGCCGCAATAACCAGATACTGTATGAGATGGCGGCAAAAATTGAAGGTTTGCCCAGGCATTCTTCCATCCATGCAGCCGGAATCGTTCTTTCGAGCAAGCCTTTAAAAGAGGTGATTCCGACAATCCGCATGGATGAAGGAATCAGCACAAGCCAGTATACGATGGAATATCTTGAGGAAAGAGGCTTGATCAAGATGGATTTTCTCGGTTTGCGGAACCTGACCATTATCGATGATATCGTCAAATCCATTCAGAAAGACGATCCTTCATTCCGCCTGATGGATATTCCGCTTGATGACAGAGAGACATTCAGGCTGTTTGCCAAAGCGGATACGCTCGGCGTATTCCAGTTTGAATCGGAAGGCATGAAGAGCCTGCTGAGACGGATGGAACCGGCATGTTTTGACGATATCGTTGCCTGTCTGGCACTGTATCGTCCCGCCTCCAAGGACAATATTCCCCTCTATGTGGCAAACAAAAAAGAACCTGACAGGATTACCTATGTTGCAGAGGAGCTTGAACCTGTATTGAAAGAGACTTATGGCGTCATGATCTATCAGGAACAGGCGATGCTTACCGCAAGGATTGCGGCAGGCTTTACGCTTGCCAAAGCAGATGTGTTACGCAAAGCCATGTCCAAGAAGAATGAAAAAGAGCTGGCCAACCTGCAGGAGGATTTCATCAAAGGTTGCCTGCGCAACGGCTATACCGAAGCAAAGGCACATGAACTCTTTGATCTTGTGGACCGTTTCGGCGGTTATGGTTTCAACAAATCGCATGCGGTAGCCTATGGGCTGGTATGTTACCAGATGGGATATCTGAAAGCAAGGTATCCGTTATATTTCTATGTCAGCCTTCTTGACGGGGCAATCGGGGACAGCGTGAAAACATCACTGTATGTGGATGAATGCCGCCGCCGTGGTATTCAGATTCTGCCTCCGGATGTCAACCGTTCCGGTACCGGCAGCGAGCGCTTCGATAAAGGGATTATCCTTCCTCTTTCCGTGATCAAGGGGATTGGCACACATGTTTCACAGCTGCTGATGGAGGATCGTGCGGACAGAGGGCTGTTTACAGATTTCTTTGATTTTGTCGCCAGGGCAATGGCATTGAAGATCAACCGGAGTACGATGGAAACACTGATTGATGCAGGTGCGTTGGATTGTCTGCAGGAAAACCGCAAAACCATGCGGGAAGGTTTGGAGGAGGCGATGCGCTATGGCGATCTTGTGCAGATTCATGAAGGCAATGCAATTGTGCTGGATCTCGATCTAGTTTCCAAACCGGTTCTTGTCAAAATGAAAGAAACTGTCGAAGAAAGAAGCGAAAGGGAAAAGGAAGCCCTCGGATTTCATTTGTCCGATCACCCGGTGCAGATCATGCGTCAGAATTATGGGATAGACGATCCATCCATAGCTTCTTTTGTCGGCAGAAAAGGAGAGGTAACCGGATTCGGTGTTATCACAGGCGTGCATACGCACCGTACAAAATACGGAGACATGATGGCATTTCTCAAAGTATCCGATGAAACGGGACAGGCGGATATCGCAGTAATGCCGGACCTCTATAAACAGAATGCAGGAATGATGGTGCGTGGCACATATCTGCGCTTTCGTGCTAAAATAAATGAGGACGGATCGATGCGTGCATTAAAGATCCGGATCATAAAGAAAAGTGAGTGACTATGGCAAGAATACTGATTGCGGACGATGAAGCCAATATCCGTGAAGTCGTCCGGGAATACTGTGAAATCAATGGCTATGAGGCAGATGAAGCCTCAGATGGATATGAAGCATTACAGATGGTCAGAGAGACGCATTATGACTGTGTGATACTTGATGTCATGATGCCGCGCATGGACGGTTTTGCCTCATGCAGGGAGATCAAGAAAGTCGCGAATATTCCGATTATCATCCTGAGTGCAAGACAGGAGGAATATGACAAGCTCTTCGGGTTTGAGCTTGGGGTTGATGACTATGTTGTCAAACCGTTTTCGCCAAAGGAGCTGATGGCAAGGATCAAGGTTGTCCTGGAAAGAAACCGTGCACATGCCGATAAGGAAATCATGAAGTTCGGCGGACTGGAAATTGATATATTGGGCAGAGTCGTGACGGTAGATGGGGAAAAGGCGCCGTTAACTCCTAAGGAAATTGATCTCTTGATCTATTTTGCCTCTCATCCGAAAATTGCCTTGTCCCGCCAGAAGCTGTTATCCGAAGTCTGGAATTATGATTACTTCGGTGATGACCGCACGGTTGACACACATGTCAAAATGCTGCGCCACAACCTTGGAAAATACCGCAACTGCATTGTCACCGTAAGAGGAATGGGGTATAAATTTGAAGCTTGATATACATGGCATCCGGTTTCGTCTGTGGCTGGCATTTTTCCTGCTTGCTTCGGGAATTACCATATTGCTGGGATTGCTGCAGACGGGTCTGATACGCCCTTATTACCGCAACAGTAAAATACAATCAATCCGTACGGTTGCCGATTCGATTCAGGAAGATCTTGTCGGTACAAATACAACGACGGATTCTTTTAGTATTGCCTTGCGCAGGGCCGTGGACAACGATGTCTGTGTCGCTATTTATAACGAAAAAGGGAAGAACATCTATGATGCCGACAGCCTCGGTGCAGGATGTATTTTCCATTTGCCTGCTGACACGGCAGGTGACGTATTTTCCTTTGATGAGGTTTATCGGCTGTTGAATGAAGGAGATAAAGAATACAGCGCAAATATGACGAATGTCAGAACAGGACAGGAAATGATTGTTTACGGCAGAAAGATCGAAGAAGAGCTGAGCAACTACTACCTGTTTGTCAATTCGCCCCTTGAGCCGGTGGATTCGATCGTTTCCATTTTTACGAGGCAATATACCTTTTATACGGCCGGTGCGATTGTGTTGGCTAGTATTATTGCACTGTATATTTCTTCACGACTGACGAAACCGATTGTCGATATGAATAAGGAAGCTTTGAAACTTGCAGCGGCAGATTACAGTGCCAGCTTTTCCGGTGGCGAATTCACCGAAACCAGGGAACTTGCAGATACATTGAATGCCGCAAATGACAAACTGTCAAAAATCGATGAATTGCGCAGGGATCTGATTGCCAACGTATCGCATGATATACGTACGCCTTTGACCGATATTCGTGCATATGCAGAGATGATCCTGGATATATCCGGTGATGATCCGAAGAAAAGAGCGAAACACCTGGATGTTATTATTAGGGAAACGGATTACATGAACAGGCTTGTCAATGACATGTCCGAGCTTTCCCAAATGCAATCCGGCAACTATGAACTTTCACGGGAAAACATCGATATTGCCGAGCTGATTGAAGAAATTGCCGAACTCGATGCACCATTATTGGAAGCCGGGAAAATCAATCTGGTGATGGAGGTTGGGGATTCCCTTACCGCATATGCAGATGAAATCAAGATATCCCAGGTTATCGCCAACTATTTTTCCAATGCGATCAAGCATTCCCCTGAAGGAGGAACCATTACCGTCAGGGCATGGATGAAGGAGGATGAGGAAACCATCCGTGTGGAAGTCAGCGATGAAGGCGAAGGCATCAGCAAGGAAGAACTTCCGTATATCTGGGACCGCTATCAGAAATCTTCCAAGTCCTTTTCCAGAAACCAGACAAGCACCGGTCTCGGTCTTGCCATTGTCAAAGCCATTCTTGACAGCCATGGTGCTTTGTATGGCGTAGATACGGAAAAAGGAAAAGGAAGCACATTCTGGTTTGAATTGAGGGAAACGCATGAAGCTTGATTATCTGAATGGTACAGAGTATTCCATTTATCAGGAAGAGGGGATGTACCACTGTAACAGCGATACGGAACTTTTAGGGAGGTTCATGCGCATAAAATCAAAAGAATCTCTTCTTGATATCGGTACGAATAACGGAGCATTGTTACTCTATGGTGCAAGGTTCAATCCCCAAAGCATGACAGGAATTGATTTATATCCCGAGGTTCTGCAAGTGGCCAGAAAGAATCTGGATATGCATCATCTTCAGGCTGAGCTGATTGAAACAAGAGTACAGGATTACAAAGGCGCTTTGTTCAATGTCATTGTCTGTAATCCGCCTTATTTTTCTACACCAAAGAAAGATCTTGTCAGCACAAATCCGTATATTGCAGCGGCAAGACATGAAGAGTTTTTGTCGCTTGGAGATCTTTTTTCATCTGTCAGAAGACTGTTGAAATCCAACGGCAGATTTTATCTGGTACATCGTGCTTCGCAAATCAACCGGATCATGCAGACAGCTTTTGAAAACGGGTTTATTACCCGTATTCTGCAGATTGCTTATGAAACGGAAGGCGGTAAAGGAAAATCTGCACTGTTCTGTTTTCAATACGGAAATGCATCCGAAATGATTGTCAAACCGCCGGTTTATCTGGATGATCGTGACAGCTTTGACAGACTGGAGGGAATGGTATGACATTTGCAAGTTATGCGATGATCTTTCTGATTTTTCTCATTGCGATCGGCATGATGATGATCCTGACCTATAAGCCAAAGGTTGCCTTACAGAAAACGGAAGCACAGAAAGATGCGGAAGAAGAAATCGTGGAAGAGGATATTCATGCCTTTGAAAGAATCCTTTCCGTCAAGTGGCCGGAAACCTCTGTCCTTTTGGAAAAACATGTATTATCCCATTGTATCCTGTTCCATTGGGCAGGCCTGCACGGGAAGAAACAAACGATTCTGATCGATGCATGTGAAGAGGAGCAGATCAATGCTGTATTTGAAGCAGTCATGTCCCTCAGCAGAAAGAATACGATTCCGGAGAATGATTTCTGGATCGTGGCCATCCGTCAGAAAAAAATGCATGAAGAAGCATGCATCGAATGCGGCAAATGGCTGCGCGCATGTAATCATCACATTGATTTTATTGTACAGGATGGCAGAAAAGAGGAAAAACTGCTGGAGAAAGAAAAGCCGTTTGCTTTTCTTACAACCGGAGACCAATCATCGCTTCTGCTTGAATCGCAAGGCGATTGGCAATGGGGACAGATACAGCCTTCGATCAGCGAGGTTTCTGCTTTATCCGTAAAAAAAATGATGCCGTTTCTGCCGTGGCGGTTGCGCATGCAGTGGCATCTCAATAAAAACATGGCAATACAGAATACCTGTACTTTGATCCCCGGTGTCAGGGACTGGTTTTATCCATCGATAGAACGGCAGGGGAGTCTTATTTCGGTTCATGCCGCAAAAGACATGGAAGAGGTATTATCGCATTTAAATCAGGCAGCAATTACGCAAGGGAGTTATCTGAAACTTGCGGAAGAATCACAAGGCACTTACAGCCTGGATTCACAAGCCTTTAAGCAGATGGAAAAGATAATTCTTTCTGTTTATGATTATGCGGCAGTATTACCTGTTTTGCAGTGTGAAAAAAATTATTGGCACGGATTTCATGTGTATGGGTTTCATCCATCCGGTACAAATCTGCAGATGATTCAGTTTTATGAAAAACTGATTGAAGAATAAAAGCGGGGATTATTCATCCTCGCTTTGCTCTTCTGCAGGTTCTTCCTGTACTTCTTCGGACTCTTCTTGTGTTGTTTCTTCTTCCTGCTGTATTTCCTCTGTATTTTCTTCAACGGTATCTTCAGGAATGTCTGTCTCTTCCAGCTCGGTTTGAGTCTCTTCTGTAACGGCAGGTTCTGTTTCCAAATCGCCTTGCGGTATCTCTTCCTGAGCCAGTGAATTCAGATGATATACAACCACTTCGGGATCACTGAGGAAACGCACATCTGTCTGTGTTGTACCGACACCGTTAGTGATGTCAAGGGTAAACGCATCGTTGATGGAATGCTTGCCACGCAGATAGTCTGTCGCATAGGCAGGTGTATATTCAGCGGTAAAGAAGAAATATGCCTGTCCGCCATGACTGTGTCCTGCTAAGAAATAGTCCGGCAAGTCGGAGGAAATCTCCAGGGCGGTATCCGGGGTATGGCAGATTGTGATATTGTATGCTTCAGGGGAAACATTGCGGTAAGCGGTTCCGGTATCTGTTGTGCCGTTCAAGCCGTTATCCAATCCTGTCAGATAGATGGATTGGGAACCCTTGTTTCGCAGGCTGATGGAATTGTTGTTGAGGATTTCAAAGTCCGCATCCATCATGATTTTTGAAAATGCATCCGCCCTTGTGGAAGATGCTCGGTCATTATCGCCGTAAACCGCATATTTTCCCAAAGGAGCATCCATGGATTTGAAAGCATTGGTAAGAATGGTATTGGAATCAGCATTGGCAATTGCTTCCTGATCATACAGATCACCACCGAATATAATGACATCCGGGGAGATGTTGTTGATGGTATCAACAAGGTTGTTCAGCCTTTCCTCATTCATGAATGTGCCGTATTCGAGATCCGAAAAGAACAGGATGTTGATATCGTCGAGCTGTCGTGGTATTTTTTCATCGGACAGGGTTTCATGCCGGGTGGCATAACGCTTCGGTGCTATATTGAAGGCGTCATATGTCAGAAAACCTGCTATTGCGGCAATCAGCCCCAGCAGGATGAATATTTTCGTTAAAGGTTTCATAGATCTTCCTCTTATGTGCTTAAACATCATACCACAAGGAAGCCCTTTAACGTGTTACAATTAATACTGAGGATAGAAAAATGTTTAGAAAAAACTACATATTACAGATGGATTCACTGATTTTAAACGGCAGGCCGGCACCTGGGGCACCACAGCTTCTTGATGCGATGTGGGTTCATGGAATACCATATCTTATACTAAGCGAGCAAAGCGGCAGGACCAGAGAACAGATTGCCGATATGCTGAATGCAGGAGGATTTCAAAATATCCGTCCTTCGTCAATCTACACAAGTGTCATGGCAGCGATTGACTGGATCATGATGAATGAGCCCGAAAGAAAAAAAGCTGCATATATAGGAGGGGGAGGCATACGGCAGACATTGGAACAGGTCGGATTCACCGTTCGTCACAGTGCACCGGATGTATTGTTTGTCGGCATGAACCGGAATATGACCTATAAGGATTATTCCGATGCATTGCAAGCCTTATTACATGGAGCAAGGCTGATCTCCACCGATTCCCGCAAGACACAGGTATTTGAAGGACAGCAGATGATCGGAAATGAGGCTGTGGTGAAAATGCTGGAATATGCTTCAGGGGTTCCGGCCGTACATTTCGGAAGGGGAACGGAAATGCTGATCCGCATGGCTTTGCGCTATATGCAGGTGACCAAGGATGATGTCATCATCACCGGTCATGATTTTGAAAAAGATATCATACCGGGAATTGAAATGGGCATTGAGACAATCCTGATCACCAATGGCGAAAGCATTATGGAAATGGGGATTACGGAAGATCTGCATCCGACATATATTGTAGAAGATCTGTACGGACTGGCGAGGTAGAAGATGAAGATTGCAATTCCTTATCAGGATGGCATGGTTTTTCCGCATTTCGGCAGAAGTGAATTCTTTCTGATCGCCGAAGTTGAAGACGGAAAAGTGATTGCGAAGAACATTATAGGCAATGGCGGTAATTCACATGGTGCTATAGCTGCCTATCTTGACGGTCTTGAAACTGATATTATATTATGCACGGGCATGGGAGAGCCAATGCAGAAAAGAATGGAGGGATTTGGCATCGATGTGTATATGGGATGTCAAGGAAGTGCAGAAGATATTCTGCAAGAGTATCTTGATGGAACACTGCAAAACAATCCCGATATCATCTGTCCTTGCAGGCATGATATGCTTGCGTGAAAGAATGTCATCAACAGTGAGCTTGAAAACATAAGCTCTTTTTTCTATGTGGAATTTACGGAGCCGAAATTCTACATTTTTTATAATGGTAGGGCATATGTACAGGGAAGGGGCGAGATGCACCTCAGCGCACTGTATAAGACAAGGAGCACTGAGCCACCGATGATCCAGTACAATATCATCTCAATAGTACCTGATCAATACGTCAGAATAACTGTTCTTTGGCATTAATCATTGCTATATATGCTAAATTTTATCAATAGGATTAGGAGTTTGTATTGTTATAGGATGTTTTTATCCTACAATATATGATACAATTAGTTCTGTATAAGGAGGAGCACATATATGCTGATTGACACAGATTACATTGTTTCCATGACGGAAGCAAATCAGAATTTTTCGCGTGTAGCAAAGATGGTTGATAAGAATGGATCTGCTATTATTATGAAAAACAACCGGCCACGTTATCTTGTCATTGATTTTTCGGAGGCAGAACACATGCAGATGGCTCCTGACAATGATGTGCTAAGTATCTCGAAAAAACTTATTGAGCGGAATCGAGAGGCTTATGAGGAATTGGCAAAATGATCATTCTTTCCAAAGAACAGATAATCATGCTCCATGAGCAGCTGATTGATGAAACAGGAGGACACCCTGGACTAAAGGATGAATGACTTTTGGAATCCGCCCTGGCTGCTCCTTTCCAGAGCTTTGATGGCAAAGATCTATTTCCATCTACCTATCAGAAAGCTGCCAGATTAGGATTCGGACTTGCAAGCAATCATGCGTTCATTGATGGCAACAAACGTATTGGAGCTCATGTTATGCTGGTATTTCTTGCATTGAATCACATTGAGGTTGAATATACCCAGAAAGAGCTGATTGACCTTTTTCTGAAAGTCGCGAACGGAGATAAAGGTTATCAAGATGTATTGAACTGGATTATTTCGCACCTAAGCTAAAATCAGATCTTTCATTTTTTTATCTAATAGACTATATAATACACTGTACATGAATAGATATTCAGTTCTTAAGAATTTCAATTATTCGTAATGTTTGTCTGCCCCAATCTGTTTTATAGTCTTATGCAGTAAAAATCTGTTTTCTCCTCTTGACCGTTCCTTGCGGAACGGTAGTAAGATCAAGAAAAGAAATTACGGAGGAAACGATAATGAAAAAAATAATAATTTCCGTGATGTGCATTTTGTTGATGACAGGGTGTGGCAAAAAGAAAGAAACAACGACATCACCGCAAAAAACAGAAGAATCTTCTGCTGTGGCTGAACAAAAAGAAGAAGTAACCCTTGACCATATTACCGCTTCTTATGAAGGAGAAACGGATGAAGGCATTTTCATCCAGAAAGGGTGCAAAGGTTTAACGGTCATGGCATATTATTCGGATGGTACAAGTAAGGAAACTACCGATTATCAGTTATCTGTTCCGACAAAACTTGAGGCTGCAAAAACATATACATTTACAGTCAAATCACAGGGACACAGTGCAACCTTTGATGTGACATGTACAACACCTTTCGATAAAGAAGCGTACAAAGAAAAATGCGAAGTCATCCCTTATGACGAACTGGCAAGATATCCTGATAAATATGAAGGAAAGGATATCGTTTTATACGGTCGGGTATTGCAGATCATGGAAGGTGATGATAACAGGATTCAAATGCGTATAGCGACAAAAGATTCCGGATCCGGCAACTGGTATGATGATGTTGTATTTGGGGAATATGTGTATGAAAATGGTGAGGGCAGAATACTAGAAGATGACATGATCAGCGTATATGGTCCTTATTACGGGTTGTTCACTTATACAAGTACCTCGGGAAGCAAGATCACTGTACCCGGGATAGTGATAAAAGCTGTAGGTAATGAAGCGATAACACCTCCGCAGGAAGAAGCATCTTCTTCGGATTTTGAAGAATTCAAAAAGAAGATGGATGATTATGAAGCATTCTTTGATTCTTATGTAGAATTCATGAAGAGCTATGATGCAACGGATATGACAATGCTGACAAAGTATATTGATATGCTTTCAAAATATACCGATGCGATGAATGCGCTCGATGCAATTGATGAAAGCCAGCTGACACCACAAGAGGATGCCTATTATCTTGAAGTGATGCTCAGAATTGAAAAGAAGCTTTTAGAAGTCATCGATTCATAAAAAATACATCTGTCAAGTAAAAACACTTGACAGGTGTTTTATTTTGCCTATAATAAATGAGGCTATAAAAAAGGAGATAAGAAATATGGCAGTTAAATTACGTTTAAAGAGAATGGGTGCCAAGAAAGCACCAAGATACCGTATCGTTGCAGCTGATGCACGTACACGCAGAGACGGTCGTGAGATCGAAGTTATCGGTTGGATCAACCCGACGACAGAACCTGAAACAGTTGTTGTAGATGCAGAAAAGGCTATGTACTGGCTCAAAAATGGTGCTCAGCCATCTGATACAGTTCGCAGCATCCTGTCCAAACAGGGCATCATGAAGAAATTCCACGAAGAAAAGGTTGCTAATAAGGCTAAGAAAAACTAAATATGGCAGAGCTGGATAAAGTTTTATTTGACCTTGTCAAGCCTATGGTAGATGCTCCGGAAGAGTTGAGTGTCAGAGAAATGCCGAGCTTGGATGAGAACGAAGTTGTTCTTCATGTCTATGCCAAAAATGAAGATATTGCTCGTTTGATTGGCAGAAAAGGCAGCATGGCAAGTGCATTAAGACAGGTGATGTCTGTTGCTTCGCATGCCGATGATAAAAAGGTAACAATCAAGTTTGAACAATTGGATGCATAATGCATCCTTTTTTGCAAGGAGGAATCTATGGAAGACTATATCTGTATCGGCAAAATCGTGAATACGCATGGATTAAAGGGGGAAGTGAAAATCCAGAGCTATTCGGATTTTGACGCACAGAGATACAAAAGAGGAAATCATGTTTATTTGCTGCATGAAGGAAAATATATGGATGTGACGGTGGAAACCTTCCGTACCCATAAAGGCTTCAGCCTGGTCAGATTTCATGAAATACAGGATATCAACCAAGCGGAAGAATACCGAAACGATGAACTGTACATTCAGGAAAAAGACCGGAAAAAACTCGGACATGGGCAGTATTACCGTTCTGAGCTTGAAGGGCTGGATATCATTGATGAAGAGGGGCATGTTTTGGGAACCTGCCTTGGCGTTGAGGAAACCAAAGGTGCACAGAACAATCTGCGCATGCAGAAAGAGGATGGCTCATCCGTATTGATTCCCTATGTTCCCGCATTCATTCAGGAAGTCAATCCGCAGGAAAAATATATCCGTATACATGTGATTGAGGGACTCCTATGAAAATCCATATTCTGACATTATTTCCGGAAATGTACGAAAGCTTCCTTTCCGTCTCCATTCTCGGCAGGGCTATTGACAAAGGGTTCGTCAGTGTTGATTTTGTACAGATCCGTGATTTTGCCCCGGACAGGTATAAACATGTGGATGATACGCCTTTCGGCGGGGGCAAGGGCATGGTCATGAAATGCCAGCCTGTTCTTGACGCCCTCGACTCGGTGCGAAAGGAAAACAGCCATGTTGTGCTGATGAGTGCTTCCGGATACCCGTATACGCAGAAAAAGGCACACGAGCTTTCGCAAAAAGTAGATCTGATTATTCTTTGCGGGCATTATGAAGGCATGGATGCAAGAATCAACAGCCATGTAGATGAATGCATCAGCATAGGTGATTATGTCTTGACAGGCGGTGAAACCGCATCTATGGTAGTTATGGACAGCGTGATTCGCCTTTTGCCGGGGGTCATCAGTGAAGGGTCTGCCGAGGAAGAATCCTATGAAGGCGGATTGCTGGAATATCCGCAATATACCCAACCCGCTGACTACAAAGGGGATAAGGTTCCGGAAATCCTGTTATCCGGACATCATGCAAAAATTCGTGAATGGCGCAAGGCGCAGTCTCTGCTGCTGACACAGAAAATCCGTCCCGACCTGTTTGAAAAACATGTCATGGACAAAGAAGAAGAGAAGATATGGAAGAAAATAAAAGAAGATACGTTGAAGTAAAAGGAACACCGTTAAAGTGGCACCGTTTCCTGCAGATCGTGGGGATGCCTTTAGTGATTGTTTTTGAAGCCTATCTGTTTATCAGCATGTTTGCAGAACTGATGGGCATTCATTCACCGGCCCTGCTATCGGTGTTTACACCGTTTCTGACATTAATGGAAAGTGATGTATATCATCTGGGCAGTTATTTCTGGGTGATTATCATTGCTCTGTTTGCACCGCTTGTGTGCCTGTTGCTGGCTTTGGTGTCATGGCTTGGCAGCTTTCATTGGCACCGCTACAGCCGCCATGCATGGAATCTGTATCTTTTGCTGAAAGTAGCGGTAACAGGTATGATCCTGTATCTTTCCATGCGTTATAACGGATCGGAAACCATCGTATCGTATTTTTCATTGTTCGGCGTTGCCAACAATATGCCTTTTCTGTCAAAAATAGGCGTAAATCTGTTTATCCTGCTGCTAATCACATGCATGATTCTGCAGGCGGTATTCTTTGTTTTCTCTTATATCTATGGATTCAAGAGGAGAAAGATTTATGCCAATTACCGCAAGAAGGATGAGCCGGAAGAATTCTGGATTTGTGAAAGATGCGGTGAAAAAAATGTCGGAAATTTCTGCAGTTACTGCGGCAAGCCAAGATATGTCGTGATTGAAGAAAACACGGAACCTGTCGCTGTAGAAACACCACAACAGGAGCCGATACAGCAGGAAGAGGAAAGACGTCCCGTCGGCATACATTGGCTCAAGGTAGATGAACCTGAAGAATCAAGAGAAGAGGCGAATGTCCCTGAACCAATTGAAGAAGTACAACCGATCGAAGAGCAGCAACCTGTTGCAGAAACCATAACACAACAGGCTGATGATTCCGTAGAAGAAGAACAAATAAAAGAAACCCGGGAAGAGGAGTGAAATTTAAGCTTCCTGGGTTTTTCTTTTTGTTTCAAAATAGTGTTCGAGATACATTTTATGTGCAACAGCTATCGCAATATTCTTTAACATCTGTTCGGTCTCGCCTTCAGCTGTAATAGCAGGGGAGACATCCTCCTCGTTCATTGAGCCAAGAAGGGTTTCGACACAGTTGCGGAAATATGCATAGCTTTTTTCCATATCATTGTTTTCCGTATGGATTTCTTCGAGAATCATGCGAATGTTTGTGATGGATAAAACAGTTTTGGACAGGACGATAAAGATCAGACAGGATATCTGTTCCCTTGTATATGTCTTTTTGTTGATGCGGTCAATCAGTTTTGCCTTGGCGTAATTGGAGATCATGGAAGGAGTGACAGCCATCTCGGGAAAATCCTGCAGATAGCTGTTAATGTATTTGGCCACCTGATCCAGATACAGGCCGACATCGGGAATCTCCCTGTATGCAGGCAATTTAAAATTTCTCAGTTCTTCATTTTTCATGAATTCAGAATATATCATTTATAATACTCTGTCAATAGCTTGTCAAAACCTATTGACAGGTTATTTAAAAACCGATATATTAATACTGAAGAAAGGTTATTTAAAAACCGATAAGGAGGTATATATGACTGTGATGAGAAACCGTAATCTTTTCTCCCTGGAAGATGCACCGTTTTATTTCCGTCTGAAAGATCCTGTCAGTGCATTAACGCATATCGGCGGATTTGTCTTTGCGATTATTGGCATGCCTCTTTTGTTGATAAAAGGATCTGCAGACATGAAGAGCATTCCGGATTTAATCAGTTTTGCAATATTCATGATGTCGATGATTATTTTATACGGTGCCAGCAGTGCCTATCATTCCTTCAATATTTCCGAAAAAGGGAATCTCATTCTGAAAAAGATTGATCATATGAGCATTTCCATTCTGATTTCGGGTTCCTATGTGCCGGTTTGCATCGCCGGATTGGAAAACGGAAAAGGAACGGTTCTGCTTGGCGTAATCTACACATTTGCATTGCTCGGAATTCTTTTCAAGCTATTCTATGTCAAATGTCCAAAGTGGGTTTCCTCCGTGATTTATCTTGGCATGGGATGGGCATGCATCATGATGCTTCCGGAACTGTTAAACGCTCTTGCCCCGGGTGCCTTTGCATGGCTGTTGGCCGGAGGAGTATTCTATTCTGTCGGTGCGGTGATCTATGCCCTGAAACCAAACCTTTTCCATAACAAATGGTTTGGCAATCATGAACTGTTCCATTGTTTTGTACTTGCCGGCAGCTTTTGTCACTACATGATGGTTTTTCAATATTTTGCATAAAAGAAATGTCACAGGGTAGTTATTTTCCGGTTGTCTGCTATAGTAATTATATAGGCTGAAGGAGGTATTATATGTTCCGTGGGCTATTCCAGTTGGGTGACGATTATGCAAAACAAAGTTCCTGGAAGGACTTTGCATTAACAAAATTCTGTTTGTTTTCCATGGGGCTGATCGCAGGCATGCATATGCCTGACAAATACAAAAAACCTGTGACTTGTACAGCTGTTACCGTATTTGCGGCAACATATGTCCCTCTCATGGCAAAAGTATTCCGGATTGCCCTGCAGGAAAGAAAGTAAAACATCTGAGCGATCAGATGTTTTCTTTTCTTACAATTTTTCGAATTGTCTGATATTCATGACAAATACCGTTGCACCGCCGGCATTGATCTTGAGCGGAACACCGTTATCGTTTTGCGAGCCCATGTAGGATGCATCCGGATTGACTTTCTCCGCTCTTTGTTTCGCATTTGCCGCAATGATTTCAATGCATTCATCCACTTTTTCGTCATCTGTTCCGATTAACATTGTCGTATTGCCGGCACGCAGGAAACCGCCTGTTGTTGATAAACGTGTCATGTAGAATTTTGCTTTGGACAAAGCGGAAGCAACAGCAGAGGTGTCTTCCTTGGATATGATCGCCATGATTAATTTCATAAATGAAATCTCCTTTTTTTGTTATATCCATTGTATCATGTTTTGCTGTAATCAGTGCAGGAAATCATCTGAAATACACAATTTGAAATTTCTGTCATCGATAAAGAAGGGATGCCTTGTGATTTTGTCTTTTTCGTGGCATACTTCCATTAGAGAATCAGAGGTGATCTTTTATGAGATTTGTAGATATCATTGAAAAAAAGGCTGATGGGGAAGCTTTGTCCAAAGAAGAAATCCGGCAGATGATTGAAGGCTATGTTGCAGGAGAAATACCGGATTACCAGATGAGTGCCATGGCAATGGCGATTCTGCAAAGAGGCATGAATGATGAGGAAACCACAGAGCTGACTTTAGCGATGATGCATTCCGGAGACGTGGTGGATTTGTCTTCGCTTCCGGGGATCAAGCTTGACAAGCACAGTACCGGCGGAGTAGGCGATACCACAACCCTGGTCGTTGCACCATTGGTTGCTGCATGCGGCGGTACAGTCGCTAAGATGTCCGGCAGAGGCCTTGGCCATACCGGCGGTACTTTGGACAAGCTGGAAGCTATTCCCGGTACCAGTGTTGAAATTGACATGGAACGATTCTTTTCAATTGTCAAGGACAATGGAGTAGCCGTGATTGGGCAGACAGCCAATCTTGTTCCGGCGGATAAAAAGCTGTATGCATTGCGTGATGTGACTGCAACAGTTCGCAGCATTCCTTTGATTGCTTCTTCCATCATGTCCAAAAAGCTGGCTTCCGGAGCGGATGCGATTATTCTTGATGTCAAAACCGGAAGCGGTGCATTCATGCGAAATACCGATGAAGCATTTACATTGGCAAAGACGATGGTGCAGATTGGCAAGCTGACAGGCAGAAAAGTCAGGGCGATTGTGACCGATATGAATCAGCCTCTTGGAATGGCAGTAGGAAACAGCCTGGAGGTTAAAGAAGCTGTGGAACTGTTAAGCGGGGGGATATCGCCAACAGACCCGTTATATCAGGTATGTCTCCTGTTAGGGAAGCATATGCTGATGGCGGGCAATCTTGCGGCAGACGAAGAGAAGGCTGAGCAGATGCTGAAAGATGCCATTCAGGATGGCAGCGGTTTGAAGAAGCTGCAGAGAATGATCACATTGCAGGGCGGAGACAGCTCGTATCTTTGTATGGAGAAAATTGATCAGATGATTCATGTGAAGCACATGGTGGATATCTGTTCTGAAAGGGATGGGTTTGTTACATCCATGAATGCCGAAAAGATCGGTACGGCAGCACAGATGCTTGGCGCAGGAAGAGAGAAAAAAGGTGATGCCATTGATCCATCCGTTGGGCTTGTGATGAAAGTCCGCTGCGGCAACAAGGTACAAAAAGGTGATCCGTTGTGCACGATGTATGTCAATGATGAGAAACGGTTTGCTGAGGCAAAACAGCTGTTCCTTCAGGCAATTGAAATTACCGAAGAGGAAAAAGAAAAAACGCCAATGATCTATGGCGTTGTTACAGAGGAAGATGTATAGTCTTCCTTTTTTACTGTTTGAATTTGGCGGCAACGTATCTGGCTTCATTTTCATCCAGCCATTGAATGCCGTTATCCTTATCTCTTTTCAATATAATTGCCACACCCCTTGCGGATGGGTCACGGTAGGAAAGGATGCCGAGCTTGTCATCATACCTTGGGGAAGGAACCTCCGCACCGTTGTAGATGATGCGGTATTGCTTGCCAAGCTCAGGCATGGACAGTTCAATCAGCTCTCTTCTGCCATTATATGGATCTTCCATCTGTTCACGGAGAACCTTGTTGCATTCAAAGAAGATTTCATCCATGAGGTAGTCGGAGGTATGGCTTATGTCAACCGTTGTTTTTTTGTCATCGGTATAATAGGTCCGTAAAACCAGGTGCCCTTTGAAAATGACAGGGTTATTGGTTCCGTAGAAGGCTACAGTGCATACCGTGTGATAAAAATAATTAAATGGATAATAGATTTTTGTTTCAATCATTGCGCCTTCTCCTTTATGCATAATGATATATCGAATCTGTATTTTTCGCAAGAAAGTAGTGGTATAATCATGTGGATTGAAAGGAAAAGCAGTATGGATATTCAAATCCTTCATCTTCTTGACGGAGCAAGACAGGCAAAAGGCCTGACCGTTATTATCGACGTCTTCCGTGCTTTCTCGCTGGAATGCTACATGTATCAGGCAAATGCCGGTGGTGTGATTCCGGTCGGAACAGTGGAAAATGCCTTTGCTTTGCAGAAGGCGAACCCGTCATTTATTCTTTGCGGGGAAAGAAACGGTATCAAAGTGGATGGTTTTGCCTATGGCAATTCTCCTTCCGAATTCGAAAACATCGACCTGCACAATCATGTGGTCATTCATACAACCAGTGCCGGTGTACAGGGTATTGTCAATGCATCCGGTGCAGACGAGATCATCACAGGATCCCTGGTGAACGCAAAAGCCATCGCATCTTATATCAGGCAGAAAAATCCCCAAACCGTCTCTCTTGTTGCGATGGGTTGGAATGCCAAAAAGGAAACAGAGGAAGATGAGTTGTGTGCATCATATATCAGTACTTTGCTGAAAGGTGAGGAATGTAAAGACATTGACAGACTTGCCGATGAATTGCGCTTTACGGAAGGAAAGAAGTTCTTTGACCTATCCAGGCCGGAATTTCCCGAAAGGGATTTTGCCTTATGTACAATGGTAGACCGTTTTAGCGGTGTCATCCGGGTTCTTAAGCATCCTGAATATGGATTTGTGACTGAATGGAAAGAGGTAAAAAATGGATTTTGATTATTTGTATCAGCCGTATGCTTCCAATCGATACTGCCTGTTTGCACAAAACGGCATGGTTGCTACAGGTTCCGCACTCGCTTCTCAGGCAGGTCTTGAAATGTTAAAAAAAGGAGGCAATGCGATTGATGCAGCCATTGCTACAGCAGCAGCTTTGACGGTTGTAGAACCGACTGCTAACGGTCTTGGATCGGATGCCTTTTCTCTTTTTTATACAAACGGAAAGCTTCATGGAATGAATGCATCGGGCTATTCTCCGAAGAATATATCCCTTCAGGCAGTAAAAGAAAAGACAACAGACGGAAAAATGCCGAAATACGGATGGCCGACCGTCATGGTCCCCGGAGCTGTAAAAGGCTGGGTGGAACTGTCACGCAATTATGGGAAGCTTTCTTTGAAAGAAGTGCTTCAACCGGCAATCTCCTATGCGGAAAACGGATATCCGCTTTCAGGGGTTCTTGCCCTCATGTGGAACCGTGCCATTAACCGCTATCAGCAGCTGTTTCAGGAAGATCAGGCATATCAGGAATGGTTTAAAACATTCACAAATGACAGAAAGCAGGTACACCCCGGTGATATCGTAAGGCTGCCGAATCATGCCAAAACATTACGCTTGATTGCAGAAACAGACGGGGATGCCTTCTATAAAGGAGAGATCGCCGAACAGTTTGTCAGACAGTCACAAAGGGACGGAGGATATTTCTGCATGGAGGATCTTTCCGCGTACAATGTGCAGTGGGTGGATCCGATTTCTGTCCATTATCATGGCTATGATGTCTGTGAGATCCCGCCAAACGGGCAGGGAATTGCGGCACTTATGGCATTGAACATATTGAAGGAGTTTCAATTTGACAGTCGCTCTGAAGCATATCATCATCAGATTGAGGCAATGAAGATTGCTTTTGCCGATGCACAGAAATATGTGACCGATGCAAAATACATGAAGGTGGATTATCATTGTTTCTTAGATCCTTCCTATGGCGTAGAAAGGGCAAAGGATATACATTCCCGGGCAACAGTTCCAACACCTTTGGATCTGCCAAAGAGCGGTACCGTGTATCTTTGTACGGCGGACAAAGAAGGAAATATGGTTTCCTTCATCCAGTCCAACTATGCAGGTTTCGGTTCGGGTATTGTGCTGGAAGGATATGGCGTGAGCCTGCAGAACAGGGGATCGGATTTCTCATTAAATGAAAATGATGCGAACTGTCTTGCACCGCATAAGAAGTCCTATCATACAATTATTCCCGGATTTTTAATGAAAGACGGAAAACCGATGGGTCCTTTCGGTGTCATGGGTGGATACATGCAGCCGCAGGGACATGTGCAGCTGATGATGAATCTGATTGATTTCCATCTGAATCCGCAGATGGGCCTTGATGCACCGAGATGGCAATGGATTGAAGGCAATCGAGTCATTCTTGAGCCAGCTTTTCCAAAAGCGGATGCTGCAGCACTCGAAAGAAAAGGACATCAGACGTCAATTGCTTCAAGTTCCTTCTCCTTTGGCAGAGGAGAGATGATACTGCGTCTGGATAACGGTGTTCTTGTAGGGGCAACAGAATCCCGCACGGATGCCAATATAGCCTGTTATTAAGGAGGTAATATGCAAACATATCTGGATTTATTTGTTTCATGGTTTAAAATGGGCTTATTTACCTTTGGGGGCGGCTATGCAATGCTGCCGATGATCCAGAGAGAAGTCATAGAAAAACATAAATGGGCAACGGAAGACGAAATCATGGATTACTATGCCATAGGACAATGTACGCCGGGCATTATTGCCGTCAATACAGCGACTTTTGTCGGCTATAAAGTTAAGGGAATCCCGGGAGGCATTATTGCCACACTCGGTGTCGTTTCGCCATCCCTGGTTATCATCTCTTTGATTTCGGCCCTGATTACCAATTTTTCGGAACTGGAAGTTGTACAGAATGCATTGAGAGGCATTCAGATCGGCGTATGCGTGCTGATGTTTGTGGCAATTCAAAACTTAATTAAAAAAGGTGTCAAGAATATGCCTTCATGGATCATCTTTATCGCCGCCTTTGTCTTAGCATATTTCACAAACATCTCTACCGTGATTCTGGTAGTGATTGCAGGAATAGCCGGCTATGTCATCAGCACATACGGCAAAGGGGAGGCAAAATGATGAAGACGTTTCTGTTAATGTGTTTTGAGTTTTTCAAAACCGGCCTGTTTGCGGTAGGCGGGGGATTGGCAACGATTCCGTTTTTGAAAGAGATGTCTGTTAAATACGGCTGGTTTACCTTGTCTGACATCACAACGATGGTTGCCGTCAGTGAATCCACGCCGGGACCGATCGGCATCAATATGGCAACCTACATCGGTAATAAGATGTTCGGCTTTGTCGGAGGAATTGCAGCTACGCTTTCACTTGTTGCACCGTCTATTATCGTCATCTGCATCATTGCAAGGATGCTGGAAAAATTCAAAGACTCCAAAGCGGTCAAAGCTGTCTTTACCGGACTGAGGCCTGCAGTTGCAGGATTTATCCTTTCTGCTGTCATCGGCATTTACCTGATGGCATTATGCAATGTGGACCTTTTCAAAGAGACAGGCAGCATTGTGGATCTCTTCCGTTTCAAGGCAATTGTGTTTTTTGCCGCATTGTTAGCACTGTATAAATGGAAACCGAAAATTCATCCGATACTCATCATTGCTGTTTCGGCAATATTCGGCATATTTATAGGCTTTTAACCATTGCATTTAAAGTGTGGGTATGGTATGATTCTACTTGCGTCATATGACGCATCGCTGTTCCGCTGACGTTGATATTTGATCATGAACAGGCCGATCATTCGAGAAAAGGAGTAGAAAAATGGATTTCAGTTTAGTTGACAGAATTACAAAAGACCAGATGCGTAGCGACATTCCTTCCTTCAAATCAGGTGATACTGTAAAAGTTTATGTACGTATCAGAGAAGGTGAAAAGACACGTATTCAGATTTTCGAAGGCGTTGTTGTTGATCGTTCCAACGGCGGTATCGGTGCTTCCTTTACCGTTCGTAAGATGTCCAACGGTGTAGGTGTTCAGAGAACATTCCCTGTTCATTCCCCAATCCTGGAAAAGATCGAAGTTGTCCGTTACGGTAAAGTTCGCAGAGCTAAGCTGTCTTACCTCAAAGGCTTGTCTGCAAAGAATGCCCGTATCAAGGAAGACAGACGCAAGATTCAGAAGTAATAAGTCAAAAAGAAAAGAGAAAGAATTTCCTTTCTCTTTTTTTGGCTTCTGCTATAATATTGCATTATGGAAAACGAGAAGAATGAAAAAAAAGAGTTTAACCTGGTAAAGGAGATTGTATCTTTTGCCAAAGATATGGCTATATGCATGGTGATCGTTCTGGTGATCATGCATTTTATTGCCCGCCCGATCGGGGTCATCGGCAGCTCCATGTATCCTACATTGGAAGAGGGGGAAGTCGGATTGTCCGATGTGATCGGATACAGGCTGAACGGTCTGGATCGTTTCGACATTGCTATTATCTATGTCGAGCAGAAGGACGAGTATCTTGTCAAAAGGGTCATCGGGTTACCGGGAGAAACAGTTTCCTATACGGATGGAAAACTGTATATCGATGGCGAGTATGTTGAAGAAGATTTTCTAAAGACGGAATACGCAGAAACATACGATGGTGTATTCATGGAAGATGTTGAAGAGATTACGCTCGGTGAGGATGAGTATTTCTGTCTTGGCGACAACCGTCCCCGTTCGACAGATTCCCGCTATTATGGACCTTTTAAAAAGGATAAGATAAAATGCAAGGGTGTTTTTGTCCTGTGGCCTTTGAATAAAATCGGGCTGCATACCTGGTAAGGAGGGCACAGATGGCAAATATTCAATGGTATCCCGGCCATATGGAGAAAGCACGCAGGCAGATGAATGAAAGACTGCAGGCGGTCGATATGGTTATTGAGTTAAGAGATGCGCGCATGCCTCTGGCTTCTGCCAATCCGCTTTTAGCAACCATGGCACAGGGTAAACCCAGGCTGATTGTTCTGACAAAGATTGATCATGCAGATCCAAAGAAAACACAGGAATGGATCGGCTATTTTATTGCGGGGGGATGCAGGTGTATCGCCCTGGATTTATTGAAAGACAATCATTGCGGAAAGAAGATTGTCAGGGAATCACTGGCACTCATGGAAGAAAGACGACAGAAACAGATTGCAAGGGGCATCCGTCCAAGGGCCGTCAGGGCAATGGTTTGCGGCATTCCGAATGTAGGGAAAAGTACGCTGATCAACCGCATTTTCGGCAAGAATGCTTTAAAAGCGCAGGATCGTCCGGGCGTGACAAGAAGCCTGACATGGATCCATGCAGACGAGCAATTGGATCTGCTCGATACACCCGGTGTTTTGTGGCCGAAGTTTGATGATCCCAAAACCGGATCCATACTAGCTGCATTGGGATCGATCAATGATGATATCCTGGATCAGAAGATGGTTGCGATGGATACCATTCGCATGATTCAGAACGGTTATCCGGGACTTCTGGAAACAACCTATGAAACCGGGGAAGTGAATCCCAACGGCATGCTGAAGGGAATTGCAAAGAAACGCAATTTGATAACATCAGGCAATCTGGATACAAAAAGAGCAGCAATTCTGTTTCTGAATGAATTGCGAAAGGGCAAGCTCGGCCGGCTGACACTGGAAGATGCATATGAAGAAGACGAAGAAAACGTGTCCGAATGATTATGAACATCGATACTGGCCTTTGAATGAGCTTGTATTGGGAATAGATGAAGCTGGAAGAGGACCTCTTGCAGGTCCTTTAAGTGTAGCCGGGGTTATATTGCCGATCGGGTATGAAAATCCGGACATCTATGATTCCAAAGCGCTGTCTGACAAGAAGAAGGATTATTTATACGATCTGATCATGGAAGAAGCACTGTGGTTTGAAATTGCTGAAGTCAGCGAGAGTGACATTGACCGCTACAATATTTATCGTGCTGACCAGATGGCCATGAAGGATATTGCTTTGCATGCCGAAGCGAAGATTGTTCTGACAGACGCCATGCCTTTTGAAATTGAAGGCAAGACTGTAATTGACATCGTCAAAGGTGATCAGAAATCCATTTCCATTGCTGCCGGCAGCATCCTTGCCAAGGTGACACGGGACAGGATCATGAAGAAGTATGATTCGATGTATCCGATGTATGGATTTGCCAGAAACAAAGGCTATCCGACAAAGGAGCATCTGGCAGCCATTGAAGCACATGGAATTACGCCGATCCATCGAAAATCCTTCGGACCGGTATTGTATCATCAGGAAAAACTGGATTTATTTGAATAAATTCTGAAAAAATAACGTTTTTTCTTTCTATAAGTAATATAGGAGGAAAAATGGAAAAAAGAGATTTAATTGCGGCATATGCATACCGCTATAACGGAAACTGGCAGAAGATCAGAAATGCAATGGAGGCACAGGAAGATCCACTGTCGCATCCGATCAAAGAAAAATACATTACGATTTTTGATGAGGAATATCCTTCATCGCTGATGGATCTGCAGTGTCCCCCATGGATACTCTTCTATCAGGGAGATATTTCTTTGCTGAAGAAACCGATGGCAACCATTGTCGGCTCAAGGAACATCAGCCCTTATGGGAAAAAAGTGACCGAAAAAGCTGCAGACATTCTGAAAGAAAGCCATGTTCTAGTTTCCGGCATGGCAAAGGGAGCTGATGCATGCGTACACGAAAGAGCAATGGATGGCGGACATACAATCGGCGTCATCGGCAGTGGCTTAAAAACATGCTATCCAAAGGAGAATCTGCATCTCTATGAAAAGATGCGACAGAGTGATTTGATTCTCAGTGAATTTCCGGAACATGTCGGCGTGCAACGCTATCATTTTCCCTGGCGCAACCGGATTCTTGCCGCACTTGGCTCGTTAACGGTTGTGACACAGGCCAGAATGCATTCAGGAACAATGCTGACGGTAAACGAAGCATTGGAAATGAATCGTGATATTTACTGTTTTCCTTATCCTTTCGGTTATCCCGAAGGAGAGGGTTGTAACAAATTGATTGCAGAAGGAGCGATGATCCTTTATGATATCAGTCAGCTGAGGGATATAGCTCATCGCAAAAACTTGAAGGAGTAAATGCAATGAAGAATTTAGTGATTGTGGAGTCACCGTCAAAATCCAAAACCATTGGCAAATACCTTGGCAAGGATTATACGGTTGTCTCCAGTAAGGGACATATCAGAGATCTTGCCATCCGCGGCAAAGAGGGGCTCGGAGTCGATATTGAAAATGACTTTGCCCCTGTTTATGAAATCAGCAAGGACAAGACACAAACGGTCAAGGAGCTGAAAGCACAGGCATCCAAAGCGGACTATGTATATCTGGCAACCGATCCCGACCGTGAAGGAGAGGCCATCAGCTGGCATCTTGCTCAGGAACTGGGACTGCCTGAGGATGAAGCTGATCGTGTGACATTCCATGAAATTACAAAAAATGCGGTCATTGATGCATTTCAGAATCCCCGCAAAATTGACATGGATCTCGTCCATTCCCAGGAGACAAGAAGAATCCTGGACCGCATTATTGGTTTCAAGCTTTCAAAGCTCCTCAACAACAAGATCAAGTCGAAAAGTGCCGGCAGGGTTCAATCTGTTGCATTGAAGCTGATTGTTGACCGTGAAAAGGAAATACAGGCATTTGTGCCGCAGGAATACTGGACATTGGATGCCAAGTTTGAAAAGGATGAGAAGGAGTTCAATGCATCCCTGTCGAAAATCAACGGGGAGAAAGCCAAGTTGAACAATGAAGCCGAGGCAAAAGCTGCTTATGATGCATGCCAGGGCGTATTTACGATTTCCGAAATAAAGGAGTCGGAAAGGAAAAGAAATCCTAACCCGCCGTTTATCACCAGCACTTTGCAGCAGGAAGCTGTCAACAAGCTTTCCTTCAGTTCCAAAAGAACAATGTCGATTGCCCAGAAGCTTTATGAGGGTGTGGATATCGGCAATGGTGAAGAAGGCTTGATTACATATATGAGAACCGACAGCACGAGACTTTCGGACACATATGTCAATGCGGCAAGAGGAAAGATTGCAGATGAGTATGGAAAACAGTATCTCGGATATTATCGTGTAAAAAATGATGCAAATTCCCAAGATGCCCATGAGGCCATTCGTCCTACCAATATCAATAACACTCCCGAAAGAGTTAAGCCGTATCTGACAAACGAGCAGTACAAGCTGTATAAGATGATCTATGCGCGTGCGCTTGCATCCCTGATGGCAGCCGCAAAATATGACTCTCTGTCCGTGACGCTGTCACAAAACGGTTATGATTTTACAACGCAGGGCAGCACGCTGAAGTTCGACGGTTACTTAAAGGCTTATGCCGAATATGACAATTCCAAGGATGTCATTCTGCCGCCGCTTGAAGAAGGGGAAAAGATCTCAGCAAAAGAGCTCAAGCCAAACCAGCACTTCACTGAACCGCCTTCCCGTTATACCGAGGCAAGGCTGATCAAAGCACTGGAGGAAGACGGCATCGGCAGGCCTTCGACCTACGCCATGATTATTGATACAATCCAGGCAAGAGGCTATGTCAGCCTGGAAAGATCCTCACCGAAAAGCAGAACACGCGTATTTGTGCCGAGTGAGCAGGGCATTCTGACGACGGAAAAACTGGATGAATTCTTCTCGGATATCATCAATGTCGATTACACTTCCTACATGGAGGGAAAACTCGATGATATTGCGGAAGGATCCGCACAGGAAGTCAAAACATTGCGTGATTTTTATGACCGCTTCCAGCCGCTTCTGGAAAAGGCATATGAAGGCATGGAAAAGATTCAGCCGGAAAAGGTCGGAGAGACATGCCCGGAATGCGGCGGAGAGCTTGTTTACCGTGTCGGCAGATTCGGAAAGTTCATCTCCTGTGCCAATTTCCCAAAGTGCCGTTACACCAGACAGATCGAAGACGAGACAAAGGAAAAACCGGAACCGACCGGAAAGATTTGTCCGGATTGCGGCCATGAGCTGTTAAAGAGAAAATCCCGTTACGGCACGTATTTCCTCGGCTGTTCCAACTTCCCGGATTGCACTTATATGGAAAGCCTGGAAGGTGAAAAGATTGTCGCAAAGACAAAGAGCAGGAAAACCGGAAAGAAAACAACTGCGACTAAGCGCAGAAGAAAGGCAGCGAAGTCATGAAAGCGATTGTCATAGGTGCAGGACTTGCCGGTTGTGAAGCTGCTTATCAGCTTGCAAAAAGAGGCATTCATGTCAAATTGGTGGAAATGAAGCCTTCCAAAAAAACTCCGGCACATCATTCCGATCTTTTCGCAGAATTGGTATGTTCCAATTCGCTCAGGTCGGATGCACTGACCAATGCGGTAGGCTTGCTGAAGGAAGAAATGCGCAGCATGGATTCCCTGATCATGAAAGCGGCTGATGAAACAAGAATTCCGGCCGGAAGCGCATTGGCTGTAGACAGAGTCAGATTTGCACAGATGATTGATGGCACGGTACGAAATCATCCCAATATTGAAATTGTTGAAGCAGAAGCGGATCAGATTCCCGATGAACCGTGCATCATCGCCACAGGCCCGCTGACATCTGATGCCATGTCCTCTGCAATCGGCAAACTGATCGATCAGAAATACTGCTATTTCTATGATGCGGCAGCACCGATCGTCACCAAGGAATCCATTGATTTTACCAAAGCCTATCGCAAATCCAGATATGATAAAGGCACGGCGGATTACATCAATTGCCCCATGACCATGGAGGAGTTTGATGCATTCTACCAAGCGCTGATTACCGCTGAAACCGCCGAGCTGCATTCCTTTGAAAAAGAGGTTTACTTTGAAGGCTGCATGCCTTTTGAAGTCATGGCAAAAAGAGGCAGAAACACATTGTTATTCGGTCCAATGAAACCGGTCGGACTGGAAAAGGACGGCATGCGTCCTTATGCGGTTGTGCAATTGCGCCAAGACAACAAAGAGGATACGCTTTACAACGTCGTCGGCTTCCAGACGCATCTGAAATGGGGCGAGCAAAAGAGAATCCTGCAGATGATTCCGGGTTTGGAACATTGTGAAATTGTCCGCTATGGCGTCATGCACCGCAATACGTATATCAACAGTCCCCTGTATCTCACCGAGAGCTATCGTTTCAAAGAGAGGGATTTCCTGTATTTTGCCGGACAGATGACCGGCGTGGAAGGCTATGTGGAATCGTCAGCCAGCGGCATGGTGGCAGGAATCAACCTCGCAAGAAAACTGAGCGGAAAAGAAGAGATTGTCTTCGGACCGGAAACGATGATCGGTGCCATGGCACACTATATCGTACATGGGGATCCGGATCACTTCCAGCCGATGAATGCCAACTTCGGCATCATGCACCTGAAGGAAAAAGTGAAAAAGAAAGAAAAGAAGGAAGCTTATGCAAAGCAATCCCTTCCGATGATAACGGAGTTTGTGAAAAATGGATTATGACGTCCTGTTAGACAGATTTCTGGCGCACATGAAAATCTATCGGACCGGTTCCGAGGACACGCAGGATGCATATCGCAGGGATGTCGGCAGATTCCTAAACTATCTGAAAGAAAATGATTATGCTTCATTGCAGGATGTCGGCAAAGAGGAGATCAGTGAATACCTCGCTCTTTTAAAAGGGGGAGAATTCTCCGACAGGGAGCTGGCTAACAGCAGCTATGCAAGAAATCTTTCGGCTATTAAATCGTTTTACCATTATATCAACCGGTATGAGGGAATTGAAGTCAATCCTGTCAGATTGTTTCACGGTGCTTCCTCGAAAAGAAAACTCCCGGAGTTTTTGACGTACGACCAGATTGAAACCATCCTGAACTGTTACGATCTGCAGAATGAAGTGGAAGTCAGAAACCGGTGCATGATCGAAGTGATGTATGCCTGCGGCTTGCGTGTATCGGAATGCGCATCCGTTGAGATCAAAAACATCCATCTGCAGGAAAGATATCTGACGATCCTCGGCAAGGAGAGTAAGGAAAGGATGACGCCGTTTTATCCAAGATGCGGCCAGCTGATCGATTATTATCTGACATTTTCAAGACCGAAATTCATGAAAGGGAAAAAAGAGCACGGGTATCTGTTTGTCTCACAGAAGGGCAATAAGATCACCCCAAGAAGCATCCAGCTGATCGTGGAAGAAGCTGCGGAAAAAGCAGGGATCGGCATGCACATTCATCCGCATATGCTTCGTCATTCGTATGCGACCCACATGCTGGATAACGGAGCGGATTTAAGAATCGTACAGGAACTTCTGGGCCATGAAGACCTTTCAACGACACAGATTTATACGCATGTGACACAGGACCGCCTGAAAAAAGTTGTGGATTCCGCACATCCGCATGCAAAAAAGAAATAATGCTTTACCGGGATGCCAAAGTATGGTAGTATTTTCTTTGGCATCTTTTTTCTATGCAAAAGATGTACTTCTCACACAGTGGATTCACCGTCCCGTGCATGCTAAGCGTGTTGGCGGAGTTCGAAACTGTGGCGGAAAACAACGGAAAGTGAGGTAAAAAAATGGCTGTTGTTTCAATGAGGAAAATGCTCGAAAATGGCGTTCATTTTGGTCACCAGACACGTAAGTGGAACCCAAAAATGAAACCATACATCTACACCGCTAAAAACGGTGTCTACATCATCGATCTGGAAAAGACACGTGAACAGCTCGATGTTGCTTATCAGGCAATCAAGAAGATTACGGAAGACGGCGGAAAGATCCTGTTTGTCGGTACAAAGAAACAGGCACAGGCTGCTATTCTTGAAGAAGCACTGCGTTCCGGCAGTTTCTATGTAAACCAGAGATGGCTCGGTGGTACATTGACAAACTTCCGTACAATTCAGAGATCCATCAAGAGATTGCTTGAAATCGAAGAGATGGAAACAAGCGGAACAATCAATGTTTACACAAAGAAGGAACAGTCCGTATTGCTGAAGAAGAAAGAAAGACTCGACAACTTCCTCGGCGGTATTAAAGAGATGAAGAAGCTTCCTGATGCAATCTTCGTTGTTGACCCTCTTGAAGAGCACAATGCAGTTGCAGAAGCTAAGAAGCTCGGTATTCCTGTATTCGCATTAATCGATACAAACGCTGATCCGGATTCTGTAGATTATCCGATTCCTTCAAACGACGATGCACTTCGTTCCATCAAACTGATGGTCAGCTTAATTGCTGATGCAGTTGTTGAAGCAAAGGGCGGCGTTCTCGAAAATGCTTACCAGGAAGATGAAACAGTTGAAGATATCACAATGAAAGATGTCATCATCAACGTTGAACAGCAGGCTGCTGAATTTGAACGTAAGAGAAGACAGAAATATGAAGAGCGTCATGCACAGATGCAGCAGAGACGTTACAACGGCGAAAGACGTGTCTTCCGCAGAGACGCTAATGGCAACCGTGCAGCTGCTAAACCGGCAGAAGCAGAAGCTGCAAAAGAAGATGCTCCGGCAAAGGAGGTAGCAGAATAATGGCAGTAACAGCAAAACAGGTTAAAGAATTACGTGAACTCACAGGCGCAGGCATGATGGACTGCAAAAAAGCTCTTGTTGAGACTGACGGCGATATCAAAAAGGCGATTGACTGGCTCCGTGAAAACGGTCTGGCAAAGGCTGCTAAGAAGGAAGGCAGAATCGCTGCTGAAGGTCTGTCCAGAATCCTGATCGAAGGCAACAAGGCTGCTATCGTTGAAATCAACTCCGAGACAGACTTCGTCGCTAAAAATGACAAGTTCCTTGCTCTTATGGATACAACACTTAAGACAATCATCGATGCTGATGCAAAGACAGTTGATGAAGCTCTGGCTCTGACAACTGCAGAAGGCATCTCCCTGAAAGATGCAATCGTCAATGCAGTAGCAGTTATCGGCGAAAACATCACATTGAGAAGATTTGAAGTTCTCGAAAAGGGCGATGATGAAATCTTCGGTTCCTACATCCACCAGGGTGGCAGAATTGCTGCTGTTGTTGTATTGAAGGGAACAGATCCGCAGATCGCAAAGAACATGGCTATGCAGGTTGCTTCCATGAATCCTACATATGTCAGCCGTAACGATATGCCGAAAGAAGTTATCGATCACGAGAGAGAAATTCAGGAAGGTATCGTTGCTAACGATGCAAACCTGGCTTCCAAGCCTGACAAGGTTAAAGCAGGCATCGTTGAAGGCAGACTCTCCAAGAGCTTGCAGGAAATGTGCCTCGTTGATCAGGAATTCTTCCTCGATACAGATCAGAAGTGCGGTGGCTATCTCAAGGCTAACAACTCCGAAGTACGTACATTCGTCAAGTACACTGTCGGTGAAGGCATTGAGAAGAAGGAAGACAACTTCGCAGCTGAAGTTGCTGCAATGGCTTCCAAATAAGAAACCTATAAAAAGGCTGAATCATCAGCCTTTTTTCATGGTGAAATGTCGAATTTTCTTTGAAAAAAGGAACACTTTGCGAGGTGTTCCTTTTTCATCATCTATTTGACAAATTTACGGTACAGCCAGATCAATAGACCCGCACCTGCAATGGCGAAGACAAGATGACCGATCAGGCCTCTTGGGCCGATATGCAGTATACCTCCGATCATTCCTCCGACAATGCCGCCCGCAATACCCAGGCAGCAGTTAAACATCATATTAGAGTTGTCCATCTTCATGAAGGTGGTAACGATGTATCCTGCAATTGCACCGATAATCAGATCAAGCAATATTGAAATCATAATTTATATACCTCCGTTTGTATTGTATCACAAATCCGCAAGAGGAAAAGTATCGTAAGAAAATTATAATAATTCCTGCTTTAAAACGTATTTGAGTAAAAATCCCTCACGAATACCGGTTTCAGAGACATAGATATGTTTTGCATGAAAGGCATGGCAGATTTCCAGAATCATATGAATGCCGGGCAGAAAGACAGGTATCCTTGCAACGTTGACAATCTGCTTCATGGCCTCTACTGCTGCTGTTTCATTTTCACGAAGCCTTCGGAATGTATCTTCAAGATCCTTCACCTGCATCGGACTGTGTTTGCCATAGAGTGCATCAACAACCAATCCCGCTGCTCTCATTGTGCCTCCTATTCCGATCAGGCCGCTGCAATGGATATCCAGGGAAGGATATTGTTTTCTTGCTTTTTCGATTTCGATCTGACATATATCGGTATCGAGGGACAGATGAGACAGTCTGACACACCCATAGGGAAAGCTCATGGCATCTATACATTCCCCGTTTTGAAAACGGATCAGTTCGGTAGAACCGCCGCCGACATCAAAAGCGACGCCGTCTTTGATTTCCCTGTATGTCAGCATTGCTCCGTAATAATCGCAGGCTGCCTCTTCTTCTCCGGTTAAGGCAATGACATGGAAGCCGGTCGAAGCGAGGGCATCCATCAGCTCGTTTCTATTCTGTATGCGTCCCGGTTCGGTGATATCCGCATAGCGGACATAGATTTCCATTTCATCGAGGATGGAAGCATATTCGGCTAATGTCCTGCGAGCTGTTTCAATACCTTGTTTTGACATCGTATTATCCTTGACATAATCAATCAGATGGGCAGGCGTTGAAATGTATTTCAGGACATGAGGCATGTTTTCTTTGATTTCATAAACGATCAGGACAATTGTGTTTGATCCCGTATCAACAATTCCGTACTTTTCCATAACTCACCTCTGCAATAATCATATCGAAAAAGCAATGAAAATGGTATAATAAGAAAAGATTGGAGGAAATCATGTATAAACGCGTATTATTAAAGCTGAGTGGGGAAGCATTGGCCGGAAAGGAAAAAAATTTTGATCCGGTTGTTCTCCATTCACTTGCAGAAGAAATAAAAGAAGCGAGCGATCTCGGCATTCAGATAGCAATTGTAGTGGGAGGAGGAAACTTCATCCGCGGCAAGACGCTGGCAGATATCGGAATTGACAGAGTACAGGGAGACTACATGGGCATGCTGGCAACAATCATCAATGCCTGTGCAATTCAGTCAGCTCTTGAAGCGGTTGGTGTAGATACAAGGGTTCAGACATCCATTGACATGCCGAAGATCTCCGAACCGTTCATTCAGAAAAGGGCACTCCGTCACTTGGAAAAGGGCAGAGTTCTCATTTTCGGCGGTGGCACGGGAAGCCCGTATTTTACAACAGATACAACAGCTGCATTAAGAGCCAGTGAGATTAAGGCAGATGTCATTCTCATGGCTAAAAACGGTGTTGACGGCGTCTATTCCGCAGATCCGAAACAAGATCCTACAGCGACGAAATTCGATCATCTGACATACATGGATCTTTTGAACAAAGGCCTGCAGGTCATGGATTCCACAGCTACCAGCATGTGCATGGACAACAATATGGAACTGATGGTATTCAACATGAATGAAGACGGCAATATTGTCAGAGCTATGAAGGGAGAAAAGATCGGTACGATCATTAATAAGGAGGAAAAATAATATGACTTATCCAATTGTAGATTCCAGCAAGGAAAAAATGGAGAAGGCTGTCAGCCATTTTGAAAGCGAATTGCACAGTGTCCGCACAGGCATGGCTAATGCCAACATGCTCAACAAGGTTATGGTAGATTACTACGGATCACCTACACCTCTCAACCAGATTGCCGGTATTTCTGTTTCAGAAGGCCGTACCCTCATCATCAAGCCTTATGATCCGCAGAGTTTGAAAGATATTGAAAAGGCATGCAATGTTGCCGATCTCGGCATCAATCCTCAGAATGACGGCTCCGTGATTCGTCTGACAGTTCCTCAGCTGACAGGGGAAACCAGAAAAGAAATGACAAAGAAAGTCAATAAGTTTGCTGAAGATGCAAAAGTGCAGATCAGAAATATCCGTCGTGATGCCAACCAGATCATCAAGAAGGATAAGACTATGGATGAAGATGTGCAGAAGGATGCACAGGAAGAAATCCAGAAGATTACAGACAAGATCATTAAGAAAATTGATGATATTGCCAAGGCAAAGAACGCAGAAGTTCTGAAGGTTTAATCCGTAAATAAATCCACAGGAGGTGTAATATGGGTTTGTTTGGAAATGTTTTTGAGAAAAAACAATGCTCCATCTGCGGTAAGGATATCGGCCTTTTAGGCAACCGGAAACTGTCCGATGGAAACATGTGCAAGGATTGCGCATCATTGCTGTCCCCGTTCTTTTCAGACAGAAGGGCTTCCACTGTAGAGGAAATCAAGCAGCAGCTTGCCTATCGTGAGGAAAACAAGTCACAATTGCAGTACCTGAACCCGACCGTGGTGCTCGGTACAAAAATGAAGATCTATCTCGATGAAGCACAGAAGAAATTTATTGTTACCCGTACTACAGACTGGCGTTCCCACAATCCCGATATCATCAATCTCTCACAGCTGAATGATGTTGAGATAGAAGTTGAGGAACATAAGGATGAGATTTACACCAAGGATGCCGAAGGCAAGAGGATCAGCTATAATCCGAAGAAATACGAAATCGAGTATGAATTCACGATCAATCTTGTCATCAACAGCCCGTACTTTAGCAACATTTCCTTTGAGCTTACCGAAGGAGACAGACCTAAGGCAAAGCTGATCAAAGCTTATAAGGATTATGAGAAGATGGCTGAAGAAATCCGTCATACGCTGTTACCGGAAAAATATCCGCTTCCTGAAGAAGAGAAGAAGCCGGAAGTCACAACAACTGCTCCTGTAACCGATAAAGAGACATGGACATGTCCGTCTTGCGGCAAGAGCAATACCGGCAAGTTCTGTGTCGGCTGCGGTACGGCAAAACCGGTTGATAAATCCTGGAAGTGTCCGTCCTGCGGAACACTGAATACCGGCAAGTTCTGCAGCGGCTGCGGCAAGCCGAAGGTTGTCAAATGGTTCTGTCCGGAATGCGGGCATGAGAATGAAGGCGCATTCTGCAGTGCATGCGGCACCAAAAAACCGGAAGAGACTGTTGTGGCAAAAAAGACCAATCTTTCGATGTAAACGGCGCTAAATTAATGATTTTTTAAAAGACTCTTTGAAATAAGAGTCTTTTTCTCTTTCAATTCATGAAGATGTCACGTAAAATATTAGGAAGTTACAGGAGTGGCAATGAAACGATTGGTTTTAATATGGATATGTATGGTCCTGATGCTTACAGGATGTAAAAAGAATGACGAGGAATTGATCTTCTCCAATCTTGGGGCAGAAGAAATCAAGGCAAGATATGACCTGACGGGGAAATTGCCTTTAACGCTTTCTTCCAATAAAATATCCGGATTTGAGATCAGCAGCGAAGACGGAACAGTGTATTATGTCATGAACATCAATGATGATGGCATTTATTATACGATTAAGGGACCCGACCCGATGGAGCCGGAAAAGGAAATCGATGTGCATGTCCGTGAAGATGTTATCCAGTATGTATCCAAACTGATAACGCAATACGATCTTGTTTCCATGAACGGGCTCGAGAATTATGATCCCGACAAAGAGGAACCGGAAGTACTGATCTTCGTGCACTATGCGACAGATGAATATTTATTTATTCATTCCAATCAGGATGATAAGGTTCTGAATGAATTTGTCGATCTGTTTTCCCAATATATGTTAGAGGTGCTTCTGTACTACAGATAAGAGGTTGAAATGAAAGTGAAAGTTGGTGAAATACTGGATATTGAGGCAGAAGAAGGTATCTGGCTCGATTATGAGAATCACATCTGGTATTTTTTTGTGAAAGATGCAAACTGGACAAAAGAGGAATTATCCCTGGCAAAAAGGAATCAGGCATTCTTGCGGTTTGTCCATAAGAATGATATTGATCTGTTTCTTCTGGAAATTGAGGATTGCCTGGAATGCAGCGATATTCCGGTCTGCATGTCCGATGCCGATGATGCCCTGAAAAAATCCCTGCAGGATGATCTTGCCTATGCTTACCGCATTGTTTTGCTGGATGGGGATAATAAGGTTGTGGTGATGCGTGTCGGTTCCATGAAGGACAGGGATTCTGCAATGCTTAAAGAACAGCTGAAAAAACAGGATTTGGATGATACCCGTTTTGATCAGGCATATCAGAAACTGATGGATACGACAGAACCGTTTGAAATGGAAGAGGAAGCACTTTTCCTGATCACAAACAGGGAGGGAGCATGATTGTCGCTGTAATGATTGTCGTATTTGTGCTGGATCTGGCTACAAAGTATTACGTTCAGTACAATACAGCATTGCGTGATGTGGTTATCATCCCTGATTTTTTTCATATCACCTATGTGAAGAATACCGGCATGGCATGGTCGCTGCTTTCGGGACAGCAATTGTTTTTGTCCATGGTGGCTGCTGTAGCGATCGGGGTAATGACGTATTACCTGTATGAAAAGAAACCGGCCAAACCGGTTGCAATTGCACTTGCGATGATGATCGGCGGTGCAGCAGGAAACCTGTTTGACAGACTGGCATTAGGATATGTACGGGATTTTCTGGATTTCTATATCTTCGGTTATAACTTTCCGGTCTTCAATATTGCCGATTCGGCATTATGTATCGGTGTATTTATTTTGTTTATATGTTCGTTGAGGGAAAAAAATGACAATGCAGAAGTGGATCGTTGAAGAAGACGGTGTCCGTCTGGACAAATATCTTTCAGAGATTTCCGATTTATCGAGAACAAGGGTTCAGCAGCTTGCTTCCGAAGGACAGATTTTTGTCAACGGCAAAGCCGCCAAGAGCTCTTTGAAAGTGTATCAGGGAAATGAAATTTCCTGTGATGTGCCGGAGAATGAGGAAATAGAAGTCAAAGCGGAAAATATTCCTCTCGATATTCTGTATGAGGACCACGACATCATTGTCATTAATAAGCCGAAAGGGATGGTGGTACATCCTTCTGTCGGAAACTATACAGGCACATTGGTGAATGCCTTGCTGTATCATTGTGATGATCTGTCAGGCATCAACGGCAAGATCCGTCCGGGCATCGTTCACCGTATTGATAAAGATACGACAGGATGCATCGTTGCCTGCAAAAATGACAAGGCACATAATGAGATTGCAAAGCAATTGTCGGACAAGACATGCCATAGGGAATATCTTGCGCTTGTAGGAGGCACGATTACACATGATGACGGCTTGATCGATGCACCGATCGGCAGGGACCGCAAGGACAGACAGAAGATGGCCGTTACGGATACAAATGCCAAGGAAGCAAGAACACATTTTCACGTTCTGGAAAGATTCCGCGGTGCTACCCTTGTCAAGTGCAAACTGGAAACAGGAAGAACACACCAGATCCGTGTGCATATGAAATATATCAATCATCCTGTGCTGGGTGATGTGAAATACGGCGGAAACTGCACTTATGGCGATACGCAGGGACAGGTACTGCATGCCAGTGATTTGACTTTAATTCATCCGACAACGAAGGAAGAAATGCATTTCCATGCACCTCTGCCTGCGTATTTTGAGGAATTGCTGGAAAAGTTCCGAAAGGATGCAGAATGAATAAAAAAAGACCGGTAGTCACGTGGGTCATTATCGGCATCTGCCTGATCATCAATCTGCTGATTACCTTCTCCTCTTTGGAAAACAAAACGGAAGCGGCAATTCTTTTTGGCGCATATTATAAGCCGTTTATCTTGGCAGGGGAATGGTGGCGTTTTCTGAGTGTCGGTTTTGTTCATGTATCCTATATCCATTTATTTGTAAACTGTTTCTCGTGTCTTTCTCTTGGGCAGGCACTTGAAAATAGAATGGGAAAGAAAAGTTATCTGCTGATATTGTTGATTTCGGTTATCGGGGGTTCCTTGTTCCTGTTTGCGGCAGAAGGCAATACTGTTGCGGTAGGATTATCCGGGGGTCTTTATGGCCTTATGGCAGCGTATACGTTCTTTATTATTCAGGCAGGAGGGTGGAATCATCCGATGATCCGGACTTCGCTGATCAGGGCGTATGCGATCAATATCATGATCAACTTCATGCCAAATGTTTCCGTCAGTGCCCATATCGGTGGGTATGTCAGCGGATTATTGGTTACGATGTTATTGTTTGGCGCAAAACAAAGGCGCAGGCATTGTGCACTGGCGATTGCGCTGTTCTTGTTTTTTACGGGAATTACAGCATACCGCAATACGGGAATTCCTGCTGATCAGGAGTACTTTGCTTCCGATGCAAGAATTCTAAACAAAGTAAAAAATATAGGACTTGAAAGCTATGCATATCACATCGCTGAGCGTCTTGATACAATTTACCACGAAAACGGAAAAGTGACATATCTATTGCAACTGGAGGATGAATGATATGGAGAAAAGAGAAAACGTATTAAGCTGGGATGAGTATTTCATGGGTCTTGCCCATCTTTCCGCCTTGCGTTCCAAGGATCCCAATACACAGGTCGGGGCTGCGATTGTCGATGAGAACCATCGTGTTGTATCCGTCGGCTATAACGGCTTTCCGAAAGGATGTTCAGATGATGATTTTCCATGGGCAAGGGAAGGCGGTGTCCTCGATACCAAATATGCATTTGTCGTACATGCTGAACTCAATGCCATCCTGAATTCCAAATGGCCGGTTGCCGGATGCACATTGTATGTTTCACTTTTTCCGTGCAATGAATGCGCCAAGGCAATCATCCAGTCCGGTATCAAGAGAATCGTATACGAATCCGATAAATACAATGGCGTGGATACAAACATTGCCTCCAAGAGGATGTTGAAAGCGGCAGGTGTCATTCTGGATAAGATCGAAAACACCATTCAGCTGAATGTCGAAAAGACAAAAAACAAAGAGCTCTAAACAAGCTCTCTGATTTTCTTTGTATTGGCGAAATGCATTTTAGCGACTTTCTGTAATTCTTCCCATCCGTATTTGCGGACAAATTCCACTGCGCAGGCATCTGTTTCAGAGGATGCGCCTTTGATCAGGGGCATGCCGTACTTTTCTTCAAGATTTGCCATGCATGTGAGGAAGGCATATCTTGCCATGATGGAAGAAGCACCGACACTGATGTATTTGTTTTCGGCTTTGGTTTCAAAGTGAATATTGCGAACCACTTCTTCCTCATTCTGCAGATAGCGGTAGTAGGAAGACTCTGCACAGAACTGGTCAATGATTTTGAAAGAAGGCAATTGTGCCTTTTTTGCGAGGTTGCAGTAAGCCTTGTTGTGGAGCTTTGCCTTGATCGCATTCATGTTGTTGAGGTCATGTATGCGGTTGTATCTTGGATTATCGAGGATCAACAGGCTGTGATCAAGACGATCCATAAGCATTTTGCCGATCTGCATGATCTTTACATCAGAAATGGCTTTGGAATCTTTAATGCCGAGATCTTTCAGGGAAGAAAGATCTTCCTTCCTGACGATGGAGGCACAAACGATCACGGGGCCGAAATAATCTCCTGTACCGACTTCATCGCTTCCGGCCTGGGGAAGGATATCCGTTGCTTTTTCTTCGGAAGCAGGTACATACTGATCGATGTTATTGCCTTGAAAGACGGTTTTGCCGGATTGGTAACAGGTGATGACGCAACCGGGAAGTTTCAGCTGCCATTTTGCATATTGCGGTGTTTTTGATGCATAGTCGTGATATTGTCTGTATAACTGCTCTTCTGCGGCAGTTGTGAGTTTTACTGTCTTTGTATTTGCCATGAGGGTATTTTAACACTATGATTGTCAAGATGAAATAATTTGTTTACAATGGTTTGGAAAAGAGGAAGTATATGTTTGAAGTGAATGAACAGTGGCTTTTGCCTGCAGACATTGTCATACTGCTGATCTTTGTGATTCATTTCTGGATTGGCTATAAAAGAGGTTTCCTGAGAACGGTTGTCTCTCTGGTTTTACTGGTTTTATCCTATTTTTCCTCATGGATTCTTTCGGGCGTGTTAGCCAGGTATATACAGATATGGCCGAAGGATTGGAATTATCTGCAGGGATCCATGTTTGAAGCACCTGCCATGCGTTTTTTAAATGAGGTGTCCTGGTTTTTGGTGCTTCTGATCGCATTTCGCATCGTATCGCTTCTGATTGACAGGATGGTCAAGGATCTGCAGAATCTGCCTGTGATTCATCAGGCAAGCGCATTGCTCGGCGGGGCATTGGGATTATTGGAAGGAACGGTACTGATCCTTGCACTAAGCCTGCTTTGTAATACGCCTGTCTTTTCCAATGGAAACATGCTGGTGGAAAAAACACTGGCAAAGGAAGTCAACGGTCTGGTGACGATGGCATTTGACCGTTTCAGTCTTCCGGTCATTGATGCCGAGGCATTCAACCAGATTTATGAAGATGCCTCCAAGCTGAGCGAAGAGCAGAAACAGGCGGTTGAAGAATGGCTGAAAGAAAGAGGGTTTGAAGAATTGTCCTCGTATAAAGATCTGGGGTTGTGAAGATGAACTTGGAAAAAAGTCTGGAACTCGATGTAATCAAAGAACAGATGAAATCATTCTGTTCTTTTTCAGCGGGTATTAAGGAAATAGAAGAATTGCATCCTTCCTATAATATTCTGGAAATACAAAGAAGGCTGCAACAGTTAAGGGAAGCATTGGAATGTACCGTACATTATGGACCGATTCCGTTTTACGGCATCAAGGATATCCGTACGGCATTAATCAGTGCAGAAAAGGGTGTTGTTCTGAACGGGCAACAGCTTGTGGATGTCATCCATCTGATACAGGGTGTAAAGGGCATTGTCTCTTACGAAAGAAGTCTTATAGATATTGAGCATCCGGCATTAAAAGATTTGATCGGTACACTGACAATCCATGAACGTACAGAGCATTCCCTGTCAAGATGCTTAAATGATTACGGTGAAGTCATGGACAGTGCAAGTCCTGAACTCAAAGGCATCCGCAGTGCTTTGCGTCATGCCGATCATGAAATCCTGAGTGCGGTAAACCGTTTTATTGCCACCCATCCGGATTCGGTTGTGGATTCCATTGTGACATACCGTTCCGGCAGAGCTTTGATCCTTGTCAAAGCATCGGATAAAAACAGTTTCGGCGGTTTGGTTTACGGAGACAGTGCCTCCGGACAGGCATCCTATATTGAGCCCGCCTCGATTATGGGTGCCAACAACAAAAAACAGGAACTGTTGCACAAAGAGGAAGAAGAAGTACAGAGAATTCTGACCATCTGCTCAGGAGAAGTGGCGGAAATTGCTCTTGAGGAAGTTGCAAATATTGAAACCTGTGCCATTCTCGATTGTATTTTTGCCAAAGCGGAATGGGGCAAAGCGCATGATGGCTATGCGGCTTCACTGAGTGAGGAAAAAGAAATATCGTTAATCAAGGCAAGACACCCTTTGATCGATCCAAAAAAGGTTGTTGCGAATAACTATCATTTAAAAGCACCGCAGAAAACCCTGCTGATTACCGGGCCTAACACTGGAGGAAAAACCGTCTCCATGAAGATTGTCGGGTTATTTGTGTTAATGTCCTATTGCGGCATGCCGGTGACATGCGAAGAGGCGGTTCTTCCGTATTTTGATCAGGTTTTTGCGGATATTGGCGATGATCAGAGCGTGGTTGAATCCTTATCCAGCTTTTCTTCCCATATTCAGAAACAGGCAGAAGTCTGCCGCAATGCGACAAGTGACAGCCTTGTTCTGTTGGATGAAGTGGGAAGCGGAACGGATCCGAGAGAAGGCGAAAGTCTTGCGATTGCCATTTTGAATGAACTGCGCAAAAGGGGATGCATGACCATTGCGACAACCCATTACAGCCGCTTGAAAGCCTATGGAAAAAGGCATTCTGATATTCTTGTTTCGAGTGTGCAGTTTGACATGGAAAAACTCGAACCTACATATAAATACATGGAAGGGTTTTCCGGCTCGAGCAATGCCTTTGCGGTAGCGCAACGGTACGGTTTGCCTGCCTCCATTATCAAATATGCCAGATTTTTAAAGGAACAGGCAAAGACGACGGAAGATGAGCTGATTGAAAGGCTCGAGAAACAGCTGCAGGAAACCGGTGAAAAGGAAGAAGAACTGAAAAGGCAGTTAAAAGAAGCTCAGGAGAAAACCGAACAACTGGAAAAGGAAAAAATCCGGTTTGAAAAAGAAAAGGATGACTGGCATAATCAGCTGCAGCAGAAAACAGATGCCTATGTGGAAGAAGTCAAGAAGGAAGCGGATGAGATACTGAAGGAAATCAGGGAGAAACAGATGAACAGCCAGTATCATGAAGTCCTTGGCTCAAGAAAGAAGCTCAATAAGCTTTCCAGCCAACCGGATACAGTCTCCGGTGATGAAAACGGAGAGCATGAATTTAAGGTCGGGGATGCGGTTGAACTGCGCAGTTCCGGGCAGGTATGCGAAATTCTTTCCATCAGCAAGAAGGATGTCAGAGTAGACATGAATGGAAGAGAGATGCGTGTCAAGATCAGCCAGATCCGTCCTTCCAACAAGGTCATTGTCAAACAGAAACCACAGACAACCGTCAGAATGGCAAGGCAGAGCATTTTCTCCACCATGCCTCTGGAATGCAACCTGATCGGCATGCGTGTGGATGAAGCAATGGAAGAAATGGGGGCATACGTGGATGAAGCGAAAATCCATGGCTTGAATACCTTCCGGATCATCCACGGTGATGGCAGCGGTGCTTTGCGTTCTGCCGTGCATGCGGCATTGAAGAAGGATAAATCCGTCAAGGAATTCCGGCTCGGCATGCCCAATGAAGGCGGCAGCGGCGCAACTATTGTCATTATGAAATGAGGCTGTATGGATCGGGAATATATTAAAGCGAAGCTGGTCAATCTTCCCCATGAACCGGGAAGCTACCAGATGAAAGACAAGAACAATGAAATTATATATGTAGGCAAGGCAAAGGACCTGCACAATCGTGTCAATCAGTATTTTACCGGCAGTCATGATTTCAAGACAACCAAACTTGTCAGCAACATCGAGGATTTTGATTTCATCGTCACCAAAACCGAAAAGGAAGCGCTTGTTCTGGAAATCAACCTGATCAAGAAATACCGCCCCAAATACAACATTCAGTTTATCGATGACAGCTCGTATCCTTATATCAAGCTGACAAAGGAAAAATACCCGCGCCTGCTGGTTGCCAGGGATACCCGCAAGGATAAAAAGGCAAAGTATTTCGGCCCGTTTCCCGATGCGACCGCAGCACGGAATACGCAGAAGCTGTTACAGGGATTATATCCGTTACGCAGATGTGACAAAATGAAGGACAAGGTATGCCTGTATTATCATATGGGACAATGTCTCGGACCTTGTGAATATGATATTCCTGCCGAAAAATATGAACAGATGAGCGAACAGATTTCGAGATTTTTGAACGGAGATACAAAGGAAATGGAAAACGAGCTCCGTGAAAAGATGATGTCTGCAAGCGAGAATCTGGAATTTGAAAAGGCACAGGAATACAAGGAAATGCTGCAAAGCCTTGCCAGCGTTGCCAAAGACAAACAGAATATTGAAAAAGACCAAAGAGGCGCGATTGATGCTTTTGCATGGTACTTTGAAAAAGGGTATCTTGCTATTACGGGCTTTCTTGTCAGGGACGGGGTCGTGCTGAACAAGGAGTTTCGTCTTCGTCCGCTGTATGGGGATATCGAAGATGAATTTTCCTCTTTCCTTGTACAGTTTTACCAGGAGCATCCTTCTCCAAGGGAATTACTGCTGCCAAAGGATTTTGACTGCAGTTCGCTGGAAGGGGTGCTTGACATGCGGATCAGCCAACCCCAGAAAGGCTATCGCAGGAAACTGATTGAGATGTGCCTCGAGAACGCTAAAAAACAGCTCGCACTGAAATTCAATACGGTGGAAAGACAGGAAACCATGACCAGCAATGCCGTAGAGGAATTATCAAAACTGGCAGGCAGGGCAATGAACCGTGTCGAGCTGTTCGATAACTCCCATATTTCCGGTGCTTTTACGGTTGCCAGCTGTGTGGTCTATGAAGACGGGGTTCCGGATAAAAAGAGCTACCGCCTCTATAAACTGCATACGGGCAATTCCGATGTCGATTCCATGAAGGAAGTCGTATACCGCAGATATTTCCGCTTGTTAAAGGAAGAGGGGAGAATGCCGGACGGCATTCTTGTCGATGGCGGATGGATTCAGATTGAAGCGGCCAAAGAGATCCTGGATTCTCTCGGGCTGGGCGAAACAATCAAAATTATGGGCTTGGTAAAAGATGATCACCATAACACCAATGCCTTAATGGATACCGATGGCGAGACTTTTGATATCGATAAGAATTCAGGCTTGTTCTTTCTTTTGACAAGAATGCAGGACGAAGTGCACAGAGTCGCGATTACCTATCACAGAAAGCTGCGCTCCAAGGCACAGACCAAATCCATTCTCGATGAAATTGAGGGAATCGGTCCGAAAAGAAAAAAGCTTTTGTTGAAAAGCTTCGGCAATTTCACCAATTTAAAAAACGCAAGCGAAGAGGATATCGCAAAAGTCGTTCCCAAAGAAGCTGCACGCAATGTATATGAAGCGCTCCATGCCCAAAACACAATGGAAGAAGAATAAAAAACGGTATTTGCATACCGTTTTTACATGATTTTCTTTAAGCGTTTTGCAAGTGCCTTGTCGGCTTTTCCCTGGTTGACATATGCCAGTGCCGCATCCTTGAAACCTTTGACACCTTTCATGGAATCATCTTTCTTGTAGATTTCATAGATGGCAAGCAGAACCGGAAGAGCCATTTTCAGAAGCTTGTTCTTTTTGGCATCTTCTTGTTTTTTCTCATTCATTGCAGTTGTTTTAATCTGCATGACCTGCAGGTTTCTCTGCATCCTTGATGTGTAGGGATCAAATTCCTTGATGGCTTTTGGAATGGCCAGTGCTTTTTTTGCCAGAATGAGCAGGCTCACAACAACAGCAGCAATGGCTGCATATAATACCCAGTAATTGTAAGGGGTGATATTGAAATTCAGCATAACAGATTCCTTCCTAGAAATATGGTATCACAATTTTGTATAAAATACTTCGTTTTTTTCAATATATTACTGTATAATAACCCCATGAAAAAGAAAAAAAAGATTATTCTGATCAGTGACAATCACCGTACCAGGGAATGCTTGCACTACATCCGTGAAACATATAAGGATGCGGATTATTTCCTGCATTGCGGCGACACGGAACTTCCTCCGTATGAGACAGAAGGCTTTGCGGTTGTGCAGGGCAACAATGATTATTACGGAACTTTTCCGATGCGCCGCATACTGGAAATCGGAAACCATCGCATCTATATGGTCCATGGACACAGGGACATGATTTACGGCAGATTTGAAATGCTTGCACAAAGGGCGAAGGCACAGGATTGCGACATGGCGTTCTTCGGACATACGCATATTTATTTTGATAAAGTGGTAGAAGGGGTAAGACTTCTGAACCCGGGCTCCATCTGGCGCAATCGCGACGGGTCCAAGCCGTCATACATGGTTATCGTTTTTGACGGTGACGATGTAATTGTTGAAAGAAAAACATACGAAAAGCCTTGAAATCTGTTTTTCACTTTGGTATATTATTGGTGCTGTCGTCGTAGCTCAGCT
>CACXCB010000028.1 GCA_902766005.1 uncultured Erysipelotrichaceae bacterium | reverse complement strand
GTTCTATGTTAAAAGGCAATCGTGAGTTCATTATGATTGATGAACAGAAGGTTGCTTATGAGGAAATTCTAAGATTATCTCTTGAATGCCAAAAAGACTATAAGAAAAGAACGGTAATTGTTAAGGGTGGTCCTGGTACAGGGAAGACCGTTATAGCGATAAATCTATTGGCTGAGCTTACCAAAAGAGATCAGCTTGTTCAGTATGTTTCTAAAAACAGTGCTCCCAGACAAGTCTATCTGAAAAAACTTAAAGGGCAGATCAAAAAGAGTAGCGTTGATAATATGTTCAAAGGCTCGGGAACATATACTGAAGCGGGTAATAATGTAGCGCATACACTTCTTTGTGATGAGGCACATAGACTTAATGAAAAGTCGGGTATGTTTCATAACATGGGTGAAAATCAGATCAAAGAGATCATCCATGCAGCTTTTTGCTCGGTCTTTTTCATAGATGAAAGCCAGAGAGTAACAATGGATGACATTGGCTCCGTAGAAGAAATTGAAAAGCGGGCGAAACAGGAAGGCTCTGAAATCCATTATTTGGAACTTCAATCGCAGTTTAGATGTAACGGGTCTGATGGATATTTGGCATGGCTTGATGATGTGCTCGAAATCAGAGAGACAGCAAATTATAATCTTGAAGGAATAGATTACGATATCAGAATTTGTGACAGCCCGGATGAAATGAGGAATCTCGTTATCGAAAGAAACAGAGTAGCAAACAGAGCAAGGGTTCTTGCCGGATATTGCTGGGAATGGTTTAAGAAAGAACAGAATAATTCAGATTATCATGATATTAAAATTGGTGATTTTGAGATGAGTTGGAATCTGGGAAGCGGAGAACCGTTTGCTGTGAGCGAAACATCAATAAATGAAGCGGGCTGTATACATACTTCCCAGGGACTTGAATTTGACTATGTTGGTGTCATCATCGGTGACGATATCAGATTTGAAGATGATCATATAGTAACCGACTTTACTAAAAGGGCAAAGACAGACCAATCATTAAAGGGTATCAAGAAACTTTACAAAGACAATCCCGATGAAGCAAAGAAAAGAGCGGATGAAATAATAAAGAACACCTATCGAACTCTTCTCACCAGAGGGTTGAAAGGCTGCTATATCTATTGTACAGATTCCGGTCTTTCACATTATTTGAAAAATAGATTGGAGCATGTAAAACATGAATCAGCAAACAATTGACAGAATCAGGAAATTTACTGAGGATCGTGATTGGGACCAATACCATTCACCGGAAAATCTCGCAAAATCTATAGTGATAGAAGCAGCAGAACTTCTCGAATGCTTCCAGTGGAGCGATAACGAATATGACCTTCAGCATGTGAAGGAAGAACTTGCAGATGTTCTTGTCTATTCAAGAAATCTTCTCGATAGACTGGGACTTGATGAAGACGAAATCGTAAATATGAAGATGGAACAGAATGAGAAGAAGTATCCGGTTGATAAGGCAAGGGGCAGCTCAGCTAAGTACGACCAACTATAAGTATGAAAATAGATTCGACACTGGAATTTTATAACAAAAATGCAAAAGAGTTTTCTGCTGATACTCTGAATGTAGATTTTTCCAAAATACAGGATAAGTTCCTATCATATCTATCTCCTGGAGATTTGATATTGGATTTTGGATGTGGCTCCGGAAGGGATACTCTATATTTTTTGAGTAAAGGTATGAATGTCGAAGCGATAGACGGTTCAGAAGTTCTTTGTGAGATAGCAAGTAAAAATATAGGAATACCGGTAAAACATATGCTCTTTCAGGAACTAAGTGAGAAAGAAAAGTATGATGGCATCTGGGCATGCGCATCTATTCTCCATTTGCCAAAGAATGAACTTAAAGCTGTGTTGGGTAAAATGATTCTTTCTTTGAGACCTGAAGGATATATTTATACCTCATTTAAATATGGCGAAACTGAAGGATATCGAGGCAAAAGATATTTTTCTAGTTTTACTGAGAACTCATTTAAAGAATTTATAACAGATTTTTCAACAGTAATTGTCATTGATCAAAAAGTAACTTGTGATGTTCGACCGGGGAGAGAGAACGAAAAGTGGCTGAATTTGATAATGAAAAAATTGGATATAGTATAAGAATTGATGATAAGTATTACAATTCTCTTGATATAGAGGGATTTTCATTAATGATGAAAGATCCTTCTTATTGCTATAAGTTTTATTGGCTAGAAGCGATTGTAAAGCTTATATCTGAAAATAAAGAGAAAACCACTTTTGATGAAGTGATAAATGAGATGATCTGCAATGCTTGGTATTCGGTTCGTGAGTTCCACATACATTTAAGTGGGATTCAAGCGGATGGTCGGGTTAGAGACGGTCTTGAGAGAGCTGTGTTAAAACTGACTGAATTGAGCGGATTGAAATCAAATGCTTCAAAAGATGAGATTAAGAAAGCGATAAAAGAACATGATCCTGCTCTAAAAGAAGCTAAGGAACAGTTGACAAACATGGTTCCATACAGAGCTTTGGCTGGATTCTTTTCTAAAAGTGATTCGCATATAGATTGGGAAAGTGTTAAGCGACTTACGACATATATAAGAGAATTTGATAAGAATATCAATCTATTGCCGTACACCTTGGGGGAATCAAGCAAACTGAAGAAAGAAATAATCTTTAATCCAATTTGGATGGAAATGATACAGGATAATACCGTATCTATTCTTGGTTGGATTCAATATGAAAAAGTAAAATGGCTTCAAAATAATAATCCGGAAGTTCCAGGACTCGCATATAAACTTGCTCCGATGGATGAGAAGATGCGCAAACTTGGAAATGTTCGAAAGCTCTGGAATGGGGTTCTTGAATTGAGTGAAGTAAGGGATGTGTTCACGGGAAAAGCAATTATTCCCAAAGAATATGATGTCGATCACTTCATCCCATGGTCTTTTGTAATGAATGATGAACTTTGGAATTTGATGCCGATGGAGTCGTCTCTGAATAGTTCAAAGAGTAATCGACTTCCAAGATGGAATCCGTTCTTTAAGGAGTTTGCTAATAACCAATATCTCTTGTATGGGTTGATTCACGAAAAGCCAGGAATATATAAATTGTACGAAGCATGTTACAGGGATAATCTACACTGTATATGGGCTGGACAAGAACTATATCGTAAAGGAAATACCCTAGAGGACTTCTGCAATATTCTGGATAAGAATATGAAGCCTGTTTATGACTCGGCACGACGACAGGGATATGAGATTTGGAATAGATAAGAGCGGTGTGCATATAATGATTCACGATTAAGTGAACAACAAAAAGCGAAAGGACGCTACGCATGAAAGCACAAGATCAATCATTGTTTTTTCTTACAACACCTTGTTATTATGATATTCCTTTTTTTCAGAGAGCTTATGTTTGGAGCGAAGAGAACTGGAGTGAACTCTTTGCAAATCTTACTAATAAATCACATGAATGACATTTAATATAACGTTTGTCGGGAGTTAATATGGACGAAGTACAACAGATAATAAATCAGTTTTATATGAATGTCGCAATGGGGATTGCTGCAATATGTTTTTTTGCGTTGGCTGTATTGGCTTTACGCATTTTGGCTATTGCGATTCCTTATTGGAAGAGCACATATTATAAATCTACTAATAAGCCATTTTTATCCATTCTCTTTAATTCGGGAGCATATGGAGAATAT
>CACXCB010000027.1 GCA_902766005.1 uncultured Erysipelotrichaceae bacterium | reverse complement strand
GCACTTTGTGGAAGTAGGGCGATCGTTTTTCGATTTCATTTGGTCTAAGAGAATAGTAATAGTGATTCCTATCACTGAGACTATTACAGCCATAATTGCAACTAAGATTGCAATAAACGCAAATTCATCTTGCATGTCATTCCTCCAAGTATCGATTTCTCGGCACTTGTTTGAGGAAGCTGCCGCCCTCCCTACTCATTGTGACTAAAGAGGAACCATACTCGCAGAGCACAGGCCGCCTTAGCACGGATTATACTATCCATGCTCCGTATTCAGATGTTCTTTTTTCAGCATCCAATAATGGATGCATGAGCTCATTTAAGCATAGATACATATGCGGATCAATGCCTATTTTTATAACTGCAAAAATGTTTATAAAAGGTTTTTTGAATAAAAGATAATCTGACAATGATTCCCCTTTTATATTCACAAACGCAAAGAAAAAGCTATAAATCGTTTATGCGGTTTATAGCTTTTATGCTTCTATTATGAGTCTTTCAATTAACTGAAATACTGACATAACAATGATTTGCTTAATACCTGTGCATGCCCATCCACCAGAAGAATAAGAAGACAGCAACCATCGTAGCAATGCAAATCAGGAAGTACGGAAGGATGAGTTCAATGATGGCAATGGTCATTGCCACTACATCCTTAAAAGTAAGTCCCTCTGATTTTTCTTTGATTTCTTTCTTCTCTTTTTCTTTCCTGGCAATGGATTCCTGAAGCTGTTCGGGAGATAAGGTATATTCCCTTATCTTTTCAACATCTTCATCAACTTTTTCTTTATTGATAAATAGCATTATTGCTCATTCTGCCTCTGTGCATAACGCTCTTTGGCATAATGACATCTGACATGATGGCCTGTTTCAACCTCAACATCAGCCGGTACTTCTGCTGCACATTTATCCGTTGCAAACGGACAACGTGTATGGAAACGGCATCCGCTCGGAGGATTACTTGGGGAAGGTAAGTCACCCTGCAGGATAATACGTTTCGAGTTGTTTCTCTTTCTCGGATCGAAAGAAGGTGCTGCAGATAATAATGCCTGTGTATACGGATGAACGTATTCGCTGAAGATCTGATCTTTAGAACCGATCTCAACGATTTCACCTAAATACATAACTGCTACAGAATCAGAGATAAACTTAACGACAGACAAGTCATGTGAAATGAACAGATATGTTAAGCCTAAATCTTCTTGCAAATCTTTCAATAAGTTGATGATCTGTGACTGGATGGAAACGTCCAATGCAGATACAGCCTCATCACATACGACAAATTCCGGATTGACTGCCAATGCTCTTGCAATACAGATACGCTGTCTTTGACCCCCGGAAAACTGATGCGGATAACGTCCTGCCTGTTCAGGAAACAGACCGCATTTATCCATGAGTTCAAAGACTCTGTTCATCATTTCTTCCTTGTTGGAAACAATCTTGTGTTCCAGCATAGCTTCACCGATGATGTCATAGATCGGCAAACGCGGATTCAATGAGGAATACGGATCCTGGAAGACAATCTGCATCTTTGTACGGTATTTATTCAATTCAGACTTGCTGAGTTTATAAATATCCACACCGTCATAATACATTTCACCGCTGGTCGGTTTAATCAGGTCAAGAACAGTTCTTCCGGTTGTGGATTTACCACATCCGGATTCGCCTACAAGTCCCATGACTTGTCCCTTCTTAATTGTGAAGGAGACATCATCTACGGCTTTAACATTACCAACGGTTCTCTGCATGACACCGCCCTTGATCGGGAAGTATTTCTTCAGATGACGAGCATCAATCAAAACTTTTTCTTCACTCATTCGTCTTACCTCCTGTCACAAAGCAGCGTACAAAGTGTCCCGGTTCAACTTCAACCAGTTCCGGTACGCCATGATGGCACATTTCACAAACTTTATCACATCTTGGATTAAAAGAACAGCCTTCCGGAAGATCGGATAAATCAGGAACGTTACCCGGAATAACATTCAATCTGGAACTGTTTGTGCTCATATCCGGTCTGGATCCGATTAAGCCCCTTGTATATGGATGCAACGGGTTTTCAAATATCGTATTAACATCAGCAAGTTCAACGACTTTGCCGGCATACATAACCATGACACGGTCAGCCATTTCGGCAATAACACTCAAGTCATGCGTGATAAAGATAATCGATGTATCGATTTCTTTTTTCAGGTTATTCATAAGATCCAGAACCTGTGCCTGAATAGTAACATCCAGAGCAGTTGTCGGTTCATCGGCAATCAGTAACTTCGGTGAACAAGCTAATGCCATAGCGATCATGACACGCTGTCTCATACCGCCTGATAATGCAAACGGATACTCATCAACGATTCTTTCCGGATTCGGAATACGGACCATGTCCAATGCATGAATGGCCTGTTTGCGTGCTTCTTCCTTGTTCATGTTCTGATGAAGCATCAGTACTTCTTCAATCTGATAGCCAATCTTGAATACAGGATTCAAGGATGTCATCGGTTCCTGGAAGATATAGGAAATCTTGTTTCCACGGATCTTACGCATTTCCGCATCGGAAATCTTTAACATGTCCTGGCCGTCAAAGAGGATTTCTCCGCCTTCGTATTTTCCCGGAGGACATTCTACAAGTCTTGCAAGAGACATGTTCGTAATCGATTTACCGCAACCGGATTCACCTACTACGCCAAGTGTCTCGCCTTGGAATACCTTGAAGGATACATCATCTACTGCTTTAACAACATTTCCTCCGCTGTAGAAATAAGTCTTCAGGTTTTTCACTTCAAGAAGTGGTTCTTTATTGTAGATTTCTGACATTTTACCCCTCCTTATTTCTGCATCTTCGGATCGATTGCATCTCTCAATCCGTCACCGACAATGTTAAAACAGAGAATGGACAAGAAGATCATGATTCCCGGAGGAATCCAGTACCACCACTTGGACTGTAAGACTAACAGGTTACGTGCCTCCTGGATTAAGTTGCCCCATGTAGGTGTTGGCGGAGATACACCAAGACCTAAGAAACTCAATGATGTCTCTGTCAGAATAACGCTTGCCATTGACAATGTGACATAAACGATAATATAAGCCAATACATTCGGGAACAGATGAACAAAGATCTGTCTTGTGTTGGAAATACCCAATGCACGGCATGCTTCCATGTAATCCATTTCTCTTAAGGAGAGAATCTGACCACGTACAATACGGGCGATACTCGGCCAAGAGAGAATAGCAAGAATGAAAATCAGTGTTCTGATGGAATTGCCGAATACGGATTGCAATGTAATACAGATCATCAGGAATGGGAAACTCATGAAGATTTCCGATATACGCATGATGATGGTATCAATTATTCCGCCGAAGAAGCCGGATATAGAACCAAGAATTACACCAATCACACATTCCAATGCGGTAACGGCTACAGCAACACCCAGTGATACACGTCCGCCATAAAACAGACGTACGCACAAGTCACGGCCGATTTTATCGGTACCGAGAATATGCGTTGCACTCGGTGGCTTATTTGCATCTGTTGCAATAACCTGCGAAATTGTATATTTGGAAAACATCGGAACAAAGATACATCCGGCAATAATCAGCATCAGGATGACCAAACTTACCATGGCAAGCTTGTTTTTCTTCATTCTCTTCCAAACACCCTTCCAGTATGAATTTTCTTTCGTGGCTCTTTTGATTTCTTCATTACGATCTAAAGCTGACATCAAAAAACCTCCTTAATCATACTTGATACGCGGATCGACTGCAGCATACAGCAAGTCGGCAAGCAGCGTACCTAACAGGGTTGTAATCGTGAGCATCGCATTGATTCCCAACAACAGAGGATAGTTTCTGGTTGTGGTAGCATCATACGCCAGTTTACCTACACCAGGCAAAGAGAAGATTGTCTCTGTCATAAGTGCACCGGAGATTAAACCCGGGATACGGAAACCGAGCAATGTGATGATCGGAATCATAGCGTTACGGAATGCATGTTTGTAAATAACGACTTTTTCAGATAAGCCTTTTGCTCTGGCTGTACGGATATAATCGGAACGGATGACCTCTAACATACTGGATCTTGTATAACGCATGAAGCTGGCTGTTTCAGCTAAGCCTAATACGATAGACGGCAGAACCAGATGGTATGCGTAGTCACCCAGTTTTGTCATGAAGTCTGCATTTGCGTTAGACGGATTAGACAAACCGAATGACGGCAGCCATTTTAATTCAATCGCAAATACTTTCAATAACAGCAAGCCTGCAAAGAATGTTGGCAGAGCAAGTCCAAGCAATGAGAATACGGTCAGGAAATTATCTACTGCAGAGTATTGTTTTGTCGCACTGATGATTCCACAAGGAATACCGATTAACATCGCAAGAATCAATGCAATTAAAGACAATGAGAATGTGCAGCCGATATTTTCACCGATAACCTGGATAACAGGCTTATAGTGTTTTGCCGACCAGCCGAAGTTTCCGTGCAGTGCTTCACCAATCCAGTTGACGAATTTAACATAGAACGGAAGTTTGGGGTCAAGCTTTTCTTGTAAGGCAGCCTTCAATTCCGGTGTCATTCTCGGGTCCATGATATTGGAAGTGATACTTCCCGGAGCTTTATCAATGATAAAGAATAAAATGAATAAAATACCTAAGAATACCGGAATGATTTGAAGAAGCCTTCTGATCATGTAATTCTTCATTCAATATCCTCCTTCCCCTAATAAAGACAAGAATTAATGAAAATAAGTAATAACGGTAGCGGATCGCTACGAAATCACCGCTACCGTTATTTATTGCCAATTCAATAACTAATTAACGATTAGTCAAGAGTTACGTTCTGGATGATTTCTGTGAAGTCTGTGTAGACGCCGATATCATCAAGACCATGTACTCTGTTATTGATTCCCCAGATTTCAGATCTGTAAGCAACGATTGCTGTAGGAACTTCTTCGTTCTGGATAATAGCCCATTCTTTGTAGATTTCAGCTCTCTTATCCTGGTCGAATTCCATCAAGCCCTGCTTTATGAGATCCTGAGCATGATCATTTCTCCAACCGGAAGCATTGAAGCCGCCTTCGGAATATGCATCAGCATCGAAGAGTCCGCCTGTTGGGTCTGGATCTACAGAGAGAGAGAATCCCATTGTATAAATATCGAAATCTTTTTCTCCTACAGGAGCATCCATTGTTGTGGAAGCAACAGTGTTGAAGTCGAGAGTTGTGATGTTCAGCTTAACACCGATCTGTCCCCAAGAGTCGAATGCCATACTGGACAGTGTTCCCGGCCATGTAGCTTCTGGATAAACGAGCCAGTTGAGTTCCATTGTTTCATAGTCTTCAGCTTTGATCTGGCCATCGCCATTGACATCCTTTTCACGGATACCTGTTGTTTCGTTCATCTTCCAGCCTGCATCATCGAGCATCTGAGCTGCAAGATCAAGATCATATTCATAAGCGTTGAGTTCATCATCACCAGGATATGCCCAAGATGTCTTGGAGATCGGAGCCATACCGAGAGATACAAGTTCTTCAGAACCATATTCAGCTGTTAAAAAGCTTCTTCTATCCAATGCATACATGAGAGCCTGACGAACTGCTGTTTCAGCTGTATGAGCTCTTGTTGTGTTGAAGCACATGAATGTGTAACCATTTGCAAGATAGCTTACGAGGTGAGCATTGTCCATGCCTTCAACTGCTTCAACGTTTTCAGCTTTAGCTGCTGGCTGAGCAAAGTCGATTTCGCCATTCTGCAGAGCACCGAGGAGAGCATCTTCGGATACTTCTAACATCTGGAAGCCGGCAATCTGGAGCTGGTCGCCATAGTATTCATCATTCTTAACAAGGCTTACATACTGTTTCGGAGCCCAGCCTTCGAATTTAACGATACCACATCCCATTGGTTCGCTGTTCTTAGCTGCGAGTTCTTCGAAGTTGCTGTGAGCATAGTATTCATCATCGAGAATACCATATGTGAAGTTCTGCAGGTTAGCAGGAGATGGGTCTGTCATTGTGAATGCGATTGTCTTGTCATCAATAACATTGATTTCAGCAATAGCAGCACCTACAGCTGTACGAGGACCTGCATAATCAGCTTCTTTGATTGTATTATAAGTGTAAGCAACGTCATCTGCAGTTACAGGTGATCCGTTTGTGAATGCAGCATCAGTAAGTGTGAATGTGTATGTCATGTGGTCTTCGGACAATTCCCAAGTAGCCAGTTCAGGAACATACTCACCTTCTGCATTGACATCAACCAGACCGTCAAAAATCAGAGATGTAACATAGGAGTCGTAAACGTTATCAGAAAGAATTGGGTTGAAAACGCCTTCGAATCCGCTTGTACCAAACTTTAAGATTTGATCGCCAGTCGGTGTAGTAGTTGTGGCAGTCTCAGAGCCTGCGGAGCTAGCGCTTCCTGCGGAGGAACCGGAAGTAGTTGTTGTTGTAGTTGTTGAACCACCTCCACATCCAGCAAGAAGTGAAGCGGCTAAGATAGTAGCCATTGTTGAGTTAAAATACTTTTTCATTTCTTTTCCTCTCTTCACCCTTTTGGGTTAACACGTAATATTATATAAAATGTTTCACATAAATGACACATTTTTTTCAGTTTTTTTCCATTTTCCATGCAATTTCTTTCATTTTAGGCATAAATTGTGAAAATATTTTCATCCATATATTAAAAAAAGCGGTTTTACCCGCTTGTTACTGAATACCCAACAGATCAAATTCATTTAAGAATTTCTCTGCTTTTTTGCATACATCTTTCAATGTACTTTCATCGAAAGGACTCGGCAAGCCCGCATCCTTCAAAAGGTTGGTGAATGTCTTTGTTCCGCCCTGCTCTGTATAAGCCATGTAGTAATCCCATGCTTTTTGTCTATCTTCCTGGATCATGGACCAGAAGACAAGGGAAATGGTCTGTGCCAGGCAGTAATCGATGTAATAGAAAGGACTGGAATAAATATGGTGTTTAAATTGCCAGCTCTCCCCTTCACTCCAGAAAGGAATTTCTCCATCCATCTTTAACCATGGGCGGTAAATGCCTTCTAATTCTTTCCATGCAGCATGTCTTTCTTTCGGTGTCATATCCGGTTTTTCATAAACAATATGCTGGAAATGATCTACCATTGTACCATACGGGATAAACTTCAAAGCACCTGCCAGATGGCTGTAAAGATATTTCTTAGCATCTTTGCCAAAGAAGTCATCTGCCCATCCTTCGGCGAAGAATTCCATGGACATGGAATGGCATTCGCATGCTTCCATCGTCGGCCAGATGTAGTTCATCGGCACTCTGTCGCGGTTTAACCATCCTTCAAAAGCATGTCCTGCTTCATGGGTAACAACCTCTACATCTCCTTGTGTGCCATTGAAGTTGGCAAAGATAAACGGCACTTCATAATCAAATAAGCTTGTGCAGTATCCGCCTCCTCTTTTTCCTTCTGTGGATAATAAATCCATCCATTCTCCATCTAACATGGTGTGGAAGAATTCACTGGTTACAGGAGACAATTCATCATAGAACTTTGTGCCTGCTTTAATGATATCATCCGGTGTTCCCTGTGGTTTGGGATTGTCTGATCTGAATTCAATCTGTGCATCCGCAAAACTTAAAGGATAGGATTTGCCGATGCGTTCTGCCTGTTTTTGAAATACTTCTGCAGCTACCGGTACAACATACTTCTGTACGGCATTTCTGAATTTTTCGATATCTTCTTTTGTATAGCAGTTTCTGCCCATTCTGTAATAGCCTAAGGTTGTATAGCCCTCATAGCCCATTTTCTTACCCATGCCATCACGCAGATGAACTAATTTATCATAGATTTCATCCAGTTGTTTCTGGTTATCTTTATACCATTGTCCGTCAGCTTTCCATGCATTCAGTCTTCTTTCGTCATCCATGTCATTTTTAAACGGCATCATCTGTGATAAGGTATATTTCTTTCCTTCAAAATCAACCTGTGCAGAAGCTAATAAATCCTCATAGGCAGAAGCCAGTTTGTTTTCTTCCTGCATGTCAGGAATCAAAGCAGGATCAAAGCTCTTGAGTTCAATCTCGGCATTGATAAACATCAGATCACCATACTCTTTCTCAAAGTCCTTGCGGAAAGGACTTTCCAACAATGCCATGGTAAACTGCTGCAGATATTCCTGCATCTGGGGCATGATATGATCCCAGTACTTGCTTTCTTCATCATAGAAAGCATCTTTTGTATTGATATCCCTGCGGATATTTGCGACTGTCTGGATTGTAGCGATATGTCTCATACATGCATCCTGTTCGATAAATACTTTCTTAGCCTCTTCATAAGAAGCTGCATTTTTTAATCTTTCTGTAAAATCTATCAATTGATTTTTTACCGCATCCATATCCGGACGCTCATAAATGATATCTTTAAACTTCATCTTTGTTTCCTCCGCCTTCAAGTGTACCACAAAACAGATTCATCTGTTCATTTCCTTTATAATAACCTAAACTTTATACAGACGGAGGTGAATCATGAGAATTTTGTATGTGTTACCGGTTGATCCGGATAAAGATACAAATATAAAAATTGAACAAAGTGTTTTAAATGATATAGACAAAGCCCTGATATCCCCTTCACAGGTAATACAAAAGCTTGTTTCCGGTATTCCTTATGAAACAGAATACAGATTATCAGACAGCACTTACGGTTTCACCGGTTTTGATGAAATCAATATTCTTCCTTTGTCTCAAAGAGATTTATTTCGTATTCATAACATCTATGATTTATTACAGGAAATATCCCGTATCAATTTCCTTCGTTATCTTCTGATCGTCCATGTTGAATTACTGCCCTTTGTACTTTCTTATTTTAACAATTCTTATGAAACGGTCTCTGATGTATATTGTTTTTCTTTAGGAGAAGATCTTCTTTCCAAAGAAGAAAGAACAAAGTTAGAAAGAAGAAAAGATTATACAGAACAGATCATGAAAGAAATCGGTTTTAAACCGTTTGATGCAAATGCTTTATTACATGATACATCTGTCCTTCTTTCTCAATCAGATATCCTTTTCCTCAGGAAAGGAAGGTATTTTCAAAAGGATCATGTTTATGCAAGCATCAATGGCATGATCAAAGAAAATAATACTGGTATCACCATTGAAACGGCTGACAACATCATCTGTTTAATTCATCATCAGACAAATACAGATCTTGTTTCTGTATCATGTGATTTATCAGAAGAAGACTTCAAAAAAGAATTTTTAAAGATATACGGTTCTTTATAAAACGCATGACAGAATTACTTTTTATGGTATAATCTTTATGCCAATGCGGAATTACCCAAGCGGCTGAAGGGGGCGGTTTCGAAAACCGCTAGACGTGCAAGCGTGCGGGGGTTCAAATCCCTCATTCCGCGT
>CACXCB010000026.1 GCA_902766005.1 uncultured Erysipelotrichaceae bacterium | reverse complement strand
GAAGGCACACCGCAACAGCCGCTGCCTGGAGAAGTTCTACGATGCAAAGTACATTGACATCCGCGACGGGAAAAAGAAGTCCGGCTCGCAGCTCGGGTGCGGCAGGACGAAACGCAGCATTCCTAGGGACAATGCCAATAACGAGCGGATGTTCAGGGGACACAGGGTCTCGAAGGGCCGCATATCAGTAAGAAGAAAACGCTACTGCATCCAGCCCGGGGACACGTTAATTTACAGAGGAGGAATCACCAGTGCAAAAGGAGTCCACTGCAACGGCACCAGAGTGGTTCTGGAGACAGGCAGGTCTGTTAAAATCACGGACGTGCGCATAAAGAAAAAAAGAGGAGGATGGCAATTCCTCCCCGCCCTATAGAGGACGGGGTCTCCTTGCCTAATTTTGATGAAAAATGTATTGGATACGGATTTAACCGGAAAGGTTGCGGTTGTGACAGGTGCAGGCGGTGTATTATGCTCTGAATTTTCCAAGGTATTGGCGAATGCCGGGGCAAAGGTGGCACTGCTGAACAGGACCTATGAAAAAGCAAGAATTGTCGAACAGGAAATATTACAGAACGGCGGTATCGCCAAAGCCTATGCATGCAACGTACTTGACAAGGATATGTGCGAGTGTGTCAGTGAGGAAATCAAAAAGGATTTCGGCTTATGCGATATTCTGATCAACGGAGCAGGTGGAAACAATCCGAAGGCAACCACCGACAAAGAATACTATGAAGAGGGCGATATCGATGCGGATACAAAAAGTTTCTTCGACCTGGATACAGAAGGCGTGGAAGCGGTATTCAACCTGAACTTTCTCGGAACGCTGATTCCTACACAGGTTTTTGCAGGCCAGATGGTTGGCAGAAAGGGATGCTGTATCATTAATATTTCTTCGATGAATGCCTATACACCTCTGACCAAGATTCCCGCATATTCCGGTGCCAAAGCAGCAATTAACAATTTTACCCAATGGCTAGCCGTACATTTTTCCAAAGAAGGCATCCGTGTTAATGCAATTGCACCCGGTTTTTTCTCTACAACGCAGAATAAAGCTTTATTGTGGAATGCAGACGGCACGCCGACCGCAAGAACAGGAAAGATCCTTGCAGCTACACCGATGGGCCGATTCGGAGAAAGCAGGGAACTGTCAGGAGCTCTCTTGTTCCTGGTTAATGAAGAGGCTGCATCATTTATTACAGGTATTACGATCCCCGTTGATGGCGGATTCAGTGCATATTCAGGAGTTTAATATATGAATGAAGTAATTGAAAAATTGAAAAAAACAGGAATTGTCCCCGTTGTTGTGATTGAAAATGAAGAGGATGCTCTTCCGCTTGCAAGAGCATTGTGCAATGGCGGATTACCTTGTGCGGAGGTCACATTCCGTACGAGTGCTGCAGCTTCTGCAATTCGCCTGATCAAAGAAGCATATCCTCAAATGTGTGTAGGGGCGGGAACAGTTCTGACCAAACAGCAGGTGGATGAAGCTGTTGCTTCCGGAAGCGAGTTCATTGTTTCTCCGGGTCTCAATCCGAACATTGTCACTTATGTATTGGAGAAAGGTATCCCCATGTTACCGGGGACATGCACGCCAAGCGATATCGAAAGAGCTCTTGAGCTGGGTTTGACACAGGTTAAGTTCTTCCCGGCTGAGCCAAGCGGAGGACTGCCTATGATCAAAGCACTGGCGGCTCCATACGTAGATGTGGAGTTTATGCCGACAGGCGGAATCAACATTCAGAATGTCAGGGAGTATCTTTCCTATAAGAGAATCATGTGTGTAGGTGGCACATGGATGGTAAAGCCACAGTTAATACAGGAAAAGAGATTTGATGAAATAGAAAAGCTGGCAAGGGAAGCGGCAGACATAGTCAAAGAGGTAAGAGGATGAAAAAAATAGTTGGATTCGGCGAAGTGTTAATGCGCTTAACACCTTCCGATCAGTTGCGCTATCTGCAGACGGATAAATTCAATGTGTATTACGGAGGCTCGGAGGCAAATGCGACAGGTGCATGTGCCGATTGGGGTGATAAGGTATCTTTTATCACCAAACTGCCGGATCATGATATCGGCGAAGCCGCACTGAATACCCTGCGTTTCCATCACCTGGATACAGAATATGTGGTAAGAGGCGGTGAAAGACTGGGCATCTATTTCTGTGAGGATGGATCATCCATCCGCAATTCAAAGGTGATTTATGACAGAAAGAACAGTTCCATTGCTACTGCAAAGGCTGAGGAATTTGACTTTGATTCCGCCATGAAGGGGGCTGACTGGTTCCATTTTTCAGGGATTACTGCAGCTCTTTCAGAAGAAATGGTAAAAGCTCTTCACACAGCATGCCGGACTGCAAAGAAATACGGACTGACTGTGTCCTGCGATCTGAACTACAGGGCAAAACTCTGGACAGCCGAAGAAGCACAAAAAGTGATGATTCCGTTAATGGAATACGTAGATGTCTGTATTGCCAATGAAGCAGATGCTGTATGCTGCTTGGGAACACCTAAAGGATTAACACCGTATGAGATGGCTGAAGAGCTTGTCGACAGGTTTCATTTCAAATACGTGTTAACTGCAGACCAGGATAACAGAAACAGCCAGAGAAATATATGGACGGCAATTCTGCGTGATGATGAAAACACATATGTTTCCAAAACATATGATGTTGCCCCGATTCTGGACAGAGTCGGATGCGGTGATGCATTGGCAGGGGGAATCATTCATGCCTTGTTAAAATGGAATGATCTGCAGATGGCTGTGGAGTTTGCTTCTGCTGCCGGTGTATTAAAAGAGACAGTCAGAGGCGATATGAGCTTTGCCTCGGAAGAGGAAGTGATTCAGCTGATGAATCAGAAGGCAGGAGGAATTTCAAGATGAAGCCGTTTATGGATCGTGATTTCCTTCTTTCTACGGAAACAGCAAAACATCTGTATCATGCCTATGCGGAAGATATGCCGATCATCGACTATCATTGCCATCTGAGTCCTGCTGAAATTTATGAAGACCGTCAGTTTGAAAACATTGCACAGGTATGGCTGGGCGGAGATCATTATAAATGGCGCATTATGCGTGCCCATGGAGTTGAGGAAAAATATATTACCGGTGATGCTTCTGATCGTGAGAAATTCCAGAAATGGGCAGAAACACTGTCCATGGCGATCGGCAATCCTCTTTATCACTGGACGCATCTCGAGCTGCGCATGTTCTTTGACTATCAGGGAGTTCTGAATGAAGATACGGCAGAAGAGGTCTGGAACCTCTGCAATGCAAAGTTGAAAACAATGACTGCCAGAAAAATGATTGAAATGGCAAAGGTTACACATTTGTGCACAACGGATGATCCTGCAGATGATCTGCATTGGCATCGCCTGATCAAGGCAGATGAAAGCTTCAAGGTTCAGGTTATGCCTGCATGGCGTCCGGATCAGGCGATGTCCATTGGCAAAGAGGGATATCCTGCATATATTGCCAAGCTCTCAAAAGCTGCTGACATGGAAATCCGCTCCTTTCGGGATTTGATGACTGTATTACACAATCGTCTTGATTTCTTTGAAGATAACGGGTGCAAAGTATCAGACCACGGCATGGATATGGTCATGTATGAGCCGGCATCCGAAGAAGAGGTTGAAGAGATTTTCGCCAAAAGAATGCATGGAGAAAGAATTACACAACTTCAGGAAAGAAAGTTCCGTACGGCTTTTCTGTTGCGGATGGGGATGGAATATGCCCACAGGAACTGGGTCATGCAGCTTCACTATGGTGTCATCCGTGATAACAACAAAAAGCTGTTTGGAAAACTCGGTGCGGATGCAGGTATTGATTCCATCGGCAACAGTGCACCTGTCAGTGAGCTTGCTTCCTTTCTGAATGCCCTGGCAGAAACAGATGAATTGCCAAAAACGATTATTTATTCTTTAAATCCGATCGATAATACAGCGATTGAAACCGTCATGGCATGTTTCCAGGAAGGACCATTCATTTCTAAGCTCCAGCATGGTTCGGCATGGTGGTTCAACGACCACAAAAAGGGCATGATCGATCAGATGACATCTTTAGCTAACGAAGGGATGTTATGTGACTTTGTCGGCATGCTGACGGATTCGAGAAGTTTTCTTTCATATGCAAGACATGATTATTTCCGAAGGATTCTTTGTGATCTGATCGGTGGCTGGGTGGAAAACGGTGAATATCCGGATGATCAGAAGGCTTTGGAAAAAATCATCAAAGGCATCTCTTACAATAATGCAAAACAGTATTTTGAATTTTGGGGGTAATATGGAAAGTTTATTATATCCATGTATTAATGCATGCAGGAAGTTTGTTTCTCTTGACGGGTTATGGAAAATGCAGTTTGATCCGTCTTCCTGCGGTAAAGAAGAAGGGTGGGTGAACGGTCTTCCCGATCCGTTTTCAATGCCTGTTCCCGGAACCTTTGCAGACCTGTTTACGGAAAAAGAAAACAGGGATTATTGCGGGGATTTCTGGTATGAAACAAAATTCTTCCTGGAAAAACAGGAAGGGAAAGAAATTTATCTGCGTTTTGGCAGTGTAACACATCGTGCGGAAGTATATGTAAACGGGCAATATGCCGGATCTCATGAAGGCGGTTTTACACCCTTTAGCCTCAATATCACAAATCTGGTGACACAGGATGCAAGGAACAGGCTTGTTGTGAAGGTCAATAATGAGCTGAGTGAAACATCCATTCCATGCGGTGCTACCGGCATGCTTTCTGATGGACGCAAGATTGCCAAACCGTATTTTGATTTCTTTAATTATTCCGGCATACAAAGAAGTGTCCAAGTCACCTATGTTCCAAAGGAATCTATTCAGGATTATGATACATCCATATCTTTAAACGGAAACGATGCAGAGATTGCATATACTGTCTGGACAAACGGAGATCATGAAGTCGTTGCAGAGGTTTTTGACCGTAAGGGAAACAAAACCGCTGAAAGCAGGGGAAAAGAAAGCAGTTTTGTTATTGAAAATGTGCATTTATGGGATTTGGATGATCCGTATCTTTACAGTATCGTATTCCGCATTGTGGATGGAGATCAGGATATTGACAAGTATCCTGCTAAGCTTGGAATCCGAACAATTCAGGTACAGGGAAAGAAGATTCTTCTCAATGGTAAGGAGATTTATTTGAAAGGCTATGGCAAGCATGAAGACTTTGAAGTCATCGGGCGTACCTTCAACTATTCCGTTGCAAAGAGGGATTATGCATTGATGAAGTGGTCTGGGGCAAATTGCTTCCGTACCAGCCATTATCCTTATGCCGAGGAATGGTATCAGATGGCGGATGAAGAAGGATTCCTCATTATTGATGAAGTTCCTGCCGTAGGCATGATGCGCTCCTTAATGAACTTTGCGGCAGCAGGTGCAGGAGGAAAAGATACACGTTTCTTTATAGCTGACACAATTCCACAGTTACAGGAAAATCATAAGCAGGCTATCAGGGAAATGATACAGAGGGATAAGAACCATCCGTCCGTCATTGCTTTCAGCATCTTTAATGAGCCGGAGACGACCTATCAGGAAGCGTATGATTACTTTAAACCGTTATTCGATTATGCCAGAAGCCTTGACAGACAGCACAGACCCTTAACGGGAGCGCTGCTTGTCAACAGCACACCGGATCGGTGTCATTGTCATCCGTTGTGTGATTTCATCAGCCTGAACCGATACTATGGCTGGTATATTGCCGGCGGTCCGGATCTTCCGGATGCAGAAAAAGCCTTCCGCAAGGAGATGGACGCATGGCAGAAAATTTGTGAAGACAAGCCGTTGATTTTCACTGAATTCGGTGCAGATACTTCTGCATTTGAGCACAAATTGCCATCCGTAATGTGGAGCCAGGAATACCAGAACGAATACTATGATATGAATTTCAGGGTGATGGACAGCTATGACTTCATCAAAGGGGAACTGGTATGGAATTTTGCCGATTTCCAGACAACCGAAGGCATCATGCGTGTTAACGGCAATAAAAAAGGCATTTTCACCAGAAACAGACAGCCGAAGGATGCTGCCTTTCTGCTGAAAAAGCGCTGGGAAACAAAGTCATAAAAAAGGGATCGGTTATCTGCCGATCTCTTTTGCTCTGTCAATGCATTTTTGGTTGGCATCATGAATGATGTCTTCAATGTTGCGGTTTTTGAGTTCCGTAATAGCTTCGATAGTTGTACCGCCTTTTGAGCAAACTTCATTGATATATTCATCAATTGGCGTACGGATATCATTTTTTAACAGTTCGGATGCACCGATAAATGTCTGTACGATGAGTTCTCTTGCTGCTCTGTCATCAATGCCGCGGTTCACCGCATCCTTCAGAAGGCATTGGATAAAGTAGTAAACGTATGCCGGAACGCTTCCGGATACGGCAACAATATTATCGAGCTTGTCTTCCGGAATGGTCTTTGTGACACCCATGGAATTAAACAGCTGGAAGACAAAATCATATTCATCCGCTCTGCATTTTTCGTTTTTGCATAAAGCAGTTGCGCCTTCATTGATCTGTAAAGGCGTATTCGGCATCGCACGAATGATCGGAATGTCGCCAAGCTTTTCCTCGTAATAGGACATGGAAACGCCGGTAACGATAGAAAGAAGGCAATCGATATGTGCACCTTTCAGGTGTTCGATCGCAACATCGACAACCTGCGGGGTTACTGCCAGCAATACAATGTGTGAGAGTCCGGCAACTTCCTGCTCGCTCTCAAGAATTTTAAACCCTTCTCTTTCACATGCTTTTTGTACAGCCGGATCCGGATCATATACTGCAATCTGCCATCTTTCCAAAAATTCCTTGCGTACAGCGCCTCTGGCAATGGCCATGCCCATATGTCCGCATCCTATAAGCCCCATGTGATAGTCTTTATATGTTTTCATCTGATTTCTCCTTTTCCTGACAACAGGTATGTATATGTGGTTAATTCTTTGAGTCCCATCGGACCTCTGGCATGCAGCTTCTGCGTGCTGATGCCGATTTCCGCACCTAAGCCGAATTCAAATCCGTCGGTAAAACGGGTTGAGGCGTTGTGATAAATGCATGCCGCATCGATGTTCTGCATGAACAGGTCTGCATTTTCCTGATTTTCGGTAATGATGCATTCACTGTGTTTTGTACCGTATGTCTGGATATGCTGAATGGCTTCAGAAACATCTTTGACAATCTTCAGGTTCATTTCGAGACGATTGTATTCGGTATGCCAGCTGTTTTCATCTGCTTTCAGAAGGTTCGGGCATCTTTTGCATGCTTCCTCATCTCCATGAATGGTCACGCCGGCTTCAGCCAGTTTCTGTACCATCAGTGGTAAAAGGGTTTCTTTATGCACTTCATGGATAAGAAGGGTTTCCATGGCGTTGCATACGCTCGGCCTGCTGCATTTGGCGTTTAATACAATGTTTATTGCCATATCCGGGTCTGCACTTGCATCCACAAAAGTATGACAGACGCCTGCACCTGTTTCAATGACTGGGACTTTGGCATTTTGAACCACTGCTTCGATCAGCCTTTTACTGCCTCTTGGAATCAAAAGATCCACGTATTCCCTGCATTCCATGAATTGCTGTGTTTCGGCATGATCGGGACGGTCGGCCAGCTGAATCAGATCTGTATCCAGATTGAATTTTTTCAGTGCCTCACGGAATAGGGTGACAATGGATAAACAGGATCGATAGGATTCTTTACCGCCTTTTAATACGCAAGCGCTTCCTGCCTTGAAACATAAAGCAGCACAATCAGCGGTAACATTCGGCCTGGATTCAAAGATGATGCCGATGACACCGATCGCACACGATACTTTCTTCAGGTGTACACCGGAAGAAAGGTCTTTTTCTTCCAGAACCTTGTACAACGGATCTTCCAACTGCACAATCTGCAGAATGCCTTCCGCCATGCCTTGAATTCTTTTTTCATCCAGCATCAGCCTGTCCATCATAGCTTCAGACATGCCGTTGTTTGCGGATTCTTCCATGTCTTTCCGGTTGGCATCAATGATGTCGTTCTGATGAAGAACCATGTTTCTGGCAAATTCCAGTAAAACACCGTTTCGAACATCAGCAGATGTGTTTCGCAATGTAGCGGAAGCTTGTTTGGCAAGTTTTGCCTGTTCAATCATATGCATATATTTATACCTCAAAAAGAGTACCCGGTATTTCTTCGTTCAGGATGATGTCATACAGAATGGAAGGATCTTTTCCGTTGGCTAATACCGTAGGGATTCCGCTGTTTCCTGCAATTTCCGCTGCATGGATTTTGGTGATCATTCCGCCTGTTCCGAGTGTGGTATTGCTGTCGGAAGCCATATGCAGCACATCTTTGGTATTCTTTACGATGGATATCAGTTTAGCGGAAGGATCAATGCCCGGATCTTTATCATAAAGACCGTCGATATCGGATAACAGAATCAGTACATCCGCTTTTGTAAACTGGGCAACGACAGCAGACAGGGTATCATTGTCCCCGTACACAATCTCTTCTGTGGCAACCGAGTCATTTTCATTCACGATGGGGATTGCTTCCATTTCCAGCAATGCCCCGAATGTGGCGATGACATTCTGTTTGCCTTTGGCATCTTCCGTAATGCCTTTGGTCAAAAGTATCTGTCCGCTTAAGCACCCGTAATCCATGAAAAAACGATCATAAATGCGCATCAGCTCGCATTGTCCGATGGATGCGGCAGCCTGTCTTTTTGCCATGCTTTCCGGTTTTTTCTCCAAATGCATCTTGTTTGTTCCGACGCCGATCGCTCCCGAAGTGACAAGGATGATTTCCATACCCATATTCTTCAGATCTGTCAATGTACGGCAGAGTTTTTCGAGTCTGCGCAGATCCGGAGCACCGTTTTTATGGCATACGGTTGAAGTGCCTACCTTTACAACGATTCTTTTCCATTTCATATTCGGCTCCATTAATGGTATTATTATTGCACAAAAAAGCATATTTTGCTTGGAAATGATGTGAACAGTTTATGAAATTAGTGGAATGCTGGATCGAACATCCGATTCGATCCTTGGATCAGACATTTACATATATCTGCAGGGAAGATGTCAGCCCCGGGTGCCGGGTTTTGATTGCTTTGAAGAATGCCAATGTGACCGGTTTTGTAGAAAAGGTGACCGAAACGGATGAAACCCGAGAGGAAATTGAAAAAAGGCTTGGTTTTCCTGTAAAAGAAATTCTTTCCGTAATCGATCGGGAAAGCCTGATTACCAAAGAGCTGCATGATCTTGCGGAGTGGATGCATGCCGAAACACTCAGTACGATGATTTCCTGTTTTGCATCCATGCTGCCTTCCAAAGCGAAACCATCTTCTTCCCATAAGCAGGCAGTGATGGAAAAATGGGTGAAAATCAGTGAGAATGAAGTTGCACTTACCCCTAAGCAGCTTGAAGCATTCCTGTACGTGAAGAAGCAAGGGGAATGCAGATACAGCGAAGTCAGAAAGCTGTTTCCGAATCAGGCCAAAGCATTAGTGGATAAAGATGCATTTATTCTTTACGAAAAGGAAAAAGAAGGGGAGGCCATTGAAGAAGAGATTACTTCTGTCCCGTTTCTTTTGACCGATACCCAAAAGCAGGCGATGCAGGAGATTGAAGATTCCTCTGATCCTGTTTATCTGATTCGCGGCGTAACAGGATCGGGGAAAACAGAAGTGTATCTCCAGCTTGCCGCAAAAGCATTAGCTGAAGGAAAACAGGTTCTGATTCTCGTGCCGGAAATCGCCCTAACCCCGCAGATGATCGAACGTGTTTCTTCCCGTTTCGGAAAAGGACTTGCAATTTATCACAGCGGGCTGAATCCCCAGGAAAAATATGAGCAGTACCGGATGGTAAAGAATAAAAAGGCAAAGATTGTTGTGGGAACGAGAAGTGCGGTATTTCTGCCTTTTCATGATTTGGGACTGATTGTCATGGACGAGGAGCATGACAGCTCCTATAAACAGGATCGACAGCCTTCCTATCATTGCCGGGATATTGCCATATGGAGAGGGAAATATCATGGCTGCAAGGTAATACTCGGGTCGGCAACGCCCACTCTGGAAAGCTATGCAAGAGGCATGAAAAAGGTTTATCACCTTGTCACAATGGATCAGAGAGTGAATCGTGAATTGCCTGAAGTAACCATCGTGCCGTTGAAAGATACAATTCGTAAAGGGGAATCCTATATTCTTTCCGATGTTCTGAAAGACAAGCTTCATCAAAGGCTGGAGAATCATCAGCAATCCATTATTTTGTTAAACCGCAGAGGATACAGTTCCGCACTGCGCTGCAGAAGCTGTCAGGAGGTGATCCAGTGTCCGCATTGTGATATTGCCATGAGCTATCATAAAGATGTGAAAAGAATGAAGTGTCATTCCTGCGGTTTTGAAATGGCAGTGCCTTCGGCATGTCCTTCCTGTGGGGAAAATGCAGGCTTTTCTTCCTATGGGTTTGGCACCCAAAGGCTGGAGGATGAAGTCAAAACGGTTTTCCCGCAAGCTCGCATATTGCGGATGGATGCAGATACGACGACCAGGAAGAACAGTCATAAAGCGATCTTGGAATCCTTCGGTAAAGGAGAAGCGGATATTCTTTTAGGCACACAGATGATTGCCAAGGGGCTTGATTTCCCCAAAGTGACGCTTGTCGGTGTAGTAAACGGTGACGAGGGATTGAACAGGCTGGATTTTCACAGCTGTGAGACCACTTTTGATCTGCTGATGCAGGCGGGAGGAAGAAGCGGCAGATCCAAGGAAAAGGGGGAAGTCGTTTTCCAGGTATACGATCCGGATCATTACGCTGTTGTTTCGGCGGCCAATCAGGATTATCTGATGTTCTTCAAAAATGAGATGCAGTTCAGGCATGCCGGGCAGTATCCTCCATACACGTATATGATTGCTTTGACTGTTGCAGGCTATAAACAGGAAAATGTCGAACATCTTGCCGAACTATTGTATAAGTCTATCAGAGGACCGTTCAAGACCATCGGTGTCATCTCCCTTTTGAAGATCAATGACCGCTTCCGCAACCGCATAATCCTGAAAGGGAAAGACCTTGCACAAATGCAGCAGGCTGTCAGACAGTTTATGAATACGACAAAAGAAAATCTGAACGGATTGCAGATTGATGTCAATCCTTTATATTTGGACTAATATTTATGGAAATCAGAGAATATATCAGTGAAGTTTTGTATAAAGTGATTTATGAAGAAGGCTATGCCAGCCTGATTTTGCGCCATTCGCCATATCATGGCAAGGATGCAGCGCTGATCAGTGAAATAGTTTACGGAACATTGCGCAACCTGACGCTTCTGGAAAAGCAATGGAAGCCTTATGCAAAAAAAACAGATAAGCATACAGCTGTATTGCTGAATATGAGTGTCTATCAGATGTTTTTCCTGCAAGGCATACCGAATTACGCCGTTATCAACGAAGCTGTCAATATGGCCCGCAAACATCAGAAGAAATTTGTCAATGCCGTATTGCGCAATGTGGAAAGGGCCGGATTTCATAATAAAGGGGAAATATGGGAAGTGACCAGTCATCCGGAATGGATGATCCGCTTGTGGAATGCCCATTACGGCAATGAGATCTCTGCCCGTATTGCACAAAGCAATCAGAAAAGACCTGCAGTATACGGCCGCATCAATACCTTGAAAATCACAAAAGGGGAAGTTGAAACAGACCCGCGTTTCCACTTTGTCAGTGATACAGGATTCACATTTGACGGTGTCATGCAGGAAACAGATGCTTTCAAAGAGGGAAAGATCCTGATTCAGAACATCAGCTCGCAAGAGGTGGCCAAATATCTTGATGCACACGACGGAATGCATGTTTTAGATCTTTGTGCTGCTCCGGGCACGAAAACAGAGCAGATTGCAGAGATGATGCATAATAAAGGAAGGATTATTGCCTGTGACCTGTATCCCCATAGAACCAAGCTGATTGAACAGCTGATGGATAAAGCAGGTGTTACTATCTGTCATACAAAAGTGAATGATGCGATGCAGAAGGGAGCGTTTGAAAAAGATACTTTTGACCGCATTCTGATGGATGTCCCCTGTTCGGGAATGGGAGACTTATCCCATAAGCCTGAAATCCGCTTGCATTTGAAGCCGGAGGATATTGATGCTATCCTGCCGATACAGAAAGCGATACTGGAAAACGGCAGCGAATATCTCAAACCGGAAGGAATCCTTGTTTACAGCACATGTACCCTGAATAAACGGGAAAATGAGAAAATGGTTGCTGCTTTTCTGCAGGATCACCCGGAATTTGAAATGATTTCAGAACGTACGATATTTCCGTTTGAAACAGACGGGGATGGATTTTATATGGCAAAACTGAAAAAAGGTGAGATAAACATACACTGATTGTGATAGAATAACGGATATGCAGACGATTTATGACTTGAATTTAAAACAGATGGAAGAGATGCTTGCGCAAAAGGGACAGAAGCCATATCGTGCAAAACAGCTGTTTACCTGGCTGTATAAAAAGCGTGTGGATGACTTTGCCAAGATGACAGATCTTCCTGCAGCATTGATTGAAACGTTGCAAAATGAATATACATTGCAGCCTATGACCGAGATTGAAAGACAGGTAGCAAGGGATAAAACAACAAAATATCTTTTTGAGATGAATGACGGAGCATCTGTTGAGACCGTTCTGATGCATTTCCATTTCGGAGAAAGCCTTTGTGTATCCTCACAGGTTGGCTGCAATATGGGATGTACTTTCTGTGCATCCGGTCTTTTGAAAAAGCAGAGAGACCTGACTGCCGGAGAAATGGCAGGACAGGTCATGCATGTGCAGAAACTGCTTGATGAAGAGGGAAAGCGCCTCAATAACATCGTTATTATGGGAACCGGGGAACCTTTTGACAATTACGATAATGTCATGCGGTTTTGCGAGATTATCAATTCGGACCATGGCCTGGCAATCGGCGCAAGGCATATCACGATTTCCACATGCGGCATCGTTCCGAAAATCCGGGAATTTGCCAAAGGAAAGTACCAGTATAACCTTGCCATTTCCCTGCATGCACCGGATGATGACCTGCGCAGCAGGCTGATGCCGGTCAACCATGCATATCCGCTGGACGTGCTGATGGATGCCTTGCGTTCTTATAGCGAAGACAATCATCGCCGCCTGACGTTTGAATACATTCTTTTGCGTGATGTGAACGATACCGATGCACATGCAGTGCAGTTGGCAAAACTGGTCAGGGGAATGAATGCTTATATTAACCTGATTCCCTATAATCAGGTAGATGAGCACGGCTATCGTACGGCGGATGAAAGAAAGGCACTTCATTTTTATGATGTTCTGATGAAAAACGGCGTCAAGGCAACGCTGCGCTCGAAGCATGGCGAGGACATTGATGCCGCATGCGGACAGCTGAGGGCAAGACATGAGAGGAATCAGTAACGGATGAAGTATTACGGCATTACGGACAAAGGATTATTGAGAAAGAATAACCAGGACAGCTACGTCATCGCTACCAATGAAGCAGATGATGTTTTTGCCGTTGTCGCTGATGGTATCGGCGGGAATCTCGGCGGAGATATTGCAAGCCGTATGGCTGTGGGATATTTTTCAAAGGTTTTTTCGGAAACAACCGGATTTTCTTCAAGGGAAGAGATCAAGGAATGGATTGCTCATCACATCAGTATTTCCAACGAGCAGATATTCAATTACGGAAAGAACCATCCTGCTTTTAAAGGCATGGGCACAACGTTCTGCGGCGTAATGATCACAAAACTCGGAAAGTATGTCGTCAACATCGGTGACAGCCGTGCATATGCATGGTTTGACAGCGGGCGTTTTTCACAACTTACCATGGATCATACGCTGGTGAATGACATGATCATGCATGGACAGCTGACCAGGGAGGAGGCAAAGAACTTCCCTAAGAAAAATGTCGTCACCAATGCATTAGGTGTATGGGAAACCGTGCGCAGTGATATTGATACCCATCAGGAACAGATGAGCGGCCTGTTAATCTGCAGTGACGGACTGCATGGCTATGTGGACGAAAAAAAGATCAAGGAAATTGTTTTCAATAAGGAAATGGATCCGGCTTTACGCACAAGGAAGCTGTTAAAAGCGTCTTTGGATGCCGGAGGATTTGATAATGTGACAATTATTCTGATTGATCTGGAAGGAGATGATCATCTATGAGCAGAAAGAATGTTATTGCAAACAGATATGAGGTCATCCAGCATATAGGCCAGGGAGGAATGGCAGATGTCTTCCTCGCAATAGATACAATCCTGAACCGCCAGGTGGCAATTAAGATCCTGAGAAGTGATTTGAGTACCGATGCTGTCAGTATTCTTCGCTTTGAAAGAGAGGCGCAGGCAGCTACAGCTCTTGCCCATCCGAATATTGTTGAAGTATATGATGTAGGCGACTATAAGGGGCACCATTACATCGTTATGGAATATGTTCCCGGCAACACATTGAAACAGGTCATCCGCTCACGCGGCCCTCTTTTGAATGAGGAAGCTGTGGATATTATGAAACAGATGACTTCTGCCGTTGCGGAAGCCCACAGCAGAGGCATTATCCATCGTGATATCAAGCCACAGAATGTGATTGTCAAAGCGGACGGCTCGATACGTATCCTTGACTTCGGTATTGCAACAGCCAAGGGAAGCATGCAGCTGACGCAGGCGAATAACGTTATGGGGTCCGTGCACTATCTTGCACCGGAACTTGCCAAGGGAGATACAGCTACACCGCAATCCGATATTTATGCCTTAGGCATAGTACTGTATGAAATGCTGGCGGGAGATGTTCCTTTTAAAGCGGACCAGGCAGTGCAGGTTGCCTTGAAACATATGCGTGACCCGCTGCCGAAACTACGCTCTATCAATCCTACCGTACCGCAGTCGATAGAAAATATTGTAACCCGGGCAACGGCTAAAAATCCGGCTTTGCGTTATCGCAGTTGTGATGAGATGTTTAAGGATCTGTCAACATGCCTGCGCAGTGAAAGGCTGAATGAAGATCCTGTCGTCCTGCAGGAACAGACAAGAACTCTGAATGTGAAACAGAAGGTGCAGGAGCCTGCTAAAGTACAGCCTGTACGCCAGAAGGAAGTAAAAAAAGAAGATACAAAGAAAAAAGAGCCAAAACCCAACAAGAAGCTGACAACATTACTGATTGTCATGATTGCGCTTTTGGCAATCGTTGCAATTTTCTTCAGTCTTGTACTGTCCGGTGTAATCAAGCTGGGAGAGGTTATGGCAACGGTTCCGGACCTCGAAGGGAAAACGATTGCCGAGGCGAAAGAGATATGTGAAGAAAATAATCTTGTCATCGATACCGCAGGCGTGCAGTATCTTCTGACGAATGATACCGAAAAGGGAATTATCATTGCAGTTGAACCGGATATCGGAACAGAGCTTGAACCGGGATCCAAAGTAACCGTAACAGTTTCCAGCGGTATCGGCATCCGTGCAAAGGATTATACAAATTACAAGATCACCGATGCGGAAGAAGAAATCAGCCAGGATTACCCGCTTTTGAAGATCACGGTAGTAGCGGAAGAAAGCGATGCCGAACCGGGCACGATCATCCGCCAGGAACAGCTGGAACCGGGTGTTCTGTTTAATCCCGAATCCGCCGGCCAGATTACGCTTGTCTATTCGGAATACGCTACGATTGAAATTCCGGAGGATATAATCGGCAAAACAGTGAATGAAGCGATTGACGAGCTTGAAAATATGGGCATCGTTGTGCGTACCAGCAATCGCGATACAACCCAGATGTCACAAGAGGAACTGGATAATCTCGAAATCGGCGTTGTGGTTGAAGTGAGTCCGGAACCCGGAACAGAATATACGCAGAAGGAAGACAACTTTGTCATTCTGTACTACTATTGATCGGGGCGAAGAATGATTGGCAGAATCGTAAAGATTGTTTCAAAAGAATATACATTGCAAAAAGAAGACGGGGAAAGGGTGAATGCCGTATTAACAGGAAAGATCCGTTTGCAGTTCACTCCTGCAGCAGGTGATCTGGTTGAAGCAGAGTGGATACATGACCGCTGGGCAGTGCAGAAAGTGCTGCCGAGAAAGAATCATCTGATCCGTCCGTTTGTTGCCAATGTTGATCAGGCCCTGATAGTCATGAGTATCAAAGATCCCGATTTCAGCACCGTGCTGATTGACCGCCTTTCCATACTGATCAGGGAAGCAGGCATTACGCCTGTCCTGATCGTGACCAAGTGTGATCTTGGGATTGATCAGGAAATCGAGCAGAAAATCAGGGAATATGAAAACGGACCGATGCAGACAATTCGGACATCAATGGTTTCACTCGACCCATCTCTTGCAGATCTTCTGAAGGGGAAAATCTCAGTTTTGACAGGGCAGAGCGGTGCAGGAAAGAGCACGCTGCTGAATACGCTGGAACCATCTTTCCATTTGGCAACCCAGGAAATCTCCAAAGCCCTGGGCAGAGGAAAACATACGACAAGACACAATGAGCTTCATGTCGTTGCGGATGGCCTTGTAGCGGATACGCCGGGTTTCAGTTCACTGGATTTTTCAAAACTGCAGGCAAAGGATCTTGGTTACGATGTCATAGAGTTTGCTCCGTATATTGGAAAATGCCGTTTTAATGACTGCATTCATCAGAATGAGCCCGGTTGTGCGGTTAAAGAAGCAGTGGAACAGGGAAGTGTTCCCCGTACCCGTTACAATAATTATCTGGAAGTTTTAAAGATGATCCAGCAGAGAAAGGAAAAATACATATGATTATTTCACCTTCAGTACTGTCATTGAATTATGCGGACACAAAAGCACAGATAGCGGAATTAAATGCATCAAAGGCAGAATGGCTGCATTTTGATGTTATGGATGGCCACTTTGTACCGAATCTGACCTTTGGCCCGGATATTCTGAAAGCTTTCTGCAAGAGTTCGCCATTGTACAAGGATGTCCACCTGATGGTTGAAGATCCTGCTTTTTACGGGGATATTTTTATGGAGGCCGGGGCAGACCTGATTACTTTCCATTATGAAGCAGTAGAGGAAAAACAAATTATCGCACTTGCAGAGCATATTCATCAGAAAGGAAAAAAAGCCGGAATCAGCATCAAGCCGAAAACTGAGGCAGAAGTGTTGAAACCCTATCTATCATATTTTGATCTTGTTCTGATCATGTCTGTAGAACCGGGGTTTGGCGGACAGAAGTTTATACCGGAAAGCCTGGAAAAAATCAAAAAAATCAGAAAGTGGATTGATGAAGCAGGCTTGAAATCTTTGATTGAAGTGGATGGCGGCATTAATGCCGAAACCGGAAAGCTTTGCAAGGAAGCCGGCGTTGATGTACTTGTTGCAGGCTCGTATGTATTTAAAAACGATATCGGAAAGGCGGTAGAATCTCTTGTCTGAAGAAGCGATGATCGTTTTGAAAATGGCAAAAAATATCCCTTTGTTTGACGGTGACTACATCGGTGCAGACAAAGGGGCTTTCTTATGTGCACAAAAAGGCATCGTGATGGAAATGGCGATCGGCGATTTTGATTCGGTGAATTCTGAAGAACTGAAGGTTATACAAAACTCATGCAGGAAATTCATCAAGCTCAATCCGGTCAAAGACGACAGCGACAGTGAATCAGCAGTCAATCATGCTTTTTCTGCAGGTTATAAGAAAGTATATCTGACCGGAGCACTCGGCGGGCGCATGGATCATGCCTATGTCAATGTACAACTTGTCAAGAAAAATCCCGGCAGAGTGATTTTGATGGATGAGCAAAACCGCTTGGAAGCGTTTGCTGCCGGTGAGTATCTGTTTGATTCTTCCTATCCGTATATATCCTTTTTCTCTGAGAATGCGCTCATTTCCCTGGAGGGATTCCGCTATCCGTTGGAAAGGAGAAGAATCGTCACGGAAGATATTTATACTTTGTCCAATGAAGTGATGGGGGAAAAGGGAAAGCTGACGGTACATGAAGGAGTTGTCCTTGTTATACAGTGCAAAGACAAATAAAAAAATCCCGATACGGGATCTTTCTATGCATTTAAAACGTTTTTTAGGCAACGGATTTAACTTTTTTTCCTGCTTTCATTGATCTTAATGCACGTGCTGAGACTTTAAGTGTCTTCGGCTTACCATCAACAACCACACGAACTTTCTGCAGGTTGACATTCCATTTGCGGCGTGATGCATGCATGGAATGGGAGCGCTTATTTCCACTCATTGGTCCCTTACCGGAAACGGCACAGACTCTGGACATACCAAAACCTCCTTCATTCAAAAATTTGCTTATAAAGTCTAGCACATATCAAAATGAAATGCAATATATGAATTTTATCCTATATTTCATTTTATAAATGTGTTAATATTATAATGTTATTCGAAAGGGGGCTTCACGATGAGCGACAAGAAGATTTATGCAGCATTGGAAGTGGCTGACCATGAGGTCAGGCTGATCGTTGGAGAGTTTTTTAATACCCGTTTTAATATCATCAAAGTGGAAAGAGTTCCGTTCTACGGGATTCGATATAATGAGATTACCGATCCTGACGGCTTAATGCAGGCAGTCAGAAAAGCTGCCGACGATGCCCAGAAGATGATCGGCGCAAAAATCAACAAAGTCATTCTGGCTATGCCTTCCTACAAGATGAAGAGATATTCCTTCAAGTCTACAGTGGATATCGAAGGCATTGATCAGACTGTTACACAACAGGATATTAAAAATGCAATCCGCAAAGCAGAGCAGATGGACATCGGCAAAGACTATGCGCTGATCCAGACGGTATGTGTCAAATATACGGTTAACGGCATCACCAGCCGCAGAGTTCCGATCGGAGAAAGATGTTCTCAGCTGACCATTGATATAGATCTGTTATGTGCAGATAGAAAACTGTCCTATGATCTGGTTACATACGTGGAAAAAGCCGGATTGAGAGTCATGGATATATTCCTTGATTCATATGCGATTGGAAAAGAAGCGGCATTGTTCGAACAGGCTGTTAACAATCAGCTGATCATCCTGAAGATGGAAAGAACCAGCACGACACTCGGCCTTCTGAAAAACGGAAGATTATCAACAGGAGCTGTTATGCCTGCAGGCCTTGGAACCATTGCTGCACCGGTTGTTGAAAAATATGGTATTGATGCCGAACTGGCAACGGAACTGTTAAAATACAGTGCCCGTCTGGATGTATCGCAGTGTTCACTGAATCCGGTGCATATCTGGTCGGAAAACGGAGAAACAAGGACATTCAACGAGCAGGATCTCGTTGATTGTGTACGTCCGAATGTCAATGCATGGCTTGATGCAATTCAGAAAACCTGCATCCCAATCTTGCAAGCTGGCCCAACTACTGTTATTATTACAGGTGAGGGCGGTGAAACACAGGGACTTGCATCCTTGATCAAAGAACGCCTTGGCATAGAAACCAGAGCATATATTCCTGATACACTGGGAGGCAGAAATGCCGGCTTGAGTACATGTCTCGGTTTATTCTATGCTTATCAGGACAAGCAGCCAATCACAGGCACTGCCGATGATTCTCTGGATATGGATGCATTTATCAAAGCGGTGTCCTACCGTGAAAAGAGAACAGACGGCAATAAAGAGGATACTCTTACAAACAAATTAAAAGGGTTATTTTTAGAAAAGAAATAGATTTTAAAGAAGAGGTAGATTACTATGGCAGAATTAACGTACAACCAGGTTGCAAAGATTAAAGTCTTTGGTGTAGGCGGCGCGGGAAGCAATGCTGTAAACCGTATGGTTCAGGAAGGTGTTCAGGGTGTAGAGTTCTACGTTGCCAACACCGATTTGCAGGCATTAGATGTTTCTCCTGTTGCAAACAAGATCCAGTTAGGTAAAGAAGGTCTTGGCGCAGGCGGAAATCCAGACAATGGCCGCAAGGCAGCAGTAGAGAGTGAAGATGCAATTCGCAGATCCATGGAAGGGGCAGACATGATCTTCCTTACAGCAGGTCTTGGCGGAGGCACAGGAACAGGTGCTTCTCCATTATTTGCTAAAATTGCAAAAGAACTCGGCTGTCTGACAGTAGGTATCGTTACAAAACCTTTCTCCTTTGAAGGAAGAAAGAGAATGGTTCAGGCTGAACAGGGCTTGGAACAGTTGAAGGAATATGTTGACTCTTTGATCATCATCTCCAACAACAAGGTTCTCGAAGTTATCGGACATATTCCGTTTGAAGATGCATTCAAGGAAGCTGACAATATTCTCCGTCAGGGTGTTCAGACGATCACAGATTTGATCGCAGTTCCTGCAATGATTAACCTTGATTTTGCTGATATCAAGAGCGTCATGGAAGGCCAGGGCTCTGCATTGTTCGGTATCGGTATGGCTGATGGTGAAGATAAGGCTAAGGAAGCTGCTGAAAGAGCAATTCAGTCTCCTCTTCTCGAAGCACAGATCAACGGTGCAAAATCCGCTATCATCAATGTAACAGGCGGAACAAGCATGTCTGCATATGATGCAAGCGAAGCTGTTGATTATATCCGTGAAGCAGCAGGCAATGATATCGATATCATCTTCGGTGTTGCAATCAACGATAAGATCGGCGATTCTATTATCGTTTCTGTTATCGCAACAGGTTTTGATCTTCCAAAACCGCAGATGATTGCTTCAGACGGTCCTGCAGCACAGAGCAACCCTGTAGCAGCTAAACCTGCAACAGGTGTCGTTTCATCTACTGACGAAGAAGTAGGATTTGATTCTGATGATATTCCTGATTTCTTCAGAAGAGGATAACAGGTAGTACTCGGTCTTTTCTTAAAATATATAAACAGGGAAGGTGCAAATCTTCCCTTTTAAGGTTATCTTATGTAAAAATCGGTAATAGAAACGGAAATAAAAGAATGATCAGCTTGATGTGACCATTCTTTTTTATGCCGGGTTATTTACGATTTCCTTTGATTACCAGGCTGTTTCTGTTGCCAGCTCATAAAAGCCTAGAAAACCTTCAAATCTGCAGGCATGTTTCGTTTTGCTGAAAAACTGAACGGATCCGTCAGGATATTTGTAAATTGCCCCTCTGTACGAGGAATCGAAGGATCTGAAGATCGAAAACCAGTCATCCTGGTCAGCGACATCGAGAGAAAAGACAATCGTAAAAGTTTCGTTATCGAAAAAGGACTGCTTAATCACAGGAGGATTGACTTTGTCAATGTGAATATCATCGCCATGGAATGTAGCCATAAAATCGCAAGACAACAATTCTTTCAGAAACAGGTCTTCCGCCTGCTGGTGAACGGACTGAGTTTGTTCTTCGTCCAGTTCTTCAAGGGAAGAGATCTTTACCGGTTTCGGCCCGATGGGATAAGCAATGGTATTCTCCATGCTGACATCATATTTCTTTTCATGCAGCAAGTCGATATCATATGTTGCCTTGATTCTGATGTTTTCACCATCAAAGGACCCATCTTCATACATATAGGATATGAGAAGATCTTTTTGTTTCTGCGGTACGGATATTTCAGGATATATTTCCTTCTCATCAATATTCCAGCGAACAATGACATTCTCAAACAGGTCCAGATCATAAAATAGCGGCAGATCCGTTACTGTATATTGTTTTGTGTCTTGTTTTATACGGATATGATTTTTTTGGGCAAGCTGCCTGTCATATGTGCAGGCATATGAAATTGTATCTCCGTTTTCGAGATTTTCTTTTTTGTCAAAGGAACATTGGATCGTATCTGCAAATTGCTCAAAGCCATTTTCTTTCAGCATATCAACAGTGTCCTTTTCCGGATGAAAACCATCTGTGACTGAGGCTTCTGCATTGATTCCGGTAAAAAGCGGGAGGGAATCATCCAAAAGGAGATATTCCTGCATTTTGCCTTGTTCAATTGCGGACATGAACAAAAATACCAATATGACAATGCCGATAAATAATATCCCGTATTTCCTGATCTGCTCTTTCATGATTTTATTGTAGCGAATTTTTCTTTTCCGAACAATACATGGTAAAATAACTGAAAAGGAGCAAATCTTATGCGAGTGGATTTAGATGAAGTCATTGAAGCGATAGACAATGCGAACGATTATACCGAATGTTTTTACTATATTCCGGATGAGATTATTTTCATTCGTCAGTTTGGAGAGATCAGCGGCGATCTGCCGGAAGATTTTGATATGGATAAAGAAGACGACAATATTATTCCGCTGCCTTCCAAAAGAGATATCAACGATTACGAAAACATGGAAAAATATATTGCCCAATTAAGTGATGAAAGAGCAGCTGAATGGCTGGCTAATGCGATTAAGGGCAAAGGCGCATTCCGAAGATTCCGTGCAACCTTGGACCGTTTTAACCTGGAGGATGACTGGTATGATTTTCTGGATGAAAGACATCGTCAGTCGGCAATTGAATGGTGTGAAAAATACGGCATCGCTTATGACGAAGATCATCCGGAAGAATATGAAGAAGAGATTCCCTCAACGGATATACCTGTATCGAAGAAGAAAGAGGATATTCATATCGTTCGTATCACCAAAGATAACTATATGAATATTCTGTTGATGGTTGCAGATTACTTCAAGGAGTTAAATCAGATTGATGGAGGAAACAGGGATATGGAGCCGGAAGGAGAAGTGACAGACTGGGTGGAAGAATATCTTTCCGGTTATGGACATATTTATGCGGCATCCATATCAGGACGCTTCATAGGATTTATCGGATTCGGAATGCAGCAGGAGGCAACCGTGGATGACCTGTATGTCAGACCGGGAATGCGGAAAAAAGGCATAGCTTCCCGACTGATCTCCTATGTTGAACAAACGGAAGGAAATCTTTCCTTTACCGTGTATCCGGAAAATCAGGTGATGCTGAAAGTGCTGGAAAGCATCGGATACAAAACCGTAACAACATTGTCTGTTCAAAAGGAAGGAAATGAAAACATTCAGAATTATATAAGAGGCTGATTTGCTTAGAAACAATGCAGATGGTATAATGCAAATGCAAAAGGAGGAATCTTTCCTTTTCTATGTATCAATATTTTTGCGATGAACCCCTGGAGATAGGGAAAGAATATATCTTTACAAAAGAACAAGCCCATCATGCCAAAGTCATTCGGCTGGATCATGAGACAATACGCCTGGTCAGTGGTGCACAGGCTTTTTTTGCTGAAGGGTACGAAAAGGATGGATCCTTTTATGCTCTCGTCAAAGAGAAAGATTCTTCCGATCATGAACTGCGGGAAGACTTAACGCTGGCTTTTGCTTTGATCCGCAGAGAAAAGATGGAACTGATCATCCAGAAGGCAACAGAGCTTGGTGTAAAGAAAATCATTCCTTTTGAATCTTCACGTTGTGTTGTGCACGCAAAAAAAGAAAAAATGTCTAAACAGCAGGAGAGATGGCAGGAGATTGCCAAGGAAGCTGCAAGACAGTGCAAAAGGAATATCATTCCAGAAGTAACAGAAGTCATCGCATTCAAAGATCTGAAAGAAATGCATACGGATCTTCGTGCTGCAGCGTATGAAAATGCATATGGAAAAGCACCGTATCTGTCTGAAATATTCCAAAAGAAGCATTCGATGGCAGTTGTCATCGGACCGGAAGGCGGTTTTTCAGAAGAGGAGATGCAGAACCTGCAGGAGTGGAATTATATTCCGGTAACATTTGGTGAGCGTATTTTAAGGGCGGAGACTGCCGCTATGTATGCGTGTGCCGTATTCAGCGAATGCTCGGAAAGGAGGGGGCAATGAAATTTTCAATCTGCAATTTAGGTTGTAAGGTGAATGCATATGAGGCAGAAGCCATTGCTTCCCTTTTGGAAAACAGAGGATGGCAGAGGGTTAATTTTGAAGAAGAGGCAGATGCCTGCATGATCTTTACCTGTGCCGTCACCAATATAGCAGCACAGAAAAGCAGAAAGATGATGCACAGGATCAAAAGAAGTTACCCGGATGAAATAATCGTCATGGCAGGCTGTTATGCCCAACTCGATGACGGCATGCTGGAGGAAGCGGAAATCGTTGTGGGAACGGCTCACAAAAAAGAGATTCCCGAATGTCTTGAACAGTATCTTTCTGACGGGAAAAAGATCCGCAGGCTGGAAAAGATCAATGTTCTTCCTTTTGAGCATCTTCCTGCAAGCCAGTCAGACAAAAAGGCAAGGACTTATCTGAAGGTACAGGATGGGTGTAACCAATTCTGCACCTATTGTGTGATTCCTTTTGCCAGAGGAAGGGAAAGATCGCTTTCCCCTGAAGAAGCAGTAAGGGAAGCCGTCACTTTATCGGAAAATTACAATGAAATTGTTTTGACGGGTATTCATACGGGAAGGTATGGAAAAGAATACGATAAAAGTCTCGCATCATTAATGGAGGATATCCTGCAGGCAACGGATAAACTGCAGAGATTGCGTATTTCGTCTATAGAAGTAACGGAAGTCACGGATGAATTAATCCATCTGATGCAGAGGGAAGAAAGAATCGCAAGACATCTTCACATTCCTTTGCAGTCGGGGTGTGATACGGTATTAAAACGTATGGGAAGGCCGTATACAGTTGAAGAATATTATGAAAGAATCCAATGGATTCGGAAACAGCTGCCTGATGTTGCAATATCCTGTGACCTGATTACGGGATTTCCACAGGAAAGCGACGAGGAGTTTGCTGAAACACAAGCCTTTCTGAAAAAATGCAAATTTTCATTCCTGCATGTATTTCCGTATTCTCCAAGAGAAGGAACAAAAGCTGCAGTGATGAAAGGACAGGTTGACCCGAAAATCAAAAAACAGCGTGCATCAATTTGTCTGGATATATCGAAAGAGCTGGCGGAGTCATATCAGAAGGATTGGATCGGCAAAGATGCGCAAGTGCTTCTGGAAGAAACGGAAGACGGATATACAAAAGGATATACATCTCAATATATTCCTGTAAAAGTCAAGGGAGAGTATCCACACGGGATGTTAATGAATGTGATACTGGAAGAAAGTTCCAATGGCATAATGTATGCAAGAAAGAAGGATAAAGAATGAAACTGACAGATTTGTTTGAAAATGTACCTGATATTGAAATCAAGAGCCTGATGGCAGACAGCAGAAAGAAAAGACCGGATTCTATCTTTTTCTGTGTCAAGGGAATGATGTTTGACGGCCATAAGTTTGTAGATCAGGCGATTCAAAACGGTGCCAAAGTGATTGTCCACAGTGAACCGCTGGATAATATGCACCATGATATAACCTACATCAAGGTCAGGGATGTTGTCTCAGCATTCAATAAGGTTGCAGATGCTTTCTATGGTTATCCAAGCCACAAGCTGCTGATGTTTGGGGTAACCGGCACAAACGGAAAATCCTCGACCGCATGCATCATCCGCGATATACTCAATGAATTTCACCCAACCGGTTATGTCGGAACAATAGCGATTGAATATGGCAACGTCAAACTTCCACCGCTTCTGACAACACCGGATATCGATGATCTCCATGGCATTCTGCGTGACATGGTGGATGCAAATATGGAGGCATGTGCTCTGGAGGCTTCCTCCATCGGCATAGAGCAGGGACGCACGGAAAGCATTGATTTCGATGTGGCAATCTTTACCAACCTGACACATGATCATCTGGATTATCACGGAACAATGGGTAACTACTTCCAGGCAAAAAAAGCCTTGTTTGATCATTTGAAAGAGGATGCCATTGCAATTGTCAATGCGGATGATCCGTATGGAATGAAAATCGTAAAGGACTGTAAATGCCGTGTTGTGACATACGGTATTGAGAATGATGCCGATTATCAGGTTGTAAAATACCAGCTGATGAAAGACAGAACTCGCTTTACCTTGAAAATCAACAACATGGAATATGAGCTGGAAACAAATCTGGTTGCCCGCTTCAACATCTATAACCTGTTGGGAGCAATGGCTGCTTTGCATGTCAAGGGCATCTCCATGACGCAGATGATGCCGTTAATCAAGGATTTGAACCAGATCGAAGGCCGAATGGAAAGAATCAATGACGGGCAGCCATTCAATATCCTGATTGATTTTGCCCATACGCCGGATGGCATTGAGAAGGTATGCCAGTATGCTTCTGCAATTACGCCGAAAGGCAAGAGAATCATTGCCATTACCGGAAGCGCAGGGAAAAGGGATACCGCAAAGCGTCCGGTCTTTGGAAAGATCCTGGATGAATATTGTGATATGATCATTCTGACAGAAGATGATCCGAGAAATGAAAATCCAAGAGAAATCGCAAATGACATTGCCGCAGGTATTAAAAACACAAATTATGTCATCATTGAAGAAAGATATGATGCTATCAGGCAGGCAGTGGAGCTTGCCGAGCCAAATGATACAATATTAATTCTCGGCAAAGGCGATGAGAAGTTTATCTACCGTGAATTCGGCAGAGAACCGTATGAAGGAGATGACAACATCGCCCATGAAGTACTGAAAAAATATTATTTTTACAATGGAGGAAAGGAATATGAAGAGGAGTAAGTACATCGACCATACATTGTTAAAAGCAGATGCTACAAAACAACAGATTATCAAACTTTGCGAAGAGGCTAAGGAATATGATTTTGCCTCGGTTTGCGTGAACCCGTCATGGTGTTCCCTGACAAGTGAGATTCTTGCCGGAACCGATGTTAAAACATGTGTTGTTGTCGGTTTTCCTTTAGGCTCCATGACAACAGATGCCAAAGTGGCAGAGACAAAAGACGCTATTGAAAAGGGTGCAGATGAAGTGGATATGGTCATTCAGGTCGGCAAGCTCAAAGATGGGGATGATGCCTATGTTACAGAGGAAATCCGCCAGCTCAAACAAGCTTGCGGCGACAGAATTCTGAAAGTCATCATTGAAGCATGCCTGCTGAGTGATGAGGAAAAGAAAAGAGCATGCCTTGATGCATTAAATGCAGGAGCTGATTTTGTTAAGACGAGCACAGGTTTTTCAACCGGCGGAGCAACAGTCGAAGATGTCAGACTCATGAAAGAAACCGTCGGTGACAAAATGCAGGTAAAGGCAGCGGGCGGCATACGTACAAAAGAGCAGATGGATGCAATGATTGAAGCAGGTGCGGAGCGTATCGGCACAAGCAACGGAATTGCATTATTGTGATAAGAGGTATTGAATTTGAGAAAGAACCAGATCATAGAAATTGAAAATATCAACGATGAAGAAGCACGTGCATTGTTAGGAGCGTCCGATCAGAATCTTGACATTCTCTGTGAATGCCTTGGTCTGGATATCTCGTTTCGTGATCATCGTTTTCTGGTAAGAGAATGTTCCAACACACAGTATGAGGCATTGAAAAGTATTCTGAACAGCCTGTATCACATGATTGAGCAGAATAAAGCGATACATGAACAGGATATTATCTATCTCTGCCGTTCTGCCTTGAAAGGGGAGAATGTGGATATTGACGAACTTTCAAGACATATTGTCGGACGAACATTGTCAGGAAAAATCATTTACCCCAAGACAAAGGGACAGCTTGCTTTTGTCAAAAGCATGGAGAAAAATACCGTTGTATTTGCGGTTGGCCCGGCAGGGACGGGTAAAACGTTTCTGGCGGTGATTCAGGCTGTCACAGCTTTGAAAAAAGGCGATATCAAAAGGATTGTCCTGACCAGACCGGCTGTCGAAGCAGGAGAAAGCCTTGGCTTTCTGCCGGGTGACATGAAAGAAAAAGTGGATCCGTATCTGACACCGTTATACGATGCCTTGAATGATATGCTCGGCAATGAGCAGACACAGAAATTTATTGATAAAGGTGTAATTGAAATTGCACCGCTTGCTTATATGCGTGGCAGAACTCTGGATGATTCCTATGTCATTCTGGACGAAGCACAGAATACGACAAGTGCACAGATGAAGATGTTTTTGACACGTCTTGGCTTCCGCTCACACATGGTGATAACCGGTGATGTTACGCAGATCGACCTGAAGACAAATGTCAGAAGCGGCCTTATTGAGGCAACAAGAATTTTAAAAGGGATTGACGGCATCGACATTCTCGAGCTCACTGCAGACGATGTGGTAAGGCATCCGTTAGTGCAGAAGATGATTGAACGCTATGGCGAGACAGAAAAGAGGCAATGATGGAAATTACATTTTATAACCGGACAAATCAGGATATGTCGGATTGTGAGGAACTGTTTGGGAAAATCGGCGAGAGGGCAGAAAAGGTCCTTCGCCTGAAGAAAAGCTATGAAATCAGTGTCACATTTGTTCGCTCAAGGACAATCCATACAATCAATCGTGAATATCGCAATATTGACCGTCCGACAGATGTGATCAGTTTTGCAATCCAGGATAACGAGGATGCGTTCGATCTTGAGGAAAATGATCTGGGTGATGTCTTCATCAATATAGATTATGCAAGAAAACAGGCTGTACAATACGGACATTCAACAGAGAGGGAACTTGGCTTTCTCTTTACGCATGGATTACTGCATTGCTTAGGCTATGATCATATGAATGAAGAGGAAGAAAAAGAAATGTTTGCATTGCAGGATAAAATTCTTGATCCGATCGTTAAAAGAAAATGAAGAAATTCAAGGATGCCTTCCAAGGCATATATGACGGTTTTTATCATCCAAGCATTACCATTCAATGGTTTCTTGCATGTTGTGCAATCGCAGCAGGCTTTGTCCTGCACCTGCAGATCATGGAATGGGTTGCGGTGATCATCTGTATAGGCATGGTACTGACTGCTGAAATTCTGAATACCTGTATTGAAAAGCTGTGTGATGTCTATACCAAAGAAAAAAGAGAAGAGATCCGTATCATTAAGGATTTAGCTGCATCGGGAGTATTAGCTGCTTCATTTGCCTCTTTCCTTGCAGCAATGCTGATTCTGATACGTCACATTCAGGGAGGATAACATGAATCGTGAAGAATTGATCAAAGAAGCTTTTAAAGCCATGGAAAATGCCTATGCGCCATATTCCAATTATCATGTCGGGGCTGCAGTTCTTACCAAAGACGGACAGGTCACGTGGGGAGCCAACATCGAAAATGCTTCCTTCGGAGGAACAAACTGCGCCGAAAGAAGTGCTATTTTTGCCGCATATTCGAAAGGCTACAGAAAAGAGGATATCGAGGCACTGGCGATCGTGTCTGACGGAGACAGAGTTTGTGCACCATGCGGCATCTGTCGTCAAGTACTGAGCGAACTGATTCCTCAAGATGCGCCGATCTATCTATCCAACGGAAAAGAAAATGTGGATATGACAATCCGCAAGCTGCTGCCGATGCAGTTTGGCACAGAGGATGTGATCCGATGAAGAGCGGGTTTGTAGCCCTTGCGGGCAGACCGAATGTCGGCAAAAGCACGCTGATTAACAATCTTGTCCATGAAAAAGTTGCTATTGTTACGGATAAGCCGCAGACAACCCGTTCCGAAATCCGCGGCATATTGACAAACGATGACCTGCAGATCGTCTTTACCGACACGCCGGGCATTCATAAAGCACAGGATCGTCTTGGTGCAAGAATGAACAGGGAAGCAGCCGATGTCATTCAGGGGGTGGATCTCATTTACCTTGTGGTTGACGGCAGTGTTCCTTTCTCAAAGGGTGACCAGTATGTTTTGGAAATGGTTAAAAATGCAGGCCTGCCTGTTTTTCTGATACTCAACAAAGTGGATCAAATGAGCAAAGAGCAGATCATCAAGAATCTTGCTTCCTGGCAGACAAAATATGACTTTGACGAGTATTTTCCGATGTCGGCTAAATTTGACACCGACTTTCAGGATCTGGTGGAAACAACCGCAAAATATCTTCCGGAAGGGGATCTTTTGTATCCGGCTGATATGATCAGCGATGGTGCGGAGAATTTCCGTATTGCGGAAATCATCCGTGAAAAGGTATTGGAATGTCTCGAACAGGAAGTGCCGCATGCTTCAGCAGTTGTCATTGAATCCAAGAAGTTCCGCAAGGGAGCTTGCTACATCCAGGCAATGATTCTTGTGGAAAGGGCAGGGCAGAAAGCAATCATGATCGGCAAGAAAGGCAGCATGATTAAGAAGATCGGCATGCTTGCCAGAAAAGATATTGAACAGCTTCTGCAAAAGAGTGTTTATCTGGAACTGTTTGTCAGAGTAGAGGAGGAATGGCGTTCCAAGGATTCACGTATTACGGAATACGGTTATGGTGGGGCTAACCGCACATTATGAACGAAGAGGTTTCCGGTATAATCCTCAAACAGTCTGACTATAAAGAGGCAGATTCAATCCTGACTGTGCTGACAAAGGAGTATGGAAAAATCTCTTTTGTTGCACGCGGTACAAAAAAGTTGACCAGTCATAACCGCAGTGCTGTCTTTCCTTATACAGTCGGTTTGTTTGCGTTTGATTACAGGCAGAACAAGACGATGTTTTCACTGAAAACCGCCCGTACCCAAAAATTCTACCGTCAGCTTCATGAGAATATCGAAAGGGCTGCAGCCGCTTCGCTTTTAGCGGATATGGCTGATGCCATGACGATGGAAAGAAATGACTGCCGCAAGGAGTACAGCCTTTTGGAGAAAGCGTATGACCTGTTGAATGACGGAGCACATATTCATACAGTCTGTTCCCTGTTTCTTGTGGAAATGATGGACCTTTTCGGCATCTTGCCGGAAGCAGACGGGTGTGTAAAATGCGGAAATCATATTGTTTACACAATCAGTGCCAAAGACGGCGGATTTCTTTGTAAAAAATGTGCACCTGCCTTTTCCCAAGGGAAGGATCCTGCAGATTTGAAGAGATTTCGTCTTTTGATCAAGGCCGGTCTTGAACATGTGAAAATTGTTGAGGATGCCGGTGGCGCAAAAAAGAGCGATTTACATCTTTTGATTGATATTTTAGAGGAACATGGGGGTATTCATTTGCGATCATTTGATTTCTATGATCGCCTTTTTGCCATTGAATGAGAAGGTTTAAAGTGCTATACTCATTAAGATTATAATGGGTTAATTATCGGTAGATTGGAGATGGAAATGGAGAAAACATTTGATTTGATTGTATCGCATGCCAAAAATACAGGATTTGTATTTCAGGGATCCGAGATTTACGGCGGCTTGAGCAACACCTGGGACTTTGGCCCGTACGGTGTCATGCTGAAGGACAATATTAAAAAAGCATGGCAGAAGAAGTTCATCCAGGAAGACCCGAATAATGTCGAGATTCAGGCTGCCATTCTGATGAACCCGAAAGTCTGGGAAGCTTCCGGACACTTGAAGGGATTCAGCGATCCGTTAATGGATTGCCGCCAATGCAAGACAAGGCATCGTGCGGACCAGCTGATTGAAAACTGGTCACAGGGAAAGGTAACCTGTGAAGGTTGGTCCAATGAAGAGATGGAGAAGTTCATCGAAGAGAACAAGATTCCGTGTCCGGATTGCGGGAAACATGATTTTACACCGATTCGTCAGTTCAACCTGATGTTCAAGACTTTCCAGGGTACACTGGAAGATTCCAAAAACACGATTTATCTGCGTCCGGAAACCGCACAGGGCATGTTCGTTGATTTCAAGAATGTGCAGAGAGCTTATCGTAAGAAGCTTCCGTTCGGTATTGGCCAGATCGGCAAATCCTTCCGTAATGAGATCACACCGGGCAATTTCATTTTCCGTACAAGAGAATTCGAGCAGATGGAAATGGAATTCTTCTGCAAGCCGGGAACGGACGATGACTGGTTCCCATACTGGCGCAATTTCTGCATGGACTGGATTTTAAGCCTTGGCGGAAATCCGGAGAACCTGCGTTTCCGTGATCATGAGAAGGAAGAGCTCAGTTTCTATTCCAAAGCCACTACAGATATTGAATACAAATTCCCATGGGGATGGGGCGAGCTCTGGGGCATTGCGGACCGTACCGACTATGACCTGAGCCAGCATCAGAAAACTTCAGGAAAAGATCTAAGCTATCTTGATCCGCAGACCAACGAGCGCTATATTCCGTATGTTGTGGAGCCGGCAGTCGGTGTTGAAAGACTGTTCTTCATGTTCTTTACGGATGCATATGATGAGGAAACTCTGGAAAACGGTGATACAAGAGTCGTTATGCGTTTCAGTCCGATTCTTGCACCGGTAAAAGCAGCGGTCCTTCCGTTGCGTAAAAAATACGGTGAAGAGGCAGAGAAGATCAGAAAAGAGCTTTCTTACGATTTCTCTGTAACATATGATGAAGCAGGTTCCATCGGCAAGAGATACCGTCGTCAGGACGAGATTGGCACACCATACTGCATCACAATTGATGAGCAGACGATGGAAGACCACACTGTTACGATCCGTTACCGTGATTCCATGGAACAGGAAAGAATGACAGTGGAAGAGGTCAGACAGAAGATTGCCAAGGAGATCCGCTTCTAAGGAAAAGGGAAATATGCCAAGGATCAGTGAAGAGGAAATCAATGAAATACGATCAAAAGCGGATATAGTTGATATCATCGGCAGGTACGTTCCTCTTGAAAAGAAAGGAAAAGAGTACAGAGGCCGCTGTCCCTTTCATAATGATCACGATCCTTCCATGAATGTTTCCCGCGATCTGCAGATTTATAAATGTTTTTCCTGCGGCGCAGGCGGCAATGTGTTCACATTTGTCCAGAATTATGAAAAGGTATCTTTTATTGAAGCGGTAGGAAAAGTTGCCTCTATCAGCGGGATTCCGTTTTCCCTGGATTATCAATCCCTGGAAAAACCGGAAGATCCCCGTATCAGCAGATTGCATAAAGTCTTGGAAGAGACAATCCGTTTTACAACCTACCAGCTGGAAGGAAGGGACTGTCTGATACAGCGAGAATACCTGGAAAAAAGAGGTTTGGACAGCGAAGTGCGCAAGCATTTTGAAATTGGATATAACCCAGATCAGGATAAGCTGTACAGATTCCTGCACGCAAAAGGGTATACAGACAGTGATATGACCGGCTGTAATGTGGCAAGGCTTGCCAATGACGGCATGCATGATGTTTTTTATGATCGCATTACTTTTCCGATTCATGATGTGAAAGGAAAGCCGATCGGTTTCAGTGCAAGAACACTTGATCCGCAAAATCCTTCCAAATACATCAATACCAATGAAACTGAGATCTTCAAAAAGGGTAATATTGTCTACAATTACCATCGCGCACGTCTCGCCGCAAGAAGATCGGCAAAGGTATATGTATGTGAAGGCGTAACCGATGTCATCGCTTTTTACAAAGCAGGTATTGAGAATGCCGTATGTACACTCGGTACTGCATGTACGGAAAACCAGTTGAAACTGATCAAGGAAATGACCCTCAAAATTGTCTTCTGTTATGATGGCGATGATCCCGGCCAGGCAGCTACATGGAAAGCTGCCAAGCTGGCAAGACAGATGGGATGCGAAGTGGGAATTGTGGTAAACAAGACCAAAAAGGATCCTGATGAGATTATTCGCGAAGGTGGGAAAGAAGCCTTACAGGAGATGATTCAGAATGAAGTTTCCTGGATGGAATTTGTTATAGCGTATCTTTCCAAAGATACAAATATGAACAATTATTCCGAGAAAAGGGAACTGGTTGATAAGGTGCGCAAAGAAATTGATACCCTGCAGGATGATATCGAAAAAAAGTATTTCACAGACCGTTTAAGCGAGCTGACCGGATTTCATCTGGATTATGAACCGCAGCGCCTGATGCCTGCGGAAACCGTACGCATTGCCAAAAATCATGTGCCGAAAGGTTCAAGAAAAGCAGAGGAACAGATATTGAAAATGATGCTGAATCACTCTTCTGCAATACGCATTTTTGAAGAAAAGCTTGGTTTTCTGAATGTGCCTGTCAATCAGACACTGGCAATGATGATCGTTGACAACATGCATAGTTACGGTGTGATTCAGCCGATGCGGCTGATCGATGAAACGGATGATCAGGAATTAAAAAATCTGATCACAGGACTGCTGGCACAGACCAAAGAAGAAGATTTTGATGAAAAGGCATTTAACGGTGCAATTCGCAAAGTGAGGATTACGGTTCTTGAAAATGAGGCTGATGCATATAAACAGCAGCTGACAATGGAGATGAATCCCGAATCAAAAGAATTGATTTTTAATAAATACAGCAATTGTCTGAGAGAGCTACGGAGGTATATCGATGAAGAAAACAGCCAGTGAAGAAAAAGAGACAACCAAAGAAAAAACAAAAACGACAAAAAAGAGCGCAGCCAAAAAGCAAGCCTCCGCAGAAAAGAGTGAACCTGTCGAAATGGAAAAAGTACAGCTGAGAGAGGTCAAGACACCGATTGAAGTGAAAAAGACGGAAAACGGCAACAAGGAGTATAAAAGCCTTGATGAACTGAAGGAAACCTTTGTCGAAGTTTACAGGAAGGACGGCATGATTCATCAAAAAGATATCATGGCTTCCCTGGATCATCTTGATATGAGTGACGATGATCTGGATCAGCTCTGGGACTGGTTTGCAGGGGAAGGCATTCGTATTTCAGAAGATGATGATATTGAAGTCCTGGAAGATTCAGATGATATGAATATGCTGGATGATGATGAAGGACTCGATGAAGATGATGAAAAGGATTACATGAGATTGGAAGATGAACTGGATGATCCTGACAGCATCACCATTCCCGATCTTGCTTCCTTAACCAGAAGTACCAATATTCAGTTGAATGATCCTGTCAAAATGTATTTGAAGGAAATCGGCCGAGTTCCGCTTTTGAAACCGGAAGACGAACCGGAAATTGCCAAGAGAATTGAAGCCGGGGATGAAGAGGCAAGAAATATTCTGATTTCTTCCAACCTCCGACTAGTTGTCTCTATTGCCAAAAAATATGTCGGCAGAGGCATGCTTTTCCTGGACCTGATTCAGGAAGGGAACATGGGACTTGTCAAAGCGGTTGAAAAATTTGATTATACAAAAGGTTTTAAATTTTCTACATATGCAACATGGTGGATCCGCCAGGCTATCACAAGGGCAATTGCCGATCAGGCAAGAACAATCCGTATTCCTGTTCACATGGTTGAAACCATCAATAAGCTGACAAGAGTACAAAGACAGCTTGTACAGGAACTGGGCAGGGATCCTACTGCAGAGGAAATCAGTGCCCGTATGGATGGCATTTCTCCTGAAAAAGTAAGAGAGATTCAGAAGATTGCTTTGGAACCGGTTTCTCTGGAAACACCGATCGGCGAAGAGGATGATTCTCATCTGGGAGACTTTATTGAAGACAAAGAAGCATTGAGCCCTGACCAGTATGCATCCAACCAGCTTCTGAAGGATGAAATCAATAATGTTCTGAGCGGTCTTACAGAAAGAGAAGAGAAAGTGCTTCGTCTGCGTTTCGGCCTGTATGACGGAAGAACACGTACTCTTGAAGAAGTCGGGCGTGAGTTTAATGTTACAAGAGAGAGAATCCGTCAGATTGAGGCAAAAGCATTGCGCAAGCTCAAACATCCGACACGTTCCAAGAGACTGAAGGATTTCTTTGACAAATGATCTCTCAGCGCATGATTGAAATCGCAAAGATGGTAAAAACAGGCATGGTGGTAGCAGATATCGGCACAGACCATGCCTTTCTTCCCATCTATCTTGTGCAAAAGGGAATATCCCCGCGTGTCTACGCATGTGATGTCAGGGAAGGTCCGCTGGCAATCGCTGCAAGAAATATTGCTTCCTACGGGTTTGATGACAGAATTGAAATCATTCTCAGTGACGGCTTTGAAAAAGTTCCCGAAGATGCGGAAACTGCAGTCATAGCCGGCATGGGTTTTTTTACCGCAAAGAAAATTATTGAGGATGCCGGTGAGCGTATTCAAAAGCTGAAGGAAATCATCGTCGAAGTCAATCGCGATGTCCGACAGCTGCGCAGATGGATCAGTGACAAGGGGTATACAGTCTCCCAGGAAAAATACATTCATGACAAAGGACATGATTACATTGCGATTGCTTTTTGTACTGAAAATTCCGGTCCCTTGAGTGAAGAGGAAATACTTACCGGGACAGCTCTTTTGCAGAAAGAGGATCCGGCATATCAGAACTATTGTCATAGAGAAATCGATAAAATCAAAAAAATCCTGACTGTATGCCAGCAGGATGATGAGCGCATTCCGGGCTTGGAAAATGATTTGCATCTTTGGCTTAAACAAATAAAAACGTGATCTATTTCCAGGTCACGTTTTTTCTTATTGAATTGTGTTAACTGCTTTGGCAAGTCTGGACTTCTGACGAGAAGCATAATTCTTATGCTTGATGTGAGAAACAACTGCTTTATCCAAAGCCTTGTTTGCCTCATTCAAAGCTGTAACTGCAGCTTCCTTGTCATTTGCTTCTACAGCAGCCAGAACTTTCTTGATACGTGTTTTTAAATCACTCTTCTGTCCTTTTCTGGCTTCTTGTCTTTTCAGATTTGTCAGAGCGCGCTTTTTTTGGGATTTGATATTCGCCATGAAAAAACCTCCTGTTCAACTCTAAGCACAACGATTATAACAAAGCGGATTTTAAAATGCAATGAAAATCACAAGGAATAAGGTATAATGATACGCAGAATGGAGGAATTTATATGGAAAAACCGAGAATTGTTTTCTTTGGAACCCCTGATTTTGCCTGTGCAATCCTGAAAGCACTGGCAGAGGAGAAATATAATGTTGTTGCTGTTGTAGCCCAACCGGATAAGCCGGTGGGCAGAAAACACAAAATCGAACCTGTTCCCGTGCATGCTCTTGCGGATGCATTGGGGATACCTGTCTTGCAGCCTGTCAAGCTCAGGGATGAGGCAGAGGCAGTATTGGCGTACAAGCCGGATCTGATCGTAACTTGTGCGTATGGACAATTCGTTCCCGAGGCAATCCTGAATGCACCAAGACTTGGTGCGATTAATGTTCATCCTTCATTATTGCCAAGATACAGAGGCGGGGCACCTATTCAGTATGCTCTGCTAAACGGGGATGCCCAAACCGGTGTATGCCTCATGGAAATGGTCAAAGCCATGGATGCAGGAGATGTCTTTGCAAGAACCATCGTACCGATTGATCCGGATGAGACATTTACAGAACTGAACCAGAAACTGAAGGAAGAAAGTGTCAGACTGATCAAAGAGATGTTGCCCCTTTATATCGACGGAAAGCTCGAACGCATGCCACAGGCAGAAGAGGGAATTGTAATTGCCAGGAATATCTCCAAAGAACAGGAAAAACTATCTTTTGACAAAGAGGAGCTGCATGTGTTATACAATCATGCAAGGGCATTAATTGACGTGCCTTGTGCTTACGGCATGATTGAGAATAAAAGAATTCGTTTTTTCAAAGCCAGAATCGAAGAAACACAACACAATGCAAAACCGGGAGAGGTACTCGGTTTTAAAGATCATGCTATGGAGATTGCCTGTATCGGCGGTATCTTGAAAATCTATGAACTTCAGCCTGAGGGAAAGAAGAGAATGGATGCGGATGCATTTAAAAACGGAGCAGGCAGAGCTTTAATCGGTAAATGTTTTGAGTAGGAGAGAAGATGGATCAGAAGCACATAAGAAATTTTTGCATTATTGCCCATATTGATCATGGCAAATCTACGCTTGCAGACCGTATTCTGGAGATGACTGAAAGTGTCAGTGAAAGGGATATGAAAGCACAGCTTTTGGATGATATGGATCTTGAAAGAGAGAGGGGTATTACCATCAAATTGAATGCAGTGCGCTTGAAATACCACGCAAGGGATGGGGAAGATTATATTTTCAATCTGATTGATACCCCAGGTCACGTGGATTTCACTTATGAAGTATCCCGCAGCCTTGCAGCCTGCGAAGGCGCAGTTCTGGTCGTTGACAGTACACAGGGTGTGCAGGCGCAGACTTTAGCCAATACATATCTTGCCCTGGATAATGATCTGGAAATCATACCGGTCATTAACAAGGTTGATATGAACAATGCCCAGCCGGATATGACAAAAAGGGAAATAGAAGAGATTGTCGGACTGGATTGTGAGGATGCGCCTTTGATTTCCGCACGCAACGGCACAAATGTGGAAGAAGTGCTTGAGCAGATTGTTCAGAAGATCCCTTCACCGGATGGGGATGATACTGCCCCATTACAAGCGCTTGTTTTTGATTCGTTTTATGATCCTTACCGCGGTGTCATTGCCCTGGTCAGAATTCGTGAGGGAAAACTGAGAGTCGGGGACAAGATCCGCTTCATGGCTACCGGCGCTGAATACGAGGTTTTGGAAGCAGGTGTAAGAACACCTGCAGAAGTTAAGGTAAATGAGCTATCGTGTGGCGATGTAGGCTGGTTTGCGGCTAGCATCAAGTCCATTCAGGATGTTCGTGTCGGTGATACGGTTACCAATAAAGAGAGGCCTGCCACCAAACCACTGGAAGGCTACCGTAAGCTGAATCCAATGGTATATTGCGGATTATATCCTTCCGATGCAGCTAAATACGGGGATTTGAGAGATGCTTTGGACAAGCTTCAGCTGAATGATGCTTCACTGCAGTATGAAGCCGAAACATCTCAGGCACTCGGGTTTGGGTTCCGCTGTGGATTCCTCGGGCTTCTGCATATGGATGTTATTCAGGAAAGGCTGGAAAGAGAGTACAATCTGGATCTGATCTGTACAGCACCTTCGGTTATCTATCATGTGTATATGACAGACGGTACAAGGCTGGAGATTGACAACCCTGCCAAAATGCCGGATGCATCCAAAATCAGCCGTGTTGAAGAACCGTTTGTCAAAGCATCCATCATGGTTCCGGATACATATATCGGTGCTGTAATGGAATTGTGCCAGAATAAAAGAGGCATTTATAAAAGCATGGAAGTCATCGATGCAGGCAGAAACAGCCTGGTTTATGAAATGCCGTTGTCGGAAATTATCTTCGATTTCTTTGATAAGCTCAAATCCTGTTCCAAAGGATACGCCTCCCTGGATTATGAGCTGATCGGCTATCGCAAGGAAGAGCTTGTTCGTATGGATATTCTTTTGAATGGCGAGCCGGTTGATGCCTTATCTGTAATCATCCACCGTTCCGATGCATATGCAAGAGGCAGTGCTATTACCGTTAAATTAAAAGAACTGATTCCCAAGCAGCAATTTGAAATTCCTGTTCAGGCAGCTGTGGGAGGAAAGGTAATTGCCCGTACAAATATCAAGTCCTTGCGTAAAAACGTCCTGGCGAAGTGCTATGGCGGAGATATTTCCCGTAAGAAAAAGCTGCTTGAAAAGCAGAAAGAAGGAAAGAAAAGAATGAAGGAAGTCGGTGCGGTTGTCATCCCGCAGGAAGCTTTCATGTCTGTGCTGTCGATGGGTGATGACCGGAAGTAACATGGCGGAATATCTGTATCTGCATGTACCGTTCTGCAGGCATATCTGTTACTATTGTGATTTCACGCATGTCGCCTATATGGAACATATGGCAGATCAATGGCTGCAGGCGCTTGCTAAAGAAATATCCTGCAAAAAGATCAATCCGAACTTGAGAACGATTTACATCGGCGGAGGAACACCTACCGCTTTAACTGTCAGCCAGCTGGATCAGATGATGGAAATGCTGGAACCGTATGCATCTTGTGTACAAGAGTATACAATTGAGATTAATCCGGAAACCTTTGATGCGGATAAAGCACTGTGCCTGAAAAGGCATGGAGTCAACCGAGCCAGCATCGGTTTTCAGACATCGGACCAGAAACTTCTGAAAACGATCGGAAGAAACCATTCCTATGAGGATGTCAAAAAGACAATGGCATTATTGAAGGATCATGGAATTACGAATATTTCGCTCGATTTGATGTATTCCCTGCCGGAGCAGACCATGGAAATGCTGCAGCAGTCGGTTGAGGATGCTTTGATACTTGCACCGTCACATCTGTCGCTGTATTCGCTCCTGGTGGAAGAAAATACTGTATTTGGAAGAAGAGGGATTGAGCCGCTGGATGAAGAAGTTGAAGCGGATATGTATGAATGGATCTGCAAGAAACTGGAAAAAGAAGGCTTTCATCAATATGAGATTTCCAATTTTGCCATAGGGGGGAAGGAATCCCTTCATAACCAGGCATATTGGAAATATGATGATTTTTACGGTATCGGTTGCGGTGCCAGCGGCAAAGAAGATCATGTGCGATACGATAATACGAAGTCCCTGCAGCTGTACCTGAAAGATCCTTTGAAAAGAGAAGAGATCCTGTTAAGCAAAAAAGACGAGATGTTTGAAATGGTTATGATGGGATTAAGGCTGAAAAAAGGAATGGACCTCAACTGTTTCAATCAGCGTTTTGGAATCGCTTTTTCCGAAGCTTTTGCAGGCAAAGCGGAAAATCTGTTCCGGAAAGGGTGGCTGCAGGCCAAGAACGGATATATATCATGCACGGAGGAGAGTTTTGGAATATTAAATACAATATTGATTGAGTTAATGGATTGAACATGGTAAAATCTCAATCATGCGGAGTAAATGAATATGCAGAAGATGAAGAAAAGCAAAACCAAACCACGTTCTCAGCGCTCGATAGAGCATGAAAATGAAAGAAACCGTATTCTTCAGGAAGAAGAAGACAGAATAAACCGCAAGAGGCAGTCCAACAAGCTGCTTGGTAACAGATTGTTCTGTTATTATGGTTTGTCGCTGGGTATCCTTGCATGGCTGTTTGACTATATGGGAATTATTGCCATTCTGTCACTCGGCATGGGAATCTACGGTTTTATCAGAGTCAGGGGAACAAAAGGCAGAGATTATTATGTAGCGATCATCGGTATCCTTCTGGGTGCAACCCGTCTGATTACGGAAATCATACCGCTGTTACAGGCAATGAAATAATGCTTGCATGATTCATTGACGAATGATACAATATTTGGGCTTTCAGACTGGGGTATGCGTATCCTCAAACGATATTCTCGGTTTGGAATATAAAAGATTAACGGAGGAAAATAAAAATGTTATCAAAAGAAGAAAAGGCTGTTTTTGTTGAAAAGTTCGGCCGCAAAGCAAACGACACAGGTTCTGTAGAGGTTCAGGTTGCATTATTGACAGAAAAGATCAACCGTCTCACTGAGCACATGAAGGTCAACAAAAAGGACTTCCATTCCAACAGAGGTCTGTTGAAAATGGTAGGCCAGAGAAGAAAGCTGATGGAATATCTGAAGAGAACAGATATTAACCGTTACCGCAATCTCGTTCAGGCATTAGGTTTGAGAAAGTAAGAAAGAGCCGGTTATCGGCTTTTCTTTTTGGTCATGAATTACACATATATTCTCGAATGCAGGGACGGCAGCTACTACACCGGCTGGACAACCGATTTGCAGGCACGTTTTCAAAAGCATTGTGAAGGCCTTGGTGCAAAGTACACAAAAAGCCATCCTCCTTTGAGGATTGCCTATTATGAGGTTTATGAAGATAAGAAAGAAGCCCTGAAAAGGGAAAGGGAAATCAAAAAACTAAACCATAAAGAGAAAGCAGATTTGATTGCAAAAAGTTCCCAAATCCATCATAATAGAATCAACGAGGAGGCAATACAGATGAAAATTTTACGTTGCAACAAATGCAAAAAGATGTTTGTTATGGTTCATGAACACGGCTGTCCTACAATTTGCTGTGGGGAACCAATGGAAGAACTGACAGCCAACACAACAGACGGTGCAGCTGAAAAGCATGTTCCGGTTGTTACAGTCGAAGGCAACAAGGTTATTGTTAATGTTGGTGATGTCGATCATCCGATGCTTGAAGCCCACTACATTGAATTCATAGCTGTTGAAACAGAAAGTGGATTCCAGCTCAAATATCTGCAGCCGGGTGAAAAACCACATGCTGAATTCCTGAGTGAAGAACCTGTAAAAGCAGCTTACGAATTCTGTAATCTGCACGGTCTTTGGAAAACAGAACTTTGAAGAATGGCGTAAAGCCATTTTTCTTTTGCTTGCAACTATAATTTCATGTGGTAGAATATTACAGTTGTGATATAAATGTAAAAAGTAGATGAGGTAAAAGTAGAAAAGATGGAAAAGTTTAAGAAAAGTTGGGAATTCCATGGTCATACGCTGACTGTGGAAAATGGCGAAATTGCCAAACAGGCAGGCGGATCCGTATTGATCCGTTATGAAGACACGGTAGTATTATCTACAGCGACTGCTTCAAATCAGGCGAAGGATACAGATTTCTTTCCTTTGACTGTGTTATATCAGGAAAAAATGTATGCAGCTGGCAAGATCCCGGGAGGCTTCTTACGCAGAGAGGGAAGACCGAGCGAGCATGCAACATTGACAGCACGTTTGATTGATCGTCCGATCCGTCCTTTATTTGCAGAAGGATTCAGAAATGAAGTACAGATCGTAAATACGGTGTTCTCCGTAGATCCGGATCTGAGCAGTGAAATGGCTTCCTTATTCGGCTCCTCCCTGGCACTTTGCGTTTCCGACATTCCGTTTAACGGACCGGTCGCAGGTGTACAGGTTGCCAGAGTAGATGGCGAATATGTCATCAACCCATCTGTTGAGCAGAGTGAAAAAGCTGACCTGAATGTCACCGTCGCAGGTACAAAAGCTGCTATCAACATGGTTGAGGCAGGTGCTAAGGAAGTTTCCGAAGAAGACATGCTGAAAGCACTCATGATCGGTCATGAAGCAATTAAGGAACTTTGTGCAATTCAGGAAGAAGTTATTGCTGAATGTGCAAAGGAAAAGATGGAAGTTACTCTGTATGAGATCAATCCTGTCATCAAGCAGATGGTTGATGAAAAGGGTGCAGACCGTATCCGTGAAGCAGTTTCCATCAAGGGAAAATTGGAAAGATATGCAAAGATCGATGAACTGATCGCTGAAATGGAAGAAGAAGCTTCCAAGATGGATTGGGAGACAGAGGAAGAAAAAGCCAAGGCAGTCAAACAGGCACATGAATACGGTGTTGAGGTTGAGGCTGCAGAAGTCAGAAGACTGATCTCTGAAGAAAAGATCAGACCGGACGGAAGAGCTCTTGATGAACTCCGTCCGCTGGACAGCCAGGTTGACCTGCTTCCAAGAGCACATGGTTCTGCCATGTTTACCAGAGGTGAAACACAGGTTATGTCCGTGACAACACTGGGAGCTCTCAGCGAGGCACAGGTGATCGATGATCTGACACCTGCTACAGAAAAACGCTTTATGCACCAGTACAACTTCCCGCCGTTTTCCGTAGGTGAAGTCGGCAGAATGGGCAGTCCTGGCAGAAGAGAAATCGGCCACGGTGCTCTTGGTGAAAGGGCATTATTACAGGTATTGCCGAGTGAGGATGAATTCCCTTATGCCATCCGTACAAGTGCGGAAGTACTTGAGTCCAACGGTTCCAGTTCGCAGGCAAGCATTTGTGCAGGCACAATGTCCCTGATGGCAGCAGGTGTTCCGATCAAGGCGATGGTTGCAGGTGTTGCCATGGGTCTTATCACTGTCGGTGATACATATTCCATTCTGACGGATATTCAGGGTATGGAAGACCATTACGGCGATATGGACTTCAAGGTTGCAGGTACAAGAAACGGTATTACGGCTTTGCAGATGGATATCAAGGTTACAGGCATTTCCGAAGAAATTCTCAAGGAAGCTCTTGCACAGGCTCATAAAGGAAGAATGCAGATTCTCGACAACATGGAAACAGCAATTTCCGAACCACGTCCTGAAGTATCCAAGTATGCGCCGAAGATGGGCAAGCTGACAATTCCTGTGGACAAGATCCGTGTGGTTATCGGCAAAGGCGGAGAGCAGATCGATAAGATCATTGAAGAATGCAATGATGTCAAGATTGATATCGATGATGACGGAAGATGCATCATCTACCATACAGACAGGGAAGCAATTGATAAGGCTATGGCCATGATCCAGAACCTCATCCGTGAAGCAAAAGTCGGTGAGATTTATGATGCAAAGGTTACTGAAGTCAGGGAATCATTTGCGTTTGTCAACCTGTTTGAAGGAACAGATGCCCTGCTGCATGTCAGCCAGGTTGCATGGGAAAGAGTACCGAATATTGCCGATGCATTGCATGTAGGTGATACAATCAAGGTTAAGGTCATCAGCATCGATGATGCAGGAAAAGTCAAAGTATCTGCGAAAGAGTGCCTGGAAAAGCCGGAAGGCTATGTCGAAGAGAAGAAGGCACCACGCAAAGAACGTACTTTCAGCAAAAAGTCAGACAACGGTAATGTTGAACGCAGAGTGTTCAAAAAGAAGGATAACTGATAAAGAAGGCTGAATGCCTTCTTTTTTTGAGGTGATGCGATGAGAATGAGAAAAAAGAAATGGGCAGATCCCTGGCTTGCAGAACATGGGGACTATGCCATGGAAAACCCAGCCGAAAACAAAGGGAAATGGAAAGAGATCTTTCATACGGATGAACTGCATCTGGAAATCGGTACCGGCAAAGGGGATTATCTGAATCATATGGCTAAGATGTATCCCGAAGCAGGATGGATCGGCATAGAAAAGGACAGATCTGCTGCAGCTACGGCTGCAAGAAAAGCAGTTGAAGACGAAACAAATGATCTTCACAATGAGAGGCTGATCGTCAATGATGCAGAAAATCTGGAAGAATGGTTCGCGGAAGGGGAGATCGATGTGATTCATTTGAACTTCTCCGATCCCTGGCCGAAAAAATACACGCACAAAAGAAGGCTGAGCAGTGAAAGGTTTCTCGCCATGTACAAAAAGATTCTGAGTGAAAAGGGCATGATCCGGATGAAGACCGACAACAAAAGCCTGTTTGAAGATTCTGTTCTTTATTTCCTGCAGAATGGATTCATGTTTACCGAGTTTTCCGTTGATTACCGCCGCAATCCGCATGAAGAGGATGCGATTACCGAGTACGAACAGAGGTTTATGGATCTGGGACAACCGATTTATCAGCTTTGTGCAGTTGTGCAGAAATGATAATTCTATGGTAGAATATCTTTATGAAGATGAAAAAGATATTGAAAGCACTGGTTTTTGTATTGCTGGTCAGCGGATTAAGCGGATGCACAAGAATTACGCAGGATCTGCAGACAAGGCTGAATGAGAAGATCGCATTTGCCGAGTCTGTTCCTGCCTCTTCACCAACATTCCGTAAACCGTACTATGCTTACTATGCTGAACCTTCCATAGGCCGATTATCCTCCGATGAGCTCAGCAATGTGTTTTTATATGATAATACCCGGTTTGTCATGAGCCTGAATGTTTCAAACATCATCAACGAAAAGTATTATCAGGGTATTGAAGCTGATTTGACGAAAAACGTCCTGGAAGAAGCAGCAGTCGCATCCATGGAAGGCACTTACAAGGATTATGAAAATCATGAACTGGCATATACTGTCAAGGTTTGCAGGCTTGATGAAGAGTATTTTATAATCTTTCATACAAAAAGCGTTGATTTCTATTCTATGTCGGACATTTACACAATCCCCAATGTCTGTGCAAAAATGCTGGTGATCGCCAAATCCATACATGTCAATCAGGATACAATCCTCGCCAACTACAGTACACAGGAAGCAATTTCATATGAAGGCAAGACGGTCAAGCTATTTGAAGACATTTCTCCGGAAAGTGGTAAAATTGAGGATTTGTTCGTGTCCGGCAATTCGGCAGGAGCCGGCGCAAGCGGATTTGAAGAGTACGTCAATGAAGGAGAAGAATATCACGCACAAATTGAAGGCGATGAGGAAATTCTTGACGATGATGAGGAAATTTCGACTGACGATAACGAATGAATATGTTAGAATGTATCTTAACAACGATGGAAAAATATCATAAAATGATATCTGTATTCTAAGAAAGGGAAATGCTATGCTGAAAAAATTACAGAACATACTGTTTGAAGATGAAGATGATGATATCTTAGAAGATGATGACACGATGGAGAGTCCTGTCGTTTCACAAAATGTTGCACCTGTAACACCACAGAGACCGGTTACAATCGAAAGAGAGCCGGAACCTGTTGTTCCTGAACAGCCGAAAGAAACGGTTATGCAGAGAATTGATGTCACACAGTCCGTACCGATTGAACAGACACGCCCGCAGGCTCCGAAAAATGAGTCTGTATTCTCACAACCGTCTTCACGTCCGGCTGAGCCAAAACCGGCATCTGTAATCGGCGGTATTACGGCTGATCCTAAACCTGTAGCTAAAAAACCTGCAGTAGCCAAGCCTGCAAAGAAAAAGGAAGAGAAAACGGAGCGTCCGATCTATCAGTTTCAGCCAGTCATCAGTCCGATTTTCGGCGTAGACGAAAAGGATATGAATGCTTTGAAGACGACAACCTCCAAAATAACGGAAAAGGAAAAGGCAAAGCTGGATAAGAATATTTCTCCGATTATTTCTCCGATGTATGGTACCGATGCAGAAGAAAGTCCGCTTTCACTGCATAAGACAGTAGAGAAGAGTGAACTTTCCGATATTGATTATAGCAATGCAGAAACAGGACCTGCAGAAGATGAAATTCCGGAATTCTCACTGGATGATATCCTGAAAGTCAGAGATGAGGAATATGCGGAAGAGCAGAAAGAAGCTCCTGAAGAATTAGAGCCTCTTTTCCCGGACTTGACATTTGACGAAGATGAGGATGACAAAGACATTCTGCTGCCAAATCTGTTCGAGGATGAGGAATAATGGAATATTATTTTATCGGCATAAAGGGGACAGGAATGTCCTCTCTTGCTTGTATGCTGAAGGATCTCGGCAATGAAGTCAGCGGAAGCGATCTGGAAAAACACTTTTTCACAGAAGAAGGCCTCGTAGCAAGAAATATACCTATTTATCCGTTCAATCCCGATAATATTCATGACAACATGCATATTATCATTGGTAATGCCTTTTTGGAGGATTTCCCCGAGGTTATTGCAGCCAGGTCCAATCCAACCTGTACCTGTGCAAGATACCATGAATTCCTCGGTACCTTTTTAAAGCAGTATGAACTTATCAGCATAGCCGGAAGCCATGGCAAGACAACAACGACCGGCTTAATGTCGGCAATGATGTCTGAGAAAGGCCATACAGGATGGCTGATCGGTGACGGAAGCGGTCATTTAATGAAAGATACAAAGTATTTCTGTCTGGAATCCGATGAATTCAGAAGACACTTCCTCGCATATTATCCAAAGTATGCAGTTGTCACCAATGTTGATATCGATCATGTTGATTATTTCAAGGATGATGATGATTATCGCCATGCATATGAGGAGTTTGCCACCCAGGTATCCGGGGCTATGATGATTTATGGCGAGGATGCAGAAGCAAGAAAGATGAAGCTTGCCACAAAGCATTACTGGTATGGTGTTGAGGATAACGATGACTTACAGGCGATCAATATCCATGAAGATGCCGAGGGTATATCCTTTGATGTAATTTTTGAGAAGCAGGAAGCAGGACATTTTGAACTGCCGTTTGTGGGAAGGCATATGCTTTTGAACAGCCTTGCCTGTATCGGTATCGGCTTGCTGGAGGGCATGACACCCGAACAGATTGAAAAAGGTTTGAGTACCTTCAAAGGAGTAAAGAGGCGTTTTGTCGTTGAAAAGGATGGCGATAACATCTATGTGGATGATTATGCACATCATCCGACAGAAGTCGGCGTGACAATTGATGCTGCCAGGATGCGTTTCCCGGATAAGAAACTCGTTGCCATTTTCAAACCCCACAGAGCATCCAGGGTGTTGTATTTTGCGGACGATTTCAAGAGAGAACTGGAAAAGGCGGATGCCGTATATCTGTGTGATTTTACAAGCATTGATGATAAGCAGGATGGCACGGATATTGATATAACTTACCTCCAGAAGAAGATACCGGGATCGGTTGTGATCACGGAGGATGAGGCCGGTGCAGCCGTCATCGCCAAAGAAGCTCCGGCAGTATTTCTGTTCATGTCCAGCAAAGATATTTATAAGCTTGCAAGTTTTGTAAAGAATTCACAGAAATATTGAAAGTGTTTTCAT
>CACXCB010000025.1 GCA_902766005.1 uncultured Erysipelotrichaceae bacterium | reverse complement strand
TTTATTTATCGGCTTTTTTAACAATACGAATATGTACAACAGCATGTGAAAAGTCACGTATTGTGGCTTTTTTTGTCTTTATCAGCAATGAAAATAGATATTTGGATTAATTTGTTGCAATAATATATCCAAAAATATATAATTAATATAGATTTGGAGTGATTATCTGACTGTTGAGGTGAATATGAAAGAAAACATTATTGGAAGAACAAATGAAATTGAACGTATTGACCGATGCATGGGTGAGTCATCAGCACAATTAATTATTGTTTATGGACGCAGAAGAGTAGGCAAAACATTCCTCATCAATGAGTATTTTGACAATAACTTTTCTTTTAAAATTACCGGTGCATACAAAAAATCAAGAAGATTTCAGCTTGAAGGCTTCAACGAAGAATTAATACGCAAATCCGGAAGAGAATGGGATATGCCTGCTGATTGGCGTGAGGCTTTCCGACAGTTGAGAGAATATCTGGAATCTTTGCCTGCGGATCAGAAGCAGATTGTGTTTTTTGATGAAATGCCATGGCTTGATACTGCCCGCTCTGATTTTCTGCCGATATTTGAATGGTTCTGGAATGACTGGGCATCAACGCAATCCAATCTGGTATTTATTGTGTGCGGATCCGCAACTGCATGGATGATCGATAATATTTCTGAGAATAAAGGCGGTCTTTTTAACAGGCAGTCCTGCAGGCTTTATCTGGAACCGTTTACCTTGGCAGAAACAGAGGATTTTCTTCATAGCAAAGATATCGTTTGGTCGCGTTATGAGATTGCAGAGTGCTATATGATCATGGGTGGTATTCCATATTATCTAAAGCTGCTGAATCGTAATTTATCATATACGCAGAATATTGATCAGCTGTTCTTCAAAAAACATGGAGAACTGTGGGATGAATTCAGTCATTTATACAACACTTTATTTACAAACAGTGACAGCTATATAAGGGTTGTAGAGGCGCTTAGCAATAAGAAGACAGGTTTGACAAGAAACGAAATAATAAAGGAAACAGGAATTCCAACAAATGGCATACTGTCCCAAATGCTAAGAAATCTCGTTTCATCGGGATTTGTAAGAATGTCTAATCTTTATGGAAACAAGAAAAAGGAAGCCAGGTACCAACTCGCAGATTATTACACAGCTTTCTATTTCCGCTATATAAAAAACAACTACGGAAAAGACGAGCATTTCTGGAGCAATGCAATCGATAATCCTGCACGCAGGACATGGTCAGGACTAACGTTTGAACAGCTATGCAAAGATCATATCGCTCAGATCAAACATAAACTTGGAATCTCCGGCGTTCTATCGCAGGAGTCTGTATGGTATTCTTCGGGCGATCCGGATCTGGGCATTTCCGGAGCACAGATTGATCTGATCATAGAACGCAGAGACAGGGTGATCAATCTTTGCGAAATGAAATTCTCGATAAATGAGTATTCGATAGATAAAGAATATGATCATGTTTTGAGAAATAAATTGGATACATTCCGCAGGATGACCGGGACAAAAAAATCATTGCAGATAACAATGATAACGACATATGGGGTAAAACAGGGAAAATACAGCGGTTTAATACAGAGCCAGGTACTGTTGGACGATTTGTTTCAGAAATAAGGCCTTTTCAACATGCAGTATAAAAGCGGGGTTTTTTACAGCATAGTATTTGTACAGGACCGACTGCGAAAAATTTAACTCGTATATGGTGCAGTTTGCTCATAAATGACCGTTTTCATACGTTAAAGAGGGCATAAAACAGTATAAATCATATAGATGAATACTGTTCCAGACCCCCTCAGCTCCACTTATGGAAAGAAGGAAATAATACAACACGATATGAATTCCGGCCGACAGAACTCTATTATGATGAGGGCAGTTTCCCGATCCTGTATGACAGTTTCGATGATGCAATCTTTGACACGGATGTCAACGCTTATCTTGACGGATCGGCAAATCTTCCCAAAGGACCGGATGAAGAGATGAACCGCCGGGAAGCAGATGCCTCCGGTTATGGGGATTACTTTCAGAAAGTCAGTGTGGATGAAGGTACCGGACATATTACACGTTATGAGAGTATGGATATTCTGACCGGTACAAGCGTCATTGAGAATATCAAGCCCTCCAACGACGGCAAAACCGTGAAAGTGGAAAGCGGTGTTTACGGATATGACAGCTATACCTTTACATATAGTCCCGATGAAAATGTTTATTCTTGCGAAGGGGATGCAGGAATGATGTATCTGGATTATTCCCTGCCGTTTGATACGATCTATACAACTGTGGCATGGAAACAGGATCCACGACAGACACAGGGCTGGACGTTTACCTACAATGAGCAGCATAAACCTGTACAGGCACATACACCGCCATTGTCACAGGCATCCATGACCTTTGACCTGATGTACGATGATGAAGGCAGGGTCATCAAAGTCATCGGTCAGGGAAACGGACTGCCTTGGGAAGCTCTTCCGTTAGCGGCACAGCCGCCATATCGTCCGGCAGATGCCTCTGATCTTTGGATAGACTTCTACTACAATGATAATGGCTTGCTCAAAGGTGCTGTCCGCAGTGTCATGTATGACGGACAGAGAGTCATAGACGATATTGTTGTGTATGCATATGAATGAGCATGAATTATCAGAAGAACAGAAAGCCTATGCTGCCTTCGTATATATCCTGCATCAGATATACAATCATCCATATCATGATGAAGTGCTGATTCGGAAGGTCATGGACCGGATCCATGGAAGTGGGAAAATATCCTCACTGCCTCTGCAGAAATAATACATCTGTAATGTGAAGAAGCTTGCCGAACAAAAGCAAATTTTAAAAGATCAGTTTAACTGGACTGATCTTTTTTGGCTGGCAACAGTTGAAAAAGATGACTGATCGTTTTGAAATAAACAGCTGTGAAAAAAGGAAACGTTTGTTTCACACAGACAGATGGTCAGCCTGTATGAATGTATATTTATCCGGCATCAGGGAGAAAGATAATTTCACCAGGTTTTCGATGGGCATGACACAACCGTTTTCAATCCACATGGAAAAGATTCTTACACATCCTGCATTATAAAATTCCAGCTCATAAATCTGTTCCTGTGTCAGCTGGCTGATACGCATGTTCTGCATATATACCTTCTGGTATTCTTTCATGCCGAATGAAGATATAAAGCTTAAAAAATCTGTTTTTCCGTTACTGATCATGATTTTGAAATAGTCCTTGTTCTGTTTCACAAACTGTAGGAGCTCCTTCAAACATTCTTCCCAGTTGCGGCCGTCATATTTTGTCATGATATTTGTGTTCACATAGTCGGAATAATACGAATTGGCAAGATCGTATTTATCCCTGTAGTATTTGTAGAATGTACCACGGGAGACATCAGCTTCCTGCAGGATCATTTCAACGGTGATGTCGTCAAAAGGATGTTTTGAGGAAAGGGTGTGAATTGCTTCAAGAAGATATTCTTTCGGTCTCATATAAACTCCTGATTATATTTGTTTATTAGTATACGTTGTTTATACAATGTATAATTTTTAATAATTATCTCATACTATAATGAAAGAAACAATATCGGAGGAAATCATAATGGAAAAACTATTTGAGAAGGGGTATATCGGCTCCTGTCAGATCAAAAACAGAGTCGTAATGACCGCAATGACTACAGGCTATGCCGGACAGGATGGCAAACCGACCGAACAGCTTGTCCGCTATTATGAAGCCCGTGCGAAGGGAGGTGTCGGATTAATTGTCACCGAAATCTTCCGCCTGAATAATGAACATGGCGTGGCTTTTCCAAGACAGATGTATGCACTGGATTCCAATAATATTCCTTCACTTGCACAGATGACCGCAAGAGTACACCAGTACGGCACAAAGGTTTTTGCCCAGCTGCATCATGGCGGATCGACAAACATGCCGGTACTGAACAAACGCATTGTTGCACCCTCACCGATTCCCAATGTAACAGGCATCATGCCGGAAGAAATGACAATTGAAGATATCAATGAACTCAAGCAGCAGTTTGTACAGTCGGCAGTTGCATGTAAAGCAGCTGACTTTGACGGTGTTGAGCTGCATGGCGCACACGGATATCTGTTATGTGAATTCTTGAGCCCTGCATCCAACCAGCGAACCGATCAGTATGGAGGTTCTGTAGAAAACAGATGCCGTATTATTACAGAACTGATTCAGGAAATCAAAGCCGTATGCGGCAAGGACTTCCCGGTTGCGGTAAGATTCAGTGCTCTTGAATTTGATCCGGATCATCCGCTTTCACTGAAGATTGAAGATGGCGTCGAAATTGCCAAAGTATTGGAAAAAGCCGGCGCAGATGCGCTGGATGTATCGTGCGGAAACTACTTCACCAAATACGGTGAAAACGAAGAACCGTACTCCTATGCACAAGGATGGCGCAAGGAGAATACAAGAAAAGTGAAGGAAGCTGTCAGCATTCCTGTCATCGGGGTAAACACCATCAAAACACCGGAATTTGCAGAGACGTTATTAGAGGACGGAATCTGTGACTTTATCGGTCTCGGCAGAGGAAGCATTGCCGATCCGGAATGGGTCAGAAAAGCACAGACAGGCAGAAGCAATGAAATTTATAAATGCATCGGCTGTATTTACTGTTTTGAATCATTAATGAATGTCGGCTATGTCAGATGCTCTGTCAACCCGAGAGCAGGAAAAGAAGCTGTCTTCCATGAGGAACTAATGAAAAACGGAAACGGAAGAAAAGTTGCCGTGGTCGGAGGAGGCCCTGCAGGCATGATGGCTGCCAATATCCTCGGTCAAAGGGGATTTGATGTCACATTGTTTGAAAAAGACGGAGAACTGGGTGGAGATCTTCTTCTTGCAGGGGCAACAGCACCATACAAGGAAAAACTGATCTGGATCCGAAATACCTTGCAAGCACGCCTGGAAAAAACAAATGTCAAAGTTGTTTTACATTGCGAAGCAACATCGGAAATCGTCAGACAATATAATCCGGAAGCTGTGTTTGTCGCCGTCGGCGGACAGCCCTTCATTCCGAATCCTGCATATCTTGAAAAAGAGAATGTTTCCCTTGCAGAGGAAGTGATCCGTAAGGAAAAAGACGTTCAGGGAAATGTGGTGATCATCGGCGCAGGATTAACCGGACTGGAAACAGCGGAAATGCTGTTCAGGGAAGGGAAAGCTGAGAAAATAACCATTGCCGACATGGTGCCGCAGATCGGACAGGGAATGTATCCGTCAGTCTTCATTGACGTGATGAAGGAAATGGCAGGCAAACCGCTGGAACTGTTGCCGGGACACATGTTAAAAGATATTGAGGGAAACAAAGTAATGCTCACGAAATGTGAAGACAACAGTGAAGTGGTTCTGGAAGCAGATCATATCATTCTCTCCCTGGGACTCAAGCCAAAGAAAGATCTTGTAAAGGCATTTGAAAAAGAATTCAACAGAGTTATTCCTCTCGGAGAAGCAAGAAGAACACCGGGCCGTGTGGCAGCATCCATGGAGGATGGCTATGTCATGGCAAGGGGATTTGATCCGGAAGCATAAAAGAAAACAGGTCATCTGACCTGTTTTGCTTTAGTCGATGTCTTCCCCGTTGGACTTGTAGACCTTCTGCATGTAGTAGAAGGAATCTTTTCTTCTTCTGGAGAAGTCTCCGGTTCCGTCATCATATCTGTCTACGAAGATGAATCCGTAACGTTTTCTCATTTCGCCTGTACCGGCAGAGACAAGATCGATATGTCCCCATGGCTGGTAGCCCCAGAGTTCAACACCATCGAGTTCAATAGCGTCCTTCATTGCCTTGATATGATCACGCATGTAGTTGATACGGTACTGGTCATGAACACTTCCGTCTTCTTCCACAACATCCAGTGCACCTAAGCCGTTTTCAACGATCATCAGCGGGATATGATATCTTTCATACATCTGGCACAGGGAAATTCTTAATCCCATCGGGTCAATCTGCCAGCCCCATCTGGAAGCTTCGAGATACGGATTCTTTCCGGAGAATACCTGGTTGCCGCCGATCTTTTCTGCATTCGGGTCAGCAGAAGCAGTATTGGACATGTAGTAGGAGAAGCCGATGTAGTCAACAGTTCCCTTGGCAATGATATCCAGATCGCCTTCTTCCATTTCGATATTTACATTGTTTCTTTCAAACCATTTCAGCTGGTAGGACGGATAATATCCTTTTACCTGTACATCGATATAGAATTCCTTCTTTCTCATCTCTTCGATGGACATCATGACATCATCCGGTTTGCATGTCAGAGGATATGTCGGTGCATAAGCAACCATCATGCCGATCTTGTTTTCCGGATCAATTTCATGACCACGGACAACCGCTTTTGCGGATGCGACAAAGATGTGGTGGTCTGCCTGATAACGTACCTGCGGTTCAACGGAATGGATACCTAACTGCATCCAGGATCTCAGGATATTAATCTCATTGAATGTCATCCAGTAATGGACACGTCCCTTGAAGTGTTCAAACAATACCTCGGCAAAATGCACAAAGTAATCAACGAGTTTTCTGGAATGCCATCCATCCAGATTATCTGCCAGGTACATTGGAACATCAAAATGTGCAATTGTAACAATCGGTTCAATGCCGTATTTCAAGCATTCATCAACAACTGCATCATAGAAAGCAAGTCCTTCTTCATTCACTTTTTCTACACCATCGGGAATGACACGGGACCATGACATGGAGAAACGGAAGGAGTTCATCCCCATTTCTGCAAACAATGCGATGTCCTCTTTGTAATGATGATAGAAATCAACAGCCTGATGAGAAGGATAATAAATATCCGGGATAATGTATCCTACAGCACCTTCAGGAAGGGATTCTTCACGGGAAAGCTCAAGAATTTCTCCTTCTTTTGTTTTGACGGTGTATTTACGCGGATGATCTTTATCTCCGCCTTTAATCGCATCGGAAGTTGCAAGACCTCTTCCGCCTTCTAAATAACCGCCTTCATACTGGTTGGCAGCTGTAGCACCGCCCCATAAAAAATTCTTTGGAAAGCTCATAAATTATTTTCTCCTTTTTTCTTTGTACCTCCATTATAAAGGATGATAAGGAAAACGTCATCAGAAAACAGGCTTGTTTTTTGCATGCGCTCTGTTACCGTTTTGATTGGAAAGGACTAATTCATATGAATATTTATGTATTAATCGGAATCATAGGAATCATCAGCGGCATTCTGTGTGCCCGGGCGGATGTTCCTCTTGCCTGGTCGGGAAAAGAAGGGGAGCCGATGGATGCAAGGGCTGTAGGAAGGATTTCTTCGTGGTGGAAGGAAACGGATGAAAAACCGTTTATAAAATCCTTTTGGATGTCCTGTCTTGGACAACCCGGAACATATCTGACCATGTAGATGATAGCAGAGATCATTGCACAGAATAACATGATGCTGGGCACGCTCTTAAAAATCAATACATTTATCGGTGCCTATACCGGTCTGCTGTTTCATGCATGCGCATGCATAAAACCGCTTGTTTATCAGAAAATATCTATGAAAACTGCACAGAAGGCAATGGATGCCATTGATGCATGTCCAAGAATACCTTCCCTTATTTCTGCCATAAGCTTGTTTCTTTTGATGACAATCATTATGGCTGCTGCCATTGTTACAAAGGCTTTGCCTGTGCCTTTCTTTTGCGTATTGCTGAACCCCGTAGGAGCAGCATTGATTGTGCTTGTGCTTCGTAAAACCGGCTTGAGAATCGGCGGTGGAATGGGTATTGGATTTTCATTCTATGCGATCATATTGATTTTTGCGGGAATGCAAATCTGAGGCATGAAATGATTCTCTGCGATATACTTGATGCAAGGGGAAGGGATTTATGAGAATCAGGAAAACACAAATCACAGATCTTGAGCAGGTGATGCATATCTATGAACATGCCAGAACGTTTATGAAAGAACATGGCAATCCAAACCAATGGGGACCGACAAACTGGCCGCCACAGTACAAGATTGAAGAAGATATTCAAAACGGAAACAGCTATGTCTGTGTGGATGATGCAGATGAAGTAATCGGGACATTCTTTTTCCTCTATGGGAAAGATATTGAACCGACTTACAGAGATATCACGGAAGGACATTGGATCGGGGATGATACCTATGGTGTTGTCCATCGTATTGCATCTTCCGGAAAAGAAAAGGGAACAGGTACATTCTGTATCAACTGGGCTTATGAACAGTGCGGACATCTGCGTATTGACACGCATGGAGATAATGTCGTTATGCAGAATCTTCTGAAAAAACTCGGCTTTACCCATTGCGGAACCATCTATGTCGAAGAGGACGATTATCCAAGGCTTGCCTTTGAAAAACAATAGAAAGAAGGAAAACATGAAGGATATTATCAAAGAACTCATTTCCATTCCGGGTGCTTGCGGCCAGGAACAAAAAGTGATCAGCTATCTTTACAAACGTTTGAAAGAACAGGTGGATGAATGTCATGTGAATGGCTTGGGAGATCTTGTTGTGGTGAAAAAAGGTGCACTTCCCGGACCTGTCTTGGCAGTGTCTGCACATACGGATGAAGTTGGTTTTATTGTCAAAAAGATTGAAAATAACGGACTTATCCGCTTTGAAAAGCTGGGTGGTCATGATGATCGGATTCTTTTGTCACAGAAGGTGATCGTTGATGGAAACAAGGGACCGTGTCCGGGTGTGATTGGCACCATCAGTGCTCATATGCAGAAATTCGATGATACCTCAAGAATCAGAAATTACAGGGAACTGTATATAGATGTAGGTGCTGCAGATTCTGAAGAAGTGAAGGAAATGGGCATTCAGGTTGGAAACCAGATTACCTGGGATACACCATTTACGATGGCAGGCTCACACCGTGCCTATGGGCATGCGTTTGATGATCGCTGCGGTTGTGCAATACTGGTCAAGGCTATTGAGAATGTAGATTTTACCAAAGTGCACGGCACATTGATCGGTATTTTCTCCACTCAGGAGGAAGTTGGATTGCGTGGTGCCCATGCAGCCGCAAATGCAATTAAGCCTGATGTGGCCTTGGCTGTGGATACAACTGCTGTCAGTGATACACCGGAAGCCATGATGGATCAGACATTATCGCTTGGAAAAGGGGCAGGCATCAAAATCATGGATGCAAGCCTGTTGGCATCAAAAGCGGTATGGACATTTCTGCAGAAAATTGCAGAAGAAAACAACATTCCGTATCAGATGGAGATCTTCACCGGTATTGGTACGGATGCAGGTGCATTGCATATGGGGTATGACGGTGTGCCTACAGGTGTGATTTCCATTCCGTCCCGCTATGCCCATTCCAGCATCGAAATGATTGACATGCATGATTTTGAAGCATGTGAAAAGCTTCTTGAAACATTTCTGTTAAATATGAAGGATAAAGAACAGTTTCAATTCTTGCGATAGGGAGCTTTCTACGGAAAGCTCTTTACTTTTTGAAAGAAACGATATATCATCTTTCCTGTTGTAAACCAAAAATAAGAAAATGGTTTACGGAGGTGAAAGATGAAATTAACGGTAAAAGAAATGGCGCTGACCGGAGTCATGA
>CACXCB010000024.1 GCA_902766005.1 uncultured Erysipelotrichaceae bacterium | reverse complement strand
GCTCGTCGTTCCCGGGGCTACTACCTGCAGACTGACATCCTCGCCAACATCCACGGTCAGGTCACTGAGATCCTGCGTAATCTGGTAAATATCTGCAGCAAGAACAGCCTCATCTTCAAGATTTAAGCCATCTGCTGTTTCCTCTTTACCGCCGTTTTCAGAGGTTAAGTCCTCAACAAACACTTCATCTACTGCTGAACTCTCAATAGATTCTTCAAATATTTCGTTTTCTTCATCTACTTCAAAGAATTCGTCTAGGCTCACTTCCGCTTCTTCATTCTTTTCAATATATTCACCCTCGGCGACAGAACCGACAGGAAGCGCAAGAGAAGAAAGCATGAGTATCGAAAGAATCAAACATATTATTCTCTTCGTATTCATCTCAAAAGTATCTCCTTATTTTACTATAAAAGTTCTTCTCACTCCAGTGGAGTTAGTTCTTAATCTTATCATTACGGGAATCTATAATCGATAGGATATAGTTCCACTCTTTCCTTTGGGCGCATATTTTTAACATATGCTCTGACGCGTTTTCGTCTATACTCGCAAGTATCAACATCAAATCCAAAAAAGCAAAACTGTGAATATAGATATAAAACGGATATCAATGATCCTGATATGCTATACTTCCTAGTATTGTCAATTATGAAAGAGTATCCATTTTTTTCTGACCATTGTTGAGCATAGCTTCCCTCTATACCGTGGATAATGGTTTTCTTACTAAATGCCTCAAAACCTATATATGAAGTGCGCTCGTAAATAAACACATCTTGCAGATTATCATTATTTCCAAATGCCGCGTTTCCGATGTACTCAACCTGCGTATTTAGTAAGATATTCCTTAATTTGGTCCCAGAAAATGCCTCATCTTCAATTCGAATCAAGGAAAAGGGAACCGTAGCATCAAATCTCTGAATTCGATGGTCATTATAAAAATCAGTATATGCCTTGGATACAGCCGTGGAAGTATTTGCAAAAGTTAAAATCGTAATTAGAACAAGTGCCGCAATAATACGGGAGAACAAATGATATTTTTTCATTTTTTGTTGCCCCCTTTTTGTCAATTATTTTTGAATACTATAATGGCAAAACCCAAGAAGAAGGATTGAGGTACATAACTTCTCCTGTATTTAGTGTAACAGTTACCCTAAATTTACCACATCTTTTCCGTCATTGCAAGGGCTAAAACATGCGTACTTTTTGGATTTTTTAAGATTGAGATCGCAAGGGAACTTTTAGTGGAACTCATATGCAGAGTACTTATTTTAAAAAGATTCCAAAGTTCGAATTACTTCATTTCCATTTCTTTGATAAAAACAGTAGTTTTTTTCTTTGTAAACCCCATACATTCATAAAACACATGAGCATTTCTCCGAAAGTCAGCGCTTGTTAATTCAATAGCAGAGCAATTTTCACTTCTACAGATTTCTTCTATTTTTCTTATAAGCATTCTACCAATTCCAGCACGTCTATAGCTCTCTTTTACAGCAACATATGTTATAAATAAAATACGGCTTGGCCTGACATAATCATCTTGAATCTCTGTAAAGACGCAACCTAAAACATGGTTTTTCTCATCTACCGCTAAAATAATTGATCGTTTGTCAGTGATGTAGTTTTCTTCTAGCATTTGTTTATCTATGTTTGAATTGTAGATACTATTTAACAGTTCAAACAACCCTTCATAATCTGACATTGTATAATAACGTGTTATTATCTCCATTGAGCAGATCTTCTCTCTATTTCAAAAATGATTATTCTTTTTATGACACTGTCTCATGTTTGCGATTGGTTCGCACATTGATTTTATATATTATAATCAGGGTTTAGTTAAATGTCCGGATTTCTCTCCATGATTTCTGCGAACTTCATTGATATTTCTCTACTTATATAATAATCAGGATTCCCATCTCTTGTTGCATTTGCAAAAGCAACAAGCTCATAGCGAATCCCCTCCCCTTCCAGTTGATAAAAATATCTCTTGTTGTTCGCAGGGTTCTCATATCGAATTTCGAAGTAATCGGTTTTCCACCATGGCGCAGGGACGTATATATAACCTTCCGTGCCCGAAACAACTAATTCACCCTCTGATTTAACCCCTGTCCCTACCTTTATCGTTGCTGCTGCATTTGGATAAAAGAAGTCTATTTTTGTAAAATAGTCATCCCCTGTACTATTATCCTTCAGCGTAAAACACTTTGTTTCAAGATAATTTGTTCCTAATATCTGAAAAACAGGAAGCATCGTGGTTGGCCCCCATGCTTCGAGAGCGCCCCACATTTTCGTGCAGTTACTCAGAGATGTCAGGCTAGTGCAGGTAGCGTCAACAGATACCACTCTGCCAATTTTTCCGCCTTTAATGAGCAACAGCATTCGAGCATAGGCTGTTATATATGCTGTTCTGTTTGCTTCCATTAAAACCAAATTCTTTTTTTCTGCTAAGTTGAATAGTTCTTCGCATTCTGCCCTACTCAATGCAAGTGGACTTTCGCATAATACATGTCTGCAATGAAGCAACGCTGACTTAATCTGAGAATAATGCAGTGACGGATGCGAATGAATATATACTGCATCTACTCTATTCAAAAGATTCTCATAATCTATTGTGTAATATTCTATTTCTTTTTCCAATTCTGGAAGTACGTCTGGTGACGGAACACACAAGCCAGCTATATCTATGGCATTAACATATACAGATTCATTATAAAACTTTTTCAAATACGGCGCATATCCTACCATACCAAGCTTCAGTGCTGAACGATCCGCTCTTATCGCAGAACTTGACACTCCCTCTGTACGTGGTAAATAAACGACTTTACAGTATTCATTCAGATAATCAAAATAGCCGGTCCAGTCAGACCCTACAGCAAAGATATCAATACCATACTTCCGAATATCATCTATCTTCTGTCCCTCATATTCCTCGATAATTATTTTATCAGGAATCCCTGTTGCCTGAATTGCCGCAACTCGATCTTCCAAGCTTTGCTGAACATTTATCTTTCCACGAATCCTGTCAAAATCATCGGCAGTTACTCCTACAATTAAATAATCTCCAAGTTCTCTTGCTCTTTCAAGCAAACGTATATGTCCGTAATGAAGCAAATCATATGTACCATAAGTGATGACTTTGACCATTTTATCACTCCTATATCAAGCCACGTTTCATCATATCCTTCAATGCATCTACCAAAGTGGTATTATCTTCATGGCTGAGGTAACCAATATGCCCGACTCTGAATATGCTGTGTGCCATATCGCCACTATTGGGGCAAATCCATATACCATACTCATCTTTGAGTGTCAGAAAGATCTCATATGCATCAGCATTCATTGGGCGAACAGGCGTTACGCCATTCGCAGGTGATTCTGAAACAAATGCAAAAGGGAGATCTTTGATCTTTCTTCTGAAGTCTTCAGCCTGTGCCGCAACTCGTGTGATCTCCTTATCTGCACCGCCAGACGCTTCAATCTCTTTAAGACGCGCATTAATCTGCCGGAGTATTCCAACCGCCGGGGTAAAAGGCGTTTGTCCCCTCTCCATATTCTGTAGGCAACTGGAAAGATTGAAGTACATGGATCTTATCTTTGCATTTTGAACCCGTTCAACTGCACGTGGGGCTAGTATTATTATAGAAATACCCGGAGGACAGGCTAAGACCTTTTGGGACCCAGTGATCATCACATCAGCGCCACAGTGTTCCATATTGAATGGGTCTGCTAAAAACGATGAGACACAGTCACAGACATAGAAGGTGTTATTCCTTTTGCAGAAGTCACCGATCATCTCTGAATCATATAGTACGCCCGTCGATGTTTCGTCAATGTTGACGAGCAAACCGGTAAATCCCTGTGAATCATATTTATAAAGCTCATTTTCAGTGAGTTTCTGTCCACACATTAGTTTAAGCGCTACATGCGGGATCTCATGGATTTCACACAATTCAACAAAGCGATGTCCAAAGCTTCCGCCATCAATGACGAGTACTTTATCTTCCTGTGTAAAACAATTCATAATGACTGCTTCCATAGAACCTGTGGAAGAATTTGTCATAAATACTGTTTTAGCTCCGTCCGGAGCTTTGGCAAACTTCAGCATAAGCCTCTCGTTCTCAAACATCATATTTGAAAACTCCGGCGTTCTGAAATAAGGTACCTGTTCTCCGCCAACAGCACACACACCCTCGCTGCACATCACAGGACCAATGGTAAAATTTAGCATACAAATCACCTATTAATAAATCTAAAGAGCAACATAAAGAGCAACATAAATAATATGCGTCTATTTCCAATAAGCGTAAAAGTTGTGGTGACTCTGTCTCTGAGATTCGGGAGGAAGCTGCATATAATCATGATAGTATCTGCGAAGGGTTAGATCATAAGCAGCAATAGCAAGGACAGTACCCTCTTCAAATTTAGAATCTCTAACCTCTAGCAATTGTCGTTCTGAATAGATTTCATTATTTCTTCCAGTTGAATTAAACAGCAAATTTCCATAAATCATGCTGTCTTTATTCTTGATGCTGCTATTAATAGCACTCTCTTCCATCGCGACTGCAACCCAACGTGCCGCTCCCAGATTCAATGCTTTTTTTAAAAGATATTTCAAAGAAAAACCAGTTTGCTTATTTGGTTTATACTCACAGATTATCCAAGCCTTTTGCAAAAAATCGGTCTTCTTAAAAAGGATATCTCGTTTAATACGACTTTCTGGAACTCTGTCAAAAACGAATATATCAATATAAACCCCCAGCTTTGCCTTTTCAGCATGTCTATATTGGGTCAATACTGTCCGATTGTCGATCAGTTTTGCAAGCGGCGCTGAAAACAGAGGATTTACATGAACATCCACCAATGTATAGATTCCATTAAACGGATCTTTGTTTTTAATGACATTTCGTAATCTCATGTAGTTCTCACGTGTCATTAGGACATCGACATCATCGTCCCATGGAATGAATCCAGAATGCCTAACTGCTCCAAGCAACGTGCCATAAAAAACCGTATAAGAAATGTCGTTTTCTCTACATACTCTATCAAGTGAGAACAAGATTTTCTTTGAAATATTCTTTATATCTTCCGTTGTTAATACATTATCCATGTCTTTATCCTTATGGAAAAATATCATTTTATTACAAGGACTCAAATATTTTTAATCAGAAAATAATTTCCGCTTACAATTTCACAACTCATGAATGCTTCTTGCGTAACAGACGAAATAGATATTCCAAATCCTCTCTATTAAAAGCATATTGAAGGCATATATATACAAAAGCTCCTGCAGTAGCCTGTGCAAAGATTTCTACGTAGTTATTACATGAAATAAAACCAACAAAATACATACTAAAGGACATCAGGGTTCCAAACAGCAAAGAAGGAATTACGTCAAAGAGTTGCTCTTTATAACTATAGCCAATATACTTACTGACAGGATAAGCATTAACTGCGGTAAACATCGTGGACATAACCACCATATTAAGGACAATTGCATAAACACTTATCCTCATAACCAAGAGAAGCGATACTATCTCAACACTTTTTTTTATTATTTCCAGTCGGAATGTAACATCGCTTCTACCTATTGCCTTCAGCGCCTGAATATTTGCAGTATGCATAGGACGGAATATATGGTTTATACATAAAAGCTGCATAATTGGCACACAGGGCAGCCATTTTTCTGTCAGCAGAATAGAAATCAGCGGCTCCGCAACCGTTGCCAGACCTAACAGTAAAGGTATCAGAGTGAATGAACTTAATCGGATAAAACGCCGCATCAACTCTTTTATTTTCCATTTGTCATCTTGGATTTGTGACAGTCTTGGAAATATCACTGCGCTCATTGAGGAATTAATATTTGTTACAAAAAGATCAGGAAATTTAGATGCTCTCTCAAAGTAAGCCAAATCATCCGCTGTATATATTTTTCCAATTAGCAAGCCTCTTATTTTCGTATAGAAGGTAGTAAGTAAACTAGTTGCTAATATTCCAATCCCAAACCGAAAGAATTGCTTTACCCTCTCAAAAGAAAACGAAAAAACTGGCTTCCACCTGAGGCTGATTGCCAAAACTACAGTATCGACGGCAGAATTTGTCAAGTATTGCGCAACCAGCGACCAAATACCGTAGCCAGAATAAGCCATTATAATACCAACAAATCCTGAAGCGACCGTGCCAATCAACGTGGCCCAGAAAAACTTTTTGAAAATCATTTTTCTGGATACATAGGCCTGCTGCACTGAGTTTATCGCTGCAAGTATCAGTTTTAAACCTAAGACTCTCAAAACAGGAGTCAGCACACTATACTCTTCTCCATAGATTCTAGATACGGTTGGAGCAAGACCATACAGAATACAGTATAAAACAGCAGAAAAACTAATATTGAAATACAAAACTGATGAATAATCAAGTTCATCTACATTTTTTTTTTGTATGAGTGCACTTCCAAGGCCGTCGCTAACAAACACATTTGCCAATGAGATAAAGATATTAACTATGGCAATGGATCCGTAGTCTGATGGGGAGAGAAGCCTCGCCAGAATAATAGAGACTGCAAGAGTGACGATCTGCGCAGTGATTCTTTCGCCAAATTTCCAGATCATATTATTAAGTGTTGAATTGCTTTTCATCTATCAGACATGACTCCTGTCAGCAAAAAAGGATACAGATATTATGTATTAAATCGTCGATCTGATATTGTTTACAAATCTAAGATTCATAATTCTTTTAACCGGTGCCCAATTTACTGTATAGTTTTTTTTGATCTTCTTTTCTATTTGCGGATCCAATTGAAGTATGATTGAATCACAAAATATTTTTGAAAGCTCCACGCTCCGTCTGCTGATATCATAATGTTCAACTGCAAATATTCTTGCTGCTTGTTGTTGCATATGTAATTCTTCCGGATTATCTATATATTTTGACATTGCACGTATCAGTTCATCCTTATCGCAAATAACCATTGGATAGTAATACGCATCTGATCTACAATAGTAATCCTTAATAGAGATTTTTGTAACACACTCGGAATTTCCGATTTCATTCATAGGTGGAAAGTCTGGTACGATTAGTGGAAGTCCCGAGGCCAGTGCCTCGTACATAGTCAATCCAAGGCCGTCAAGCTTTGATGGGTAAACGTAAACATCTCCCATATTATAAAGGCCTGGAGCAGTCACAGTTTTCTCAATTACATCAACTCCATACTTTTCCAGCTCTTTTTTACTGTATCTGCATACAGTTTCAATTGGAACCTGTGTATGAATGACCAGTCGAGACTTTTTATACAACTCCCCTTCAATAAACGCATCTGTAAGAATATCCGTTCCTTTTCTCTTTGACATTCCTACGGAATGAAAGAAAGTTACTATATCATGCTTTTGCAAACCCGGTTTAAATATTTCCAGGTTTGTTCCCCAAGGCAAATAATACTTCTGTGGATGGTTTGCAAAGGTCTGCAAATGTCTTTTCGTATTGCAGATGATAAAATCATACAAAGAAAAAAAAGGAATTGTTGTTTCTGTATAATAGTCGACATAAGCCCCTGTTTTAATTTCAGGGTATTTATGCTTTAATTCAATAAGGACTCTGATATCTTGCTGTTCATTAAAGAATACCGTCGTGATCTCATTTTTTTTGACCCATGCACAGAACCGTTTCATTTCGATAGTCGTATCCATATACTTGGAACTTCTGGTCACGTATGATTCATTCCATTTTTCCTCTGATTTATCTGGGATGGCTTCTCCTCCTCTTGCGAAGATAAAGACCTGATGCCCTGCATTAACAAGCAGATCCATATATATTTTGCTTACGTAAGCTGCCCCCCTTTCCATCCATGTTGTGACAATGCCGATATTCATATGAAATCTCCTGATAAAACTGGTATGATTGCCCCTCAATCGGGCAATAATTGTTTGAGCACCTTTATAGTAGCCCTAACGCCATGTTCTATGTCAAAAATTCCACGAAACCCAAGACGTTCAAGCTCTGTACTATTTAAGGACGAATTACTCATCGGATTAAACGCTTTTTTTTCATTATTGTCCGGGATATCCATTATAAGCTCTACATTCGCAACTTTACAAATCACATTGGCAAGTTCTTTAATGGTGATAACCGTACTGGAATTCGATATATTATAAGCTTTTGCACTATCTCCTTTGAGCAGGATCGTCATAATTGCAGCTGCACAGTCCAAGCAGTAGCAGTAGGATCGTATCTGGCTACCATTGCTTTTCATTACGATATTTTCTCCTTGTGCAGCATCAAACATCCATTTTGAGGAAACTCTGTTATCACTTTTTTTTGCAGTCGGTCCATAGATATGTCCCGGCCGAGCAATGACTGTACTTATGTTATACTCATAAAAATAAGAAATACATAGTGTTTCTGCGGCACGTTTCCCTGATGAATAGGAATTACGCGGATCTAAAATATTCAGGAAACCGTAATCATTTTCTTTATACGGTCGGTTCTCTTCCATCAGTCCATATATTTCCGAGCTAGAAATATATAGCAGCCTGTTCACTTTCTGATTCTTTGAATACTCAAGGAGAGCTTGAACTCCGCCAAAATTGCAGAGCATCGTTTCGACAGGTTCTTTAGAAATCTGATATGGAGAAGCATTCCCAGCTCCATGAATGATATAATCAACCCGGAAATCAAATACCGGCTTATCTGAAAGCGCATTGAATTTTGCGAAATGGAACCATTCTTGGTCATAATATGGGCAGAATCTTTCCTTTATTTTTTCTTCTTCTCTGCCCGCTGCATGAATAACAATTTTGTCATCATGCCTCTCGTTCCATCTTATAAGCAAATCAACTATGGATGAACAGATCAATCCAGTACTTCCAGTAATTAGAATACTTTTCCCTGCAAGCGAATCTAAACAATCAAGAATATTGATGACATTATCCAGATCAGAAATCCAAGTTCTGCTATCGTAAATACTCATTTTTAATCCTTTAACCATTCAGACCGTTTTGCGCCCAGCAGAGCCTTAAAAATGTCTAGGTCGTCAACAGTAGTAAGCTTAATATTTTTCTCTGAACCCAAAGAAAAATACACTTTTTTCCCCATTTCAATCATAAGTGTACAAGATGCAACTGAATTTGTGATTCCTGCTACAAGTGCCTCTCTATGTAATCTGCAGATGTCCCCAATACGGAAAGTTTGCGGAGTCTGCGTTCTTTTCAACTTGTCTCTTGGGCAGCTTTCTGTTGACTCATTTCCATCCTGCGTCTGGAGTATCGCTTCGGCGCATGGAATTACGGTAATTGCATTTCCCTTTTCTTTTGCAATGCGTATGTTCTCAGTTATAATTTTTTCACTCACCATTGGTCTGATAGCATCATGGATTAGTACAAGGTCCGTAGCATCATAGTGTTTTTCTAGTTCAAAAATGCCATTTCGAATTGAACTCTGCCCGTTTTCACCACCCTCTATGACATATTTAAGTTTTGAGATGTTGAATTGACGAGCATAAGCTAACAGGATCTGCTCCCATCCAGCGACACACACGACGGCAATTGTGTCTATTTTAGGATGGCGCTCAAATGCCTCAAGAGTATAAATAATGACAGGTTTTTCATTCACTGTAAGAAACTGTTTTGGAATGTCCTGGTGCATTCTGTTTCCAGCTCCTCCCGCGATAATCAAAGCGATATTCATAAAACTCCCTCCCTTATCACAGTCTCCACCAATGCAATGAAGAGGCTTTCAGTGCATCAATGCTGAAAACACTTTTTACATCAATAAGGACTTTCTCCCGTAGTTTTGCCCCAAATAAGTTCAAAATTGACTCAAAGCTCATGTTCCTAAACTCGTCATGTGCCACGGCAACAATAAGGCAGTCAATATCATGGATATCAGTCATTCTTGTCAGGTTAATATCATATTCATTTTTCGCTGTTTCCGGATCTGCCCATGGATCGACAACTTTAGGAGCAATCCCATATTCTTTCAATCTTTTTATTATATCCGCGACTTTGCTGTTCCGGCAATCTGGGCAGTTTTCTTTGAATGTCAACCCAAGAATAATGACATTGCTCTTTTTGGGCGCTTGTCCAGCTTCTATCATTTTTTGGATTGCTTTATCAGCGATATAGGCCCCCATACTATCGTTTATAATTCTGCCGTTAAGAATAATTTGACTATGATAGCCGAGTTTCTCGGCTTCATAGGTAAAATAATACGGATCAACGCCAATACAATGTCCTCCAACCAAGCCGGGATAAAAACCAAGTGCATTCCACTTTGTATTCATTCCGTCAATGACCTCTTTTGTATCGATATTCATTTTGTCGAATACCATAGCAAGTTCATTCATAAAAGCAATATTAATATCTCGTTGGCTGTTTTCGACAACTTTTATTGCCTCTGCCGTTTTTATGCTTGAAACCGGGAAAGTTCCTGCCTTAATTACGATTTCATATACTTGCTTAATGACCTCACATGATTCCTCGTCCATTCCACTTACAATCTTACGAATCGTACTCAACGTATGAACTCTGTCCCCGGGATTGATACGTTCAGGACTGTATCCGATCTTGAAATCCACACCGCATTTCAATCCTGATTCTTTCTCAAGAATTGGAACACAAATTTCTTCTGTCACTCCTGGATATACAGTTGATTCATACACAACAATTGACCCAGGGCTTAGGTTTCTTCCAACAATTCTAGATGCATTTTCTACAGAATATAGGTCCGGGGTATGGTCTGAGTTGATTGGCGTGGGAACTGCAACAATCAAGAAGCACGCTTCCTTGAGCCTTCTCTCATCCGACGTAAAGTCAACGGTCGTTGTCTGAAGTGCCTCATTTCCAACCTCATTTGTAGGATCAATTCCTTTTTTATACTGTTGAATTCGATATTCATTGTGATTAAAACCAATTACTTGCACATACTTTGCAAACTCAACGGCCAATGGCATCCCAACATATCCTAGGCCGATAACCGCTAATTGTCCTTCTCCAAAAATCAGTTTGTTATAGATATTTTTGAAATCACTCATATCTAATTCTCTTTCCTTGCTCACACAATACTTTTTCATATAATGATATTATGTTCTGTCCACATCTATCCATCGAGAACAATTTGTCTGCCCTTTCTTGCGCATTCTTTGCAAGATTCCCTAACAGGATACGGTTATTCTTCAAGAATATAATTTTCTTCGCAAGATCATCCGGACTCCCATAGGAATATAATAATCCGCATTCTCCGTCAATGACAATTTCCGGACTGGCACCAGTGTCAGCAACGAGTGGGCAAAGACCGGCATACATATATTCTACTGTTGTTAATCCAAATCCTTCCGCCTTGGAACACAAAACGCCTACATCATATTTTGAAAGGATCTGTGCAACATTTGTCCTATATCCTTTGAAGGAAACAACATGTTTCAGATTATAAAGCTCGGAGTACTTCTTTAATAACTGTTCATATTCAGGTCTTCCATCTCCATAGAAATCTACCTTCAAACCTTTTCTATCTTGTGAATCAATCAAGGACAATGCCTGTATCAATTCAAGCTGTCCTTTTTCGGGGAATAATCCGCCTACCATTACAATATTAAGGAAATCATCGGAACAATCTTTTCTGTCACTGTATTCATAATTCTCTGCTATTATACCATTATAAACAATTGATACTTTTTCTTTCGACAGGCCGAGGCTTTCCCACTCACATGCAACACTATTAGATATCGCAACAAAGTGATTCGTAAATCGATTCATAAACTCTATTTGATTAGGGAGAAGAAACTCCAATCCATAATGGCTTTTTATTAGTTCTCGTAGGTGTACAACATGTGGAATTGAATACTTATGAGCCAAATACAAACCTAAAACATCTCTATCTATATTTGTGTGAATCAGGTCAATTTCATTTAAGTCAACCCATCTTTTAATTCTGGATAGCGCAGCAGCAAGTCTTAAATAAAACTGAAGAGATCTGATTGAATGTTTGAATATATCTTTAGTACGGTTTGCTTCCTTCTTATAGACAGCATACCTGTGACCAGTAACATAATTAGGAATTCCTTGCATATTACAGAATTCGTTTATCTTCCCACAATTCTGCGTAAGAACAACGAATCTAATGTCACTATTTGATTTGGAAATAGTCTCAATCAAATTGATTGCGCTTTTAGGCGAACCATATTTATGATCACCTCCACAAATAAACAGAACGTTCATAACAACTCCGAAGAAGAAATTAATTTTTTGGTAGAATATTTGTGCACAAGCGTCGGTAGAACAAACACACCCAAAGCAACCATAGGAGAAAAAAGCATAGCGTTTAGGAACAGGATAAGTCCATAAAAAGCAAAAATAATATAATACGTTCTTTTATTGGATTTACAAGACTTACTTACATATCGGCAATATAACCTACTAAGCAAAATCAGAAAGATAAGGCCGATAATACCAAAGTATCCCATAATATCCAGAACATCTGAATGAAACCCCAAATACGAGCCTCCATTTTTCTGTTCAAGGAATAAGCCTCCTATCGGATGTGCTAAAAAAGTGGAAAAACTCATACCATAGTCTTGAAACCTTAGCCCTGCATCTCGAATCGTTCTTCCCATAAATAAAAAGACGTAAAGATCATAAAGCTTGCTAGCTAATGTAGAATACTGGGCATTATTAAACATATTTATTAACCAACGAAGAACTCTGTCTCCATTAATTATGAGCACTGCGACAATTGTTAGTACAAATGCTTTTAAAAATATTTGACGGAAATTGGAAACTTTTTTCTGAAGGATTACAAAAGGAATCATGAAAGAGAAGAGTAAGGCATAAGTAAGCTGTGATGCTACAATCATGAGTTCGCAACATATCCAAAATAATAAGAATTTCTTTTGGTGGGTATCTCTGTATAGCAACAAGAAAAATGGGGATATGAAAGTAGTGCCATATAATTGTGGCCAAGTGGAAATATTATGCAGAAGATAATTATTTCGGACCGACTGCTCTAAATATCCTGCTGTCTTGCCAAGCTCTCTCACAGACAAAGGGTATTGAATTAAGCCAATTATCGTTGTAATAGCTGTTACAATTACAGCAAACACAGTAAGGTCAAACAAGCTCTTGTAATAATAGTAGTCATCATTTAAATCAAGAATGTATGTCCCATACGAAATAAAAATGCATATCGTAATGGTATTAAAAGCATACTGATTAAATGTCATATAATGCCATGCCCATGTACCAAAATAGAATAACTGTAGAAACACAATCAATGTAATAATTACTATATTGTTCTTCGTTCTTCTCTTTGTGGCGAAAGAGCCTATCCAGAATAGTAAAACAGATAGAATTTGTGCTGATTTTCTGATTACTCCTGGTAGCATTTGTGCTATAGGAAACGCTGACAGCAATACTAAGATAATAACAGAGAAATACATCAGCGTCTGTCCTATATTACGCCTAACAATTCTTATCTTCATTGTATATAAAAATGCAATATGGTTTAAAAAAGGTTGAGATAAACTTTTGTAGTCAAGAACAGTTTTCTATAATATGGTAGATTTTTTTCCTTTTTGATCATATTTAGAAACATTTCCTTAGCTTTCTTGTTTTTATTGTATGATGCTATACACCAAATAAATATTTTTGTCTTTTCATCACAGGGACAAACAGAACTGTTCAAAAAGCATTCGGACAATGTCGACAAATAGTGAGTTCGTTTTCCAAACAGTCGTTTTAGAATACTATACATTGACCTTTTTTTTCCCCCTACAACATTATTGTCATGTTGCCGATAAAGGATATATCTTTTTTCGTCAAAGTATATTTTACAGGATGTGAACATCGCCAATCTGTATGCGATTGCGTCATGTAAAAAAGTATTATTAAAAAAACGGCATTTTACTAAATCCGAACATATCGATCGGCTTAGAGCCATTGTGCATCCCGATGCATTTGATGGGAAGCAGTAGTCCCACAGCAAATTCAAATAAGGAATTCTTTCTTCAAATAGGACATTTAAATTCTCATCAACTACTATTTTATTAGAAAAGTATAAGTCATACCCATTGTTTATCTTTTCTGTAGCCGCAAAACACTTCTCTGGTAGCCATACATCATCTTGATCCGCAAAGAAAAACACATTACAGTCGGGATAATTATTAATCGCATAATCGACAAGGATTAGAAAGCTTTGGGTGATTCCAATGTTATTTGAATCATTCAAAAGAATAACACGTTTATCTTTTTCACTGATTTCCTTTACTATTGTGAGGGTTGAATCTGTAGAGCCGTCATCCCTGATAATAAGACGGAGATTAACTCTTTCTTGTAGGAGTATTGAAGAAATCTGTTCTCTAATGTATTTTTCGCCATTATAGGAAGACAGTAAAATGCAAATGTCAGTGTTTTTCATATAAGATTCCTGTCTTTTCAAGATTAATACAATAATATTTTCCTCTAAAAGTTCGATATCCCTCATCAAGGTTGATGTAAATGGCTCTGGTTTTTTGAACCCGTTTGTTCTCTGGTGGTAATTCCATGTAGTTCGGGTACACATTATTCAAATAATCCTGATAATAATGCTGAGCAGGCACATTCAAGCCTTCAAACTCAAGGAAAACGGGGCTATCAAAATGATCTCTTGGATACTTGAATCTCATACTCTTCAATGGTGCTGCTAACTCTCTTACCCAAGGACTATTATCAAACGAGTACTTCGATATTTGTTTTTCGGCATATTTCCAGATCATATATCTCCTGTCTTGGTCTGGTACAATTTTGAGCATCAAGGCAACAACACATCTCATTAATATGCCTCCCTGGTTTTCGGGAAGCCGCTGAACATTATAGATTGAAAAGATAATTGCCCAAAAAAACTGCAAACCAGCAGCAAATCTGTTGTCTGGTACGCCGTCAAACGGTAAAATATCCATCCTTATTCCCTGCGGAATATCGTCATTTATCGTCCTTTCTTCAACAAGAGTAGTATGGTTATCTGATATAGCATATACATTGTGTCTAAAGTTTTTTTCTCGTGTTGTAACGCATAATGTATAGTGTTCCGTATCAGCATAGTTATTCCATAAGTCTGGTAATCTGTTATAGTCTGGCCTAGGCATATGTAGGTCAATATCCTCATCCCATGGGATAAAGCCCTTGTTTCTAACCGCACCAATCAATGTTCCACCTGCAATATAATACCTCAAATCGTGCTCTTTACAAAAAAGGTCAAAATATACAAGCATATCTAACTCGACTAATTGTAATGCTCTAAAGTCATCTTTTGACATTTCAGAATATGAAAAAAATTCTCTCATACCAAGTTATGCTCCCAAAAAATACAGAGTTAGGCTCACCACATCAAATAGTGGTTTGATATCACCCCTGTAAGGGCAGATTACTTGCGCCAGCTAAAGGCGGGTTGTCGAAATCCTCATGCAGGCATCCTCAAAATGAGGATATTTGATTGCCCGGCTTTCTTTGTACGATTCTTCCTGCTGGTTCTTGATGAAGTATCACACAGGCTGCTTAAATAACAGCATACCCGCTACGACTTCTTCCATTCTCCCCAACATATCTGTGGGCTTAGAGCCCTATATTGCTCTAAGCTTTCTTAGTATCATCATAATCAATGACCATACCCTTGGATACTTTATACTTCTCTCCCACTGCTGTCGTCTGGCCCTGCTCTATGCCTTCTGTGCTCTCGCCTTTGAAAAGGATACTGAAGGTGGCGAAGATCAGCTTCAGATCTGTGATGACACTCATCTTGTTGATATACAGAAGATCGAACTCCAGCTTTTCATAGGGATCGGTGTTATATTTGCCGTAGACCTGGGCATAGCCGGTGAGGCCGGCTTTGACCTGAAGCCGGAGCTTGAAATCCGGAAGGAACTTGTAGTACTGTTCGGCAATTTCCGGCCGCTCCGGTCTGGGGCCGACAAAACTCATGTCCCCTTTCAGGATATTGAACAGCTGGACGAATTCGTCCGCCCGGATCTTGCGGATCACTCGGCCTACCGGGGTAATACGATCGTCGTTTTCGCCGGTGCTGAGTCTGGCAACACCGTCTTTCTCGGCGTCCACCCGCATCGAACGGAACTTATAGATCTTGAATTCCTTTCCACCCCGGGTCAGTCTCACCTGTTTATAGATAGCCGGTCCGCCGTCATAAGCCTTGATGGCGGCGGCGACAATCAGCATGGGGATGGCGAGTACGATAATCCCGCAGAGAGAAGCCACGATATCGAACGCGCGCTTGGCGATGGCATATTCGGGTTTAAGTTC
>CACXCB010000023.1 GCA_902766005.1 uncultured Erysipelotrichaceae bacterium | reverse complement strand
TTTAGATATGGACTTGAAGAAGGGGCTGGTAAGTTTTTAAAGATACCTGTCGTAATGGGAAGAACAAATACTGCAGGGTATTCTGATGAAGATATAGAGGAAATGAAGCTAAAAGATGGTATAAGGCTTCATGAAAGACGTAAAGCATTAGTTTATAAGTACTGTGTAGACAATGGGTTAGAACAGGTTAAGCCTATTGTCTTAGTGGCGTGTAAAGACACTACTCATGCAAAGAAAATAAAAGAGAAAATTGATTCAGATGCATTTTTTGGCGGACGGTATGTAGGAAAAGTAATTGAAATTGATTCGAGTACAAGAGGTGAAGAAACCGAAGAGAATATACAGAAACTGTTAACAATAGAGCAGAATACTAATCCGGTAGAAATAGTACTACATGTATATAAGCTAAAGGAGGGATGGGATGTAAATAATTTATTTACGATCATTCCGCTTAATGCTGCTAAAAGTGATATTTTAGCTTTGCAAACTATAGGGCGAGGTTTGCGTCTGCCATTTGGTGAAATAACCGGTGTAGAAGAGCTGGATACATTAGATATAGTTGCGCATGATCATTATAGAGAAATTATAGACGATATTAAAGATAACCCAATATTTAAAAAGAGAAATCTTGATGATGAGGATATTCCAGAAACGGAAGCTGTGAAGGTTGAGTCAATAGTTGATGATCAACAGATATCACTATTTGACGATGTTTTGAAGAATTCAAATGTAAAGAGCTTCCAGGAAATAGATACATCAAAAGATATTGATAAGTTGTATGAGGAGTATCAGAAAGCCTATGTAAAGAAAGTGGTTCCTAAAAAGAAATCATCGGATGCAGATGGGCAAATGAATCTGTTTGATTATTTTAAAGAAGATAACTCTTCTGATAATAATGATGAATCAAAGAGTAAGATGCCTATAGTGGATTCTACTATTGTGATTGAGGATGAAACAACAGCAGTTGTTGAAAATGAGAAAAAGAAAAGTGCTAAAAGACTGGAACTCTATGCCAGAGAATTATTTGTAAAAAAGGTTGAGGATTTAAAGCGTGTTGCTATTGCTGTTCCGAAAATTAGTATTAGTTACAGTTCTACAGTAGAGTTTAAGCCATTTACTGTTAAGAGAGGAGTTAAGGATTTTGAAGTGGCTGCATCAAAGATAGAAAGATATGATGCGGTAAATAATAGATTACTTCAAATTTTGGATGCTGATCCGCTGATAGTGGATGATCCGGAAAATACACTGGCATGTTCATTACTAGAAGAAATACCGGAGTTCAGTTATGATGATGCAGATTTTATTATCGATGTAGTGAATCAGTATCTAAGTCTAATTGATGGTGATGATGAAACTAAGAAAAAAATTATCAGAAGGTATGCAACAGTCATTGTTGAGGACTTAAGAAAACAGATATATGCATCAAAAGAAGAACATACAGAATTTGTGTACAATATTCAGAAGGATTTGATCGTTTTTGGCTCTTATGCAAAAACTAAATTAAAGAATTCTGATAGTAGAATAAATTACAAGAAAGAAGTAACAGACAAAAAGAATATTAAGAATTATCTTTTTGAGGGATATCAAAAATCTTATTATCCTGTTAATTCTTTTGATAGTGATGATGAGCGTAGATTAGCTGTTATATTGGAAGAAGATGAAGATGTTATTCGTTTTATAAAGCCACCATTAAACCAGTTGGGACTCTTTTATAAAGCTGGTAAACAATACAATCCTGATTTTTTAGTGGAAACAAAAGAGTGTAAATATATGATTGAGGTCAAGGCGGCTAATCAGGTTAATAATGAAGAGGTTCAAGAAAAGGCCCGTGCGGGAGTTAAATGGTGCGAATGTGCGTCAGAAGTAGATGCTGATAAAAAAGAATGGAAATATAGGCTTATTTCCGGGGAAGATATCAAAATCGGAAATTCATTGAAATATGTTGCGGGGTTAGCGGCGGATATTAAAAATGTGGAGGAATAATGGCTGAACGAAGTGATTATTTATATGCTCAAGTAAGAAAGAAAATCTTGGACGCGGTACGTACTGATTTAATCGGTCCAATGAAGGATGATGAAGTATTAACAGAGCTTCCAACAAGTAGTTACATAACAGGTATGCTTTATCCAGCTGATTCAACTGTTACGGAGGATGAAAACTATAATGAAATAGAATTTACTGAGGGCAGACTTGATGCGGATGGGAATGCGACTGAATCTGTTTTGTTGGAGGATGATGAACCTGATGAAAGTTCAAAAGGTGGTTTCAAAAAACCATCTTCTGTTGGGGTGTCTTTTTACGTGAATCAGAGTGTTACTGATTTAGCGGTTGATACTTTGTGGGGATCCTATTATTCAGACAAAGTAGAAGATCAGTCTGAGGAAGATGAAGAAAAGCAGGAAAAATCAAAAAAGAAAAATAAAAAGCTGGTATATATTCGAGAACAACAATATGAGACTGTTCAATTGAATTTGAATGATATAGGCAGAGCAAAAAAGATAGCGCTTCAATCTAAAAAAGATACATATTTATACGTTATCCAAATGCAATTAGATAACGGATATAAGATGATTTCTGTTTATCTTCATAATAATGATAAAACTACCGGAGAAAAAGAGTATGAACGTGTGATGTTTCAAGTTGAGATAAATGTTCATGCTATGGATGATAGTTCCATATTTGTTCCTGAGTATATATGTCGTAAAAAAGAACTCGATGATGAGTATTATTATAAAGGAAGACCGGTATATGCTAGGGGACGAGGCTGTGCAGCAGAGTGGAATAAATTGGATGAAGAACAAAATGCAAATATGATTAAATCATCATTTATTCCAGATTACGAAATCCCTAGTGTTAGCGCGCAAGTCGATGATGTTCCGGATAAGGCTTTTTCGATGTTACAGCTTGGAAAAAAAAAAAAAAAAGGAGTGATTATAGC
>CACXCB010000022.1 GCA_902766005.1 uncultured Erysipelotrichaceae bacterium | reverse complement strand
CCTCCTCAGATAAATATCGCCGATGAATGGATAATAACTGTAATAAACAGCAGATTGTTTGAACTCCCATCCACCACCGTCAAACTGCGCCGAAGAAGCTCCTTCTCCTTCATCCATGGTAAAGTAGACCTGTGAACCTGAGCTGGGATAAATACCTACGGTATCATTGGCACTCCAGGAAAATGACGTACCATCCTCTCCTATTTGCGTTTTGGTAAAAACCTCGTCTGTATCCTTAAAGGCAGGTACATTGAAAGAAACTGTCTTCACAGCATCAGGCTTGTTTTGGTCGGTCTGCTCTACCGGATTATCCGGAATATCCGACACGGAATCATTCTTACTGCAAGACAGCACCAGGCAGAAAATGCAGAGAAAAGTGATAATAATTCTATTATGCCTCATAGTTTCTAAGAGTTTTTGGTTAGTCCTCACCACCTTCTCCCCAGTCATCACCGTGACCGCTACCTCCTACAAGCAATGCTGCAGACAAGTTTAACTGAATAGTTTCTGAGAGTGGAGCCTCATAAATCTGTTTCTTCATAATGTTTCTGTTTGCTATTTGTATTTGTATTCGTTTTCTTTTCGATGAGTAAAATCAAAGCACCGCAAAATTCAGAAACATGCAAAAGAACATCAAGTTCACTCCAGGCCATTTTAAGAAGCGGCAAGACTGTGTGCGGAAAGGAGTATTTTCCTAAATTTGCAGCATGGGTAGTTTTATATACAATCTAAATTATACCAACTGGATGAACAGACTTTATTCAATACTGATCGTTGCAGCAATGGCATTTTGCATGTCCGGCTGCTCAAAAGATGATGGAAAGGAAGATAATGGAAAGACAGACCTTCCGCAATATTCCATAAAGATCAAAAAAGATGGAAAGACCATCTTTCAAGGAGAACTTCATAGCGGATCCCTTACCTACACTCCCCTTAAAGAAGCATTTATGGTTGTAGACATGATTGTTGTGCCAAAATATCCCGACAAGCCAGAATCCACCATGATAGAAACAGGCGTTTCGTTTGACAATGGGTCGTTTATGACACTAAGACAATTCTTTTCCTATGATGTTGTTTCCAAAGAAGGCACATTCAATGTCGAACAAATGAACTCACCTTCAGGTGTTGTTTTGGGAAAGCTTTACTATTATGGCTCCACAGATGGGGAGAAGTGGACTCTTTTAGGCGGGAATCATGTGATTACCAAGGTAAAAGTCCTCATAGAAAAGCACACTCTTCCCGATGGAGTTGAAAGCGAACTGAGAAGAGCGTTCCTTGACGGCAGATTTACAATCAAGTACAAAGACAAGACAGGAGAGCATACCATAACGGGTGAATACCGGAACCTATTTGACCTGGTTACCCGCTCAGACTTCATGCACTGATTGCCTGGCATTCCGGCAAAAGCTTGTTTTGTTTCCTAAATTCTGCATATTTCAGGAGTATTGGAAATAAAGTTCTTTATTTAAGATATATTCAGTACAGAAAAGCAAGTAAAACATCATTTATTATTCAAAATATTGCTATATTTGCAATATGAAGGATATTTTAGATACATTGGGAAACGTGCCTGTAACAAAAGAGACAATTGCATCTCTTTACCCGACAATATCTGGAGTAAACCAGAAAGTTGCGGCACTTGAGCATAGCGGAAAGATAATACGCCTGAAGCGAGGATTGTATGTAGTGAACCCAAATTGGAGCGAAAAAAGAATAAACCTTGAACTGGTCGCAAATCATATATACTCCCCTTCTTACGTATCGCTTCAAACAGCTCTGCGATCGTATGGGCTGATTCCTGAGAGAGTTGCAAGGATACAGAGCATGACCTTAAAGCACTCGCGCAGGTTTGATAATCAACTGGGTATCTTTGATTACACATATGTAACCAGAGATTACTTCCCAATCGGAATTCGCCGAGAACAGACTCCAGAAGGTTCATTTTTAATAGCCTGTCCTGAAAAAGCACTGTGTGATCTTGTCATCTCCACAGCTGGAGTGAACCTTCGCTATGTTTCACAGGCTCGAACATTCCTTGAGGATGATTTGAGACTCAACATGGACGCCTTTGGGAATTTTGATAAAAATATTTTCCTCCAATGTGCAAAAGCCGGTAAGAAATCCAGGTCAATTGAAACTATCGTAAAGCTTCTTGAAATATGAACGAACTATATGAAGGGATGCTCTCTGCATATGACCAGAGCACAGATGTAGCAAGACGGAATGCTATCTACGAAGTGAGTCAGCAAATTGTATTGTCAGGACTATCGGATGGCGGTTTCTTTGACAAGGCCGCTTTCTATGGCGGAACCTGCCTGAGGATATTTCATGGCCTCAACAGATTCAGTGAAGACATGGACTTTACCCTACTGAAAAAAGATGAATCTTTCCGGTTTGAAGATTATTTTCAGGCTATTGTCGACCAATTTGCCCTTGTCGGACGTCAGGTCGAGATAAAGAAGAAGGATAAAAAGAAATTCGGCAAGGTAGAGTCGGCCTTTCTTAAGGATACCACTGATGTATACGATGTTTACTTCAAAACAGAAAAATCAATTAAGGTAAAAATAGAAGTGGACACTGTGCCTCCAGGCAAGTTCACTACAGAACAGAAACTGCTGTTGCAGCCCAAATCATTCATGACCCGCTGTGTCACACTCCCCAGCCTGTTTGCCGGAAAAATTCACGCTTTGGTATATAGGGCATGGAAAAACCGTATAAAAGGGCGCGATTGGTATGATTTTGAGTGGTATGTGCGTAACAAAATCCCACTGGATTGGGAACACCTTCATGAGAGAATCTATCAGTTTAACAATCAAGATATTAATCCTGAAGAATTCAAAGAAAAACTGAAGAATCGTTTATCAGGAGCTGATATTAATCAGGTAAAAGAAGATGTGCTACCTTTCCTGAACAACCCTCGCGAACTTGATATATGGTCAACAGATTATTTCTTGCAACTAGCCGAGATGATTCAGGTCTATCGTTGATTCTTTTTGCTACCTTTGAAACATGAAACTCATAATTACCATTATTTGTTTTATCTCGATGTTATTAGGCGCAGACAACAAGTGCGTGAAGGATCTGAACACCCTTCCTGAAAAAGTAAAACAGGTGATTCTGGTGCAGGACCACCGGCTGAGCCTGTGGAACAGAGTAGCAGACAGCCAGAACACTAAGAACTGCTGCGGCTGGGAGAAGAGCTTTGAGGTGCCTTGCCATTACGGCAAGAACGGACTCAACGCAGACCGCCACGACGGTGACGGAACCACCCCTATCGGACTTTTCAAGGTTACACTGGTCTTTGGAAACGCACCGGATCCTGGCTCAGCGATGCCTTACAGGCGGATAACCCCTACTTCCTGGTGG
>CACXCB010000021.1 GCA_902766005.1 uncultured Erysipelotrichaceae bacterium | reverse complement strand
GGATATACGTCACTTTTTACAAATACGCTTGAATTGTCCATTGTTATAAGTCTCCTTCGTAACACTATTTATTCAGCATTAATAATACGATCCCCTTAATCATTAAATAGCTGTCAATTGTTCGAAGCATTTATGTATTACTTCCGAGTTCTCCCATCTGACACTTATTATCTGTTCATTGATGAACCTGAATACTTTTTCCGGGTACTGAACAGCCCAGGTAACTCCCAGATGCGCCTTCAATTCTGCTCTGTCATCTCCTATATAGCATAAATATGTTAGTTTAAATCTCTAATAGTTTCCTAGTTAATTGTCTTGCTGTTCCAAAGTCTTTTTCATACATTAAATCCCACATATCTAAGCACTGACTTAAGATCTCTTTTTGTTCCTTATTTGAGCCCTCTAAATTGTTATAGTACAAACTGATAACTGTTCTTATTATTATTTTTTCCAACCCCCAAGTTGCTTTATATTCAGTACCCTGTGAAATAGCATCTTTACAAATATCAAGTAATTCTCGACTAAATTCTTTAGCACAATGATGTCGTTCAATATACTTACAGAATTCCTCGATTAAGAATATGCTGATTTTTGACTTTAAAATGCATAAAACAAAATCTTTATCTTCATTAATATCTATTATTTCCTGAGAAAAAATCCTTGTCCAAATAGTATCATTTTCAACATTTGTCTCTACTAAAGCAAATTCACATAATGTGTTTTTTGCTTTTTCTTTATATTTCTCAACACCTAAGTACAAGATCAACATTTCAATGATATATTTTTTTAGTTCGTCAATAATAGTCGCTGGATTCATTAAATAATCATCAAATAAATTATTAATCATATATAATTCCGCAATCAAATATCCTGCTTCGCGGATAAGTCTGTCTTCTTTGTCTTGTATACAGTCTGAAATTGCGTTTTTTATTTCATCTTGATATTTATTAAAATATCGGCATATTACCCACCTCATATTATTAGCAGCTAGACAACGATAATCTTTTGCCAAAACCTTAATCATATGGTTCACAGCCCATCCTCGATCAATATTAAGAATAGGGGAAAAGCACCATAATGATGCATATCGAATAATTGGATTCTCATCCTCTGACATTTTAACGATGGTTTGTCTAAAGTATTCATACAAATCCGCATGTACCCACAATAATCCGGCTATAGTCCTTGCGGCTTGCCCTCTCACACAATTTAGCGCATTATTTTCAAGCAAATCCCACGTATTTACTTCTTTATTATCTCCTGAATATATTACAGGGTTGTCTAATTCGGGATTACGATGATTGATAGCAATATCCCGTATCATATTATACGTTGATTCTGACCATCTATCATCTCTTCCCACTTCCACTATTTTGCACATATGTCTTGCACGAAAAGACTTCAGGTCATATCTGTATCTTTTAAATAATTCTTCAATATCTTGCACAGAATATTTACTCTTCTGATTCGAAAATGCTATTCCTTCATACAATGAATCTGCATATTCTTCATCTATTGATTCTTTCATTCCTAATATCAGCTTAATTGCTTCTCCTGGATTATTGGAGGTATAGTTCTGGAATGAGTTTGCAAATTCTTCAATCGAACTTTCAACATAATATTTCCCCTCTTGTTTCCAATGCCTATGGCGCTGGCTTCCTATTTTCCGATTACGCAAAATGCATTTCCAAGCACTGGCCGGTATTGTCTTATTATGCAACGGAGAGACAACAATTCCGGCAGTATGAGAGTCTTTTTGTAGCTGATACCAGGAATGGTTAATATTCATATTCCGCTTTAATACACTTAAAGTATTCAGTGCTTGTTTACTCATCCGTTCTTTAGTCAAACTAGGTAGCATTTCTAACTGATAATAACCCCAATACGGCCAATATACATGTCCCAACTCTTTCGAAGTGGCTTTATTATATTCAATCCTTTCTTTATATCGAGATACCATATTACTCGGTTGATATTTCAATATTCTATCTTCTAATTTCTTAAATACTTCGTCACTACATAACGAACTAAACCGCGAAACAATTGCATACGCTTGTGTTAACTTACTATTACTTCCACTAGTATCCTCAATAGAATTACATTCAAGAGAATCACATAGATAAGTCAAAACATAATCAGCATATCTATCTGGAAAGCAATTCAATGAATCTAGTATCAGCTCATTGTAGAATCTATTACCAATCCCCATGTATGGTTTATAGTATTCCAAAAGTTTTATAGGATCGTTCTGAGCCATTAATCTTGCTGCTCTTTTAATCAAGTTTACACATATCCTCTCCATAGATTGAAAGTGTCGATTTTGAGAAGACCATTCACTGTAACTCAGTGCATTAGACGGCTTTGGGAAAAACGGGAATAATATTTCGAAATATTTGTTATAATCAAAAATTCTAAACGCTTCCTCGTTTTCTATTAACAATCCACTTCGATTGTTAATAATTATGTCGTGTCTCTTTGTCTGCAATTCTAACTTAAGCGCAATTATTCTAAGTAATCTGCTCTCTTTAGAAGAAGTCATTTCTTTAGTATCATATATTCTATTCAATAATTCCGGATGCTTTGTAAAATATGATAATTTTAATTTGAAATACTTCTCAGAACCATCAGAAATACTTGTATAGAAGCAATTTTCCCATCCTGATTTGCTATCTTCTAAAAGTGCATATTTGCTAATAAATGCCACATCCGAGTCATTGTACTCTGGAGCAAATGAAGCGATTAAATCTATTGCATATGAACGCATATTCTCATCTTGTATCCAGTTATCAAGGATGTCCTTTTTCCGCAAATACCTGACAAAATCACTATTTCCGCGTATTACTGTATTAACAAACGGAATCTTCCATTGAGAGCATTCCAGCTTTCTAGTAACATACTCTTTAATCGTAGCATCAGGGTGTGAATACTGTGATAGCACTTCAAGAAATGCATATTTTATGTTTGACCGTGCACCCGACAAAAGAATCTTTTCGCCAAAATCAATTAAATCATCTGTTTGATATCCAGCTAATTGTTGTAAACATAACTGCGTCTGGTATCTTTTATTAGGTGTTTGTTTGTCTTTTTCTCCCAATATCCCTACAATAGATTCTCCATTATAATACTTTTCTATCATCATTTCTGATAAAAAACTATCTAAAATGGACTGATGAACAAATGCAACTCGACTATCATCAGACCAAAGAATCCCATTAGACTCTAAATACGTCAGTGCGGGTCCCTTTTCTCGGAGTAAAGATTTTGGTACAATTAATCTACCCTTCTGATCGCAGAAATCAACCATTACTTTCTTAATGTTTTCAAGATCTTGTGATGATATACCTGTCTTATGTGCATTCATCAATATTTGATTCCACCACTCAGAAACCAATTGAGTCGTCGTCTCAATATTTGTCAGGTTTCTATAATTAAGATGATCCCAGATATACAAATTGCTAATAATTCGCAACAATTGTCTCATTCTGGGTGACATATCTCTATAGGAATCACCAACTATTTTTGCAACTGTCTTTTCCTCTAAAAAATCTATACAGATTTTTTCCCATTCTATTTCATACGCTTCATCAGTTGAAAACAAGCTTTTAATTGAAATGTCGTGTTCTATATCATACGATCGACATACAACTACAAAAGAAATAGGAATTGCCCTTCTTTCATTAATTGTCGATACTTCATCAATTATTTCTGAACATACTGCGATTGCATCACTAGATTTTGATTGTGTCCATCGTAAGGCGTCTAATTGATCCAGAATTATTACTGCTCTTCGATCCAAAGAAACTGAATTAATGCAATGTGATATAGACGCCGGTAACCCCAATAGTTCACCCCACTTCCTAGAGTTAAACTCCGGTAAATGCTTATCAAGTTTAATTGCAATGTATGGAATCTCATTAGCAATACACCAATCAATGATGTTTTCAGTGCATCCACTTTTTCCCATTCCAGCATCACCATGTATAATAATTGATTTTCCCTCAATTATACGCTTAAAACATTTATCTGAAGCTTCACGGTTAAGTACTCCACATGACAGTTTTGCGAATGTTTTTCTATATTCTTTATTTAGCGTCATCATTCGCGGCCATATGGTTTGATCGCCCTGTAAATTCCGATATGCAATATTATTCTTTTGAAAAAACAGATGTAACTCCATACAATCGATTTTTTTGCCCAAAATATCTTCAGTATGAATAAAACCAAGAAATTGATTATAAACATACTTAGCATCCTGAGTAAAAAGCATATCAATCCTTCGTAATGCCATTTCTTTAAGCTCTTGATCAGGTGTTTGTCTATAATGCATTCGGGAAAAAAAATCCAATGCCAATTCATTTCCGCCCACTGTCCCTAAATTGATATCCATAGATTGACAAATATTGTTGAACAAGTTTCTTGTTTTGACGCCAGATTGTGCTATCTGGACTTCATAAAACAAATTCGGATTATCGATGTCAGTATTTCTTGCCCTGCTGAGTATATCTTCAAATAAAGTGAATGAAAGAGGCGAGACCAAAGAGACGGAAATATCTTTACTTCTTGACAGCTGTTTTTTCCAATATAAAAGGATTCCCTTATCATTTATGGCTCCATATGTCCAGGATTCATCACTTCCACTACGTGCTTTGCATTGTTGTGCCTCACGGGTTCCATCTATATTTCCTATCCAAAGATCCACACCCTGCTCGTCATCACCAATAGCCTCAATGAGTACATATGAGATCCGCTCTTCTACGACATCAAGAAGTTTATGGATAACCCAATTGTACTCAAAACGATTTCCAAACTTATCTGCCCGGCCACCAATTTCATATGCCATGTTTTTAAATCTCCTCCGAACGACTAGTTAGTCACATAAGCAAATAATATTTTCCTATTTAACTACGCCTGTAAAGATAGTTTAAGCGATTCGATAAATCTCATCAAAACATCCGAATCCTTTCTTCCAACTAAAATAATACCTCATATAGCACTAAATGACCCTTACTGCCTTTTAATCATAATAGAGGTAATCTCTTTCTTATCTTTCATATTATCTACATATTAAGTATAGCATTATTCCTTAACACACAAACCATTTGTGCTATAATATTATATATTTGACATCATTCGCACAAAGCCTGCTTAGCATTAAAATTAATCATATATATAATCATCCAAAACACAAATGGAGATATTTGCATTATGGGTTTTTTCAATTTCTCTCACAAATGGAATTTTCCCTCCAATAACTTTGGTCAGATATTTGGAATAGCTGATTCCGGAGTTGAAACGTTTAAAGGAACTCCTATTAAATCTCTTGCTCGTGAAATATGTCAGAATTCTTTAGATGCCCATCTTCCCAACAATCAGCCCACAAGAATTGACTTTGAAATATTTGAAATAGCACCTTCCGATATTCCAGATTTTCAAACTCTTAAAGATGCATTTGCTCGTTCTTTAGAATTCTGGTCAAAGCAGAAATCTAATAAAGCAAAAGCTTTTTTCAGAAATGCACAATATGTAATAGAAAAGCCGACAATTACATGTCTTCGAATCAGTGATCACAATACTACTGGTCTCTTAGGCTCTCGTGAGGAGTACAACACGCCCTGGTGTAATTTAACAAAATCCACAGGTGCATCCGACAAAAGCGGCAGTAACGGTGGTTCATTCGGTATAGGTAAATTTGCCCCTTTTGCCTGTTCTTATTTCAGAACCATTTTTTACAGCACAGCAGATAGTGATGGGGTATGTGCATATCAAGGTGTATCACGTCTCACTTCGTTTAAGAATAAAAGAGGCGAGATAACACAGGGAATTGGGTTTTATGGAAATGATAAAAATACACCTGTCTATCAGCAGTACTCACTCTCCCCCAACTATAGTCGTGACGAAAAAGATTTCGGCACAGATATCTTCATTCTTGGGTTCAATGGCGACACAGATTGGAAGCATGACATGATAGCTTCTATTCTTGATGGCTTTTTATATGCTGTTTACAGCAATACATTAGTCGTAGATGTCGATGGCACACTGATCAGCCAGGAAACTCTACCCGATTTAATAGAATCACATAAACAATTCTTTAAAGAACATGCTGAAGAATATTATCGGGCCCTTACAGATGAAAAACTAGGACGAACTTTCATTGATGAAATAACTGATGATCCGGAAACCCGCGGCAAATTAACTCTTCGTCTAATGATAATGCCTGAATTTCATAGAAGAGCCGCTATGGTCCGCCAGACTGGAATGAAAATAAAAGACAAAGGAAATATAAATGGACTTATTCCTTTTGCCGGACTTCTTTTTATCGAGGGAGATGCAATCAACTCATACCTTAGAGGCTTAGAGAATCCCCAACATCTTGAATGGGAAATCGAACGGGCTAATAATAAGAGCAAAGCTCAAAAGCTATTAAGATATATGACGAGATTTATAAAATCCAGTCTCGATACTATGAAAAATGACGACAGTGAAGAAGCTCTCGACCCTTCTGTCGGAGAATATCTTGCCGCTGTACAAGAGGAGGATGTTCCCAATCAAGAAAAAACTGAAGGTCTTCAAGACAATATTAAAGATATCAAAATCCGAGTAACAGAAATTAAACCAAAGCCTGGTGAATCACAGGATAATCAAGATGGAGATTCACAGGAAAACGATGAAAATGGAGATGTTACCAGTTCAGACGTTCCTGGAGAGAATGGCAGCGGAGGTAATAATCCCGGAAAAGGCGGGGGAAATGGCGGAGGTAATAATCCTGGAGATGGCGGTGGTAATAATCCCACAGAACATAGGAAATCTCTATCGTCTATTCAGCCATCAGCTGTCCGATGCCTCGTAAAAGATAAGAAAGCTGGGCGATATACCATAGTATTTACTCCAAAAATATCTGCTTCTAATGGTATTCTGGAAGTGTATATGTCTGCCGAGTCACAAAACTACACAGCATCCATAGTATCGGCATCCTGCGCAGATTTTCCTAATTTAGTTGTTTCAAACAATAAAATCACTAATATCACATTTACAGAAAAGCAGCCCATAAAAATCGACATTACGATTGACTATCATGATTACTGTTCTATGGAGGTAAAGGCATATGGAAATAAAGTATAAGCTTTATCCTTATCCCGTGCTATCCGGATATTCTGATGATTATAAGGATGGACAGTTCGATGTATCTATTGATATTAGCCGAGACGGATATGATTTAAAGATTAGTTTCCAGGCAGCATTAACATGCCAAAGCCTTCTAGACTTAATACAGAACGAAAAAGCAAAATATGTGTACCATCTTGAATGTGCACAAACAGGGTTCCGCACAGTCAGTCAAACCAATAAGGTTACAGAAACCTACATATTATCAAGCAAGCAGGTAAACGGTAAACTTCAGATCTGCCCATTCGTTGCTGCAATACAAGATATTACCGGCTATAGCAGTGCCGACTTTCATAATGACTACAGCGGAATCTCATTTGATATTGAAGCAGGATGTGTTTTAGCTGTAGGGAAAATGGTTACCGTAGATATTTCAAAAGATATTGACGATTTAGCCAATACACCTTCCATATTCAGCATTACCAGAAATGCTGACGCAACCTGCAAGCAAATGCTTGTAGATTACTCCGGCAGAAAAATACTAATCAAGCTTCCGCTAGATGATTATTATAGTTATAAGCAGCTTGGCAATATGCCTCAAGCACAATCGATATTAAATTCATTAACTGTTATCCCGGCATTAACATATGTACTTGAAGAATTGAGAGCGCAGTCTATTGATGAAAGATCTGAAAACGCAGATACGTTATGGTACAGAACACTTTCAAAAGCACTTCTGACCCAATTTGGCTGTAATATTGAAAGTGAAAACTACAATTCACAAAACTTTATGGAATTAGCTCAGAAACTCATCAATAATCCGATATCTGATGCGTTTAAAATGCTCACCAGCAGCTTCGGAATTTCTGGGGGAGATGATGAATGAAACT
>CACXCB010000020.1 GCA_902766005.1 uncultured Erysipelotrichaceae bacterium | reverse complement strand
AAGCAGATGATCCTGCGGCACCAGTTCTTCCAGAAGAACAACCTCGTATTCATTTTGCCTTCCTGCTTCCTTTTCCCGCAGCATATTCTCACCGCCTTTTATTTCTCTTGTTTATATATTCGACAGCCTCTGCCTCTTTTCCTTTTGGTTTCTTTTGGCTTTTTTCAAAAAATCTCACATCTTTGTCAGATGTGAGACTTTGTTGATGGTCTGAATCTCCCCTGTTCATTAAAACAGGGGAGATTCTTTAGTCGCTTAGAAATCAGTAACGGGCCGCATTCCGAGCGGCATAACATTCGCTGCAGTAAATAGGCCGATCGTTCTTAGGAATGAACGGTACACGAGTCGGTGCACCACACTGTGCACACACAGTCTCGTACATCTCGCGCTGCTGTCCCTCGCCATTGGCCTGGCGAGCGTTCTTGCGGGCGATGCGGCAGGCCTTGCAACGAGTCGGCTCATTCTGAAAGCCTTTTTCGGCGTAGAACTCCTGCTCACCAGCAGTGAACACGAATTCCTGGCCACAGTCGCGGCAGACCAAGGTCTTGTCCTGATACATGGGATACTCCTCCGAAAAATAGAGATTGGTATGACGAATTTAGCTGACCTGGTCTTTTCCCCCACACTCGCCGTCCGGAACGTTCGCTCCTACACAATCGTGCCCCACTACTAGTCCTCTCAGTCTAAGTTATGTGGACTGGACGGTCTTACTCCTAAGCCGCACCATGCTCCCCGGTTCTTTGCCCGGATTACGTGGATCGTTTAGCCTGCGACTGGCATCGACTTTCAACCACAGACCCAAATTGTCATCCTTGCTGAATTATAAGCAACAAATCAAAAAATTGCAAGGGATATTTTAAAATTCGCCTCAAAAAAGTCCTGGTTTGTTGCTGAATATCATTGTATTTGTGCAAATTACAATCACAGAATTAACGAAAGAACGTATACACGAAGACTTAACATGTTTTTAAAACAAAAAAGGCAAAAAAGGCAGTAAAAAAGCTTGTCAATGATCTCGGAAAGTGTTAAAATACTGAAGGTTTGATTATGGTTCTCCAGAAGGAGGTGTTACTGATGGGCAAGGTTTGTGAGATTTGCGGTAAGGGCGCAATGAGTGGTCACCATGTCAGCCATTCTAACCGCAAGACTAATCGAGTTTTCCTGCCGAATACCCAGCGGGTTCGTGTGAAACTGGACGGTGCTGTGCGCCATTTGAATGTCTGCACCCGTTGCTTGCGTAGCGGTAAGGTTGAGCGTGCGCTGTAAGACCAATGGAATCAAACCCCTTCTTTTTTAAGAGGGGGTTTTTCCTTTTCTGACTGCCAGAGGAGAGATTAGGCGACAACATCTTTAACGGAAAGATAATCGTTTTCAATCTCAAGTATACACGCTCTTGCCCTGTGTGCACCGTATGGATGTCCTGCTGCGCCCGGATTGATAACTAGTATTCCGGATTCCCACGTACATAGTGCTTCATGCGTATGACCGAAGAGCGCGATGCCCGCTCCTTCCTTTTTTGCCTTGCTTACAAGAGAACTTATGCCCGTACGTACTTGATAAAGATGCCCATGCGTCATAAATAGCTGCTTTTGCCCTACACAAACAGTACAGTCATACGGAAGTTTAGATGACAAATCATTATTGCCGCGTACTGCCCAAAGGACAGGTTTATTTGGAATCCGCCCGAGCTTATGCTTCAACCATTCTGCATCCTGCGCAATATCTCCGAGGAATAATACCATATCCAAATGCCCCATCGAATCGAGCAGTTTTTCCAAATGATATATATCACCATGACTGTCTGAAAAGACTCCAACACGCATCATATTAATTCTCCGACTTTCAATGCATTCAGCACCGCTTCAATGCCTCGTTTTCGATGGCTGATCCGGTTTTTTTCATCCATGGTTAGTTCCGCAAAAGTTTTTCCTAATTCACAAAGAAACAGCGGATCATATCCGAATCCTCCGGTTCCCTTATAATACGTTAAAATCTCCCCCTCGCAGATTCCGCGGCGAACAATTGGCGCTTTCCCAGGTCTAGTTAAGGCTATTGCGGCCACATATCTAGCTTTGCGGGGACAAGAAACATTCTCCAGATTCTTCAATAATAATCTGTTATTAGCCATATCATTACCGTGTTGTCCGCTATACCGTGCACTATAAACGCCTGGTGCCCCCCCAAGAGCGTCAACTTCCAAACCGCTGTCATCAGCAATCGCTGCATATCCAGTATGATCCATCACATATTGTGCCTTTATAAGAGCGTTTTCTTCAAAGGTGCTTCCGGTTTCCTGAATGTCCTCTGAAAGGCCGGCCTCTTTCATCGAACATATGTCATACAGATGGCCCAGCAGATTCTTTATCTCTCTGATTTTGTTTTCGTTCCCGCTTGCAACAATGAGTTTTTCTTTCATTCATACACCCCACTTTCATTTTTTAGGTATATCATGATTACGATGCCAGAATAACGGATAGCCTTCCGCAGCGATTATACGATATGTCTACATCGATTAGGAGATGAGAAAACCATGCCAATGGACGGCATCATGCTTGGTTTCGTTACTGATGAATTAAAGGCAAAACTACTTGGAGGCAGAGTGGATCGTATAATTCAGCCTGAATCCGATGAAATCATCCTTGGCATACGTTCTCAGGGAGATAACTATCGGTTGTTGCTAAGCGCATCTCCACGATCTGCCCGTGCACATTTGACAAAACTCACAAAGCCTTCTCCTTCGGAGCCACCCATGTTCTGCATGCTGCTACGAAAGCAATTAATAGGCGGTCGGCTTTCGGCAATAGAACAGATAAAGAATGATCGTATTCTCAATTTGGAATTCTCGGTCTACAATGATTTGGGTGACGCAGTAAATCGCTCTCTTGTTTTAGAGATCATGGGGAGACACAGCAATCTTATACTGGTTAATGAAAACAACATTATATTGGATGCCATAAAGCATGTTGGCGAGAACGTCTCGAGTGTCCGGCAAGTACTCCCCGGATTGCCCTATGTCTATCCCCCTTCAAGAGGCAAACTGGATCCACGAGATACAACTGAAGCAGAAATCTCAGATCGTTTGCAAACTGAGGCCGGGTCTCTAGATGAAGCCATCTTTCATCTCTTTAATGGTTTTTCACCTGTCTCAGCATTGGAGGCAGCCTATAGACTTTCTCTGCAGTCAACAAAGGCGCCGCTTGCAGAGCGGATTCTTTTATTCTTATCCGATCTATACTTACTAAAGCCTGCAGTTATAACGGAATCTGCCGGAAACGCCAAAAGTGATGTTTTCCCTTTCCCGCAACTCCATTTAAACACCGTATCTGCCCGAGAGTTTGATAGCCCTAGCGATGCACTGGACGCCTTTTTTACTGCCCGCGATGTTCAGGAACACCTGAATCAACGCACTTCAAGTATGGCGCAGTCTGTTAAAAATCATCTGGAACGATGTCGGAAAAAACTGTTGATTCATCAAGAAGCTTTGAACTCCGGTGAACAGATGGAGTTGTATAAAAAATATGGTGAAATGCTACAGGCAAATTTACATTTGCTGCAGAAAGGGGCAAGCTATGCAGATGTTCCCGACTATTATAACGAGAATCTGGATCCAATCCGAATTCCTATGACGCCATCTTTATCACCCGCGCAGAATGCGCAACGTTATTTTAAGCTCTATCGCAAATCACATATAGCAATGCAGCTTGCAGAAAATGAGTGCCAAAGAATTGAGATGGACATCGCCTTCTTGGAGCAAATCAATGATGATCTTCGAAAGGTGAAGAATGAACGGGATATCAATGATCTGTTTAGTCTCCTCGAAGCAGGCGGCTACATTAGACATAAAGCTTTGAACGCAAAGAAACGGAATAAGTCAGTTCCCTCACGCCCGATGAAGTATTGTTCTTCAGACGGAACCATCATTGAAGTCGGGAAAAATGCATTACAAAATGAACAGCTCACGCTAGGTGCCAAAGGAGATGAAACCTGGCTTCATGCGCAAAAAATGCCAGGATCGCATGTAATCATTCACAGTTCAGCTCCTTCTGATGAGACCTTGGCACAAGCAGCTTCATTGGCGGCTTATTACTCTAAAGGAATACATTCGTCAAACGTGCCTGTAGATGCTACATTGCGACGCTATGTAAAAAAACCAGGAGGAACGCCGGTCGGTTATGTCATCTATACACATCAGAAAACGCTGTATGTAACGCCTTCTGAAGAAAGTGTCAGAAAAATGACCTGCCTTCAAGACTAGTATAATGAAAACCAACAACTTTTTATCCTCTTGTCTCGGTTTGAGGCAACATCCTGTTCAGATGGTGGCGATTCGCAAATAGCAGAACCCGCGCAGACTCCTACGCGGGTTCTCTTATTCTACTTTGCTTAATACCGAGATGCACGATGCTTCTCAAAGCACTCGCGGCAATACACGGGGCGATCCTCACGCGGCTGGAAAGGGACTTGTGTCTCGCGACCGCAGTCGGCACAAATCACGGTGAACATCTCACGAGGCGCGCGAGCTTCACCCTTCTGAGCTCTGAAAGCAGCACGGCACTCCGGGCAGCGGCGCGGCTTATTCTGAAAGCCTTTTTCTGCAAAGAAAGCCTGCTCCGAAGCTGTGAAGACAAACTCCTTACCGCAATCACGGCATACAAGGGTCTCATCCTGGTACATATTAAATACCTCCTCAAAAATTTTGCCGCCACCGTTTCAGAATTCGCAGATAGACTTCCAGTGGGGCACCATGCTTCCAAGGAGGCCGTTATCGGATAGAGATGGTTTAGGCTTCATTAATTATAGCATATCGTAGTTCAAAAATCTATAGTTGTTCTAATCATTTTACAATAAAAGCCGTTTGTAGTTTGTCGGGCTTAAATGCTCAAAAATGATTGACATATGTTTGGATTAGGAATATAATAAAATTCGTTAGGGGTATGGTGTAATGGTAACACGTGGGTCTCCAAAACCTTTGTTGAGGGTTCGAGTCCTTCTGCCCCTGCCAGCCTGTTTT
>CACXCB010000019.1 GCA_902766005.1 uncultured Erysipelotrichaceae bacterium | reverse complement strand
GCCCAGCGAATAAAAGTAGTCATTTGTGCCATGTCAGTATTTCCTCACTAATTCAATAAGATAGTACTTTGCTCTCGTATAGGCGATATAGTTCTCATTCTCCGAAGAATCTTCTCCATGAATATATAAAACCATATCAGCTTCCAGCCCTTTTATTTCCGCCACAGAGAAAACAATAATCTCGTCCTCTTGCTCAATTGGTTTTCTTGTGAATTTCCACTTGGCAATTCCATCTGGGAAGAGTCCCATAAATCTTTCGACATCATCGACAACCACGGCCAAGGATCCGTTAGAGAGATGCTCATCCTCAAGATAGCGACGGAAGAACACCTCTAAATAATGTATCATTTGCCGTTGATCACTGATTACTTCAGTCTGTGGCGTCGGTCCTTCAACAGGATTTGCTATAACATCCGTGCCAAGTCTGGTCTTTTCAGCTGTCCAGTTATAGATATTCGCAGTATTACGGATATTCTCCCGAAGAAGGAACGGTTTTTCCGCTATTCCAAATCCGTCACCGAAGCTGTCCTCCCGAAGGACTTGAACGTCATCATAGAAGATTCCCAATCGTGACTCGCTCGGATCAGAAAGAAGCTTTCTAATAAGCATGGCCCATTCGTAGGTAAAGTCCTGAGCTTCATCAACAAAAATAGCGTCATATAATGCAATGTCTGGTTTAAGTCTATAAGAAAGCCCCGTATAGAAAGGCGGCTGAAGGCTACTCAAATCATCTATGATTTGTGCAAACAGCGAATAGGTATCAAGCACAGTGACGGTTTCACCAATCATCTCCCGAACAAGATTAGCCAAGTGAGGAGATTGGCAAAGAAACAATACCCGCTTCTCGCTATTTTGAGCTTCCTGTTTTGCCATTTTCATGGCTATCCAGGTCTTTCCGGTCCCTGCGCCACCACGAATATAGAATTGCCGCACGTTATTCAAGAAATAAACGTAATTATCTTGGACCCTGTTAATAACGCTAAGCTGACTCTCTTTATACTGAACTAACGCTCCAGCTGCTGCTGAAATGGCAATTCTTTCACGTATGAGTTCCAAAAAAGCATCATGTTGGCTCTTGGGATAAAAGCGCCTGCCATACGAGGCTCCGCTCCACATTCGAAACAACCTTTTGATTCTTTTATGGAGATCATTCATGTCTCGACAATCGATGGTAGAGTCTTTTTGCCTATCGCTAAGATGAATGTCTTCCCCTATAGCATAGAAGGGGAAAATAACCCCCGCGCCAAACACCCCACGATAAGATGTGTTGTAACGATTAGAAAAGTAATTCCGAAAATAATACATACTTTTCTCTGCCTGGTCATAAGGAGAACAATTCAATCTGCGTTCACCGTATGTATTATCTTCAAGATACCAAGTATCCCCATCTACCCGTACACCGCTCCCACCTTTGACTTCCAGGCAAAGGAAACCATGATCAGGGCTTTCGACAATAAAATCTGATTCTGATTTTATAAGCCGGCCCTGCTCATAAGCAGACCATTTAACAGAATAGAACACACTAAAAGTATCTGGGAGCTGCTGTTTAAGCTCTTGATACACAATGCGTTCAGAGTCCGTTGGCATGTACTGTGATAAATCTTTAGGATACATCGTTGCCATATTTACATCTCCCAGAATCCTATCTTAGGTGTTTCGACTCCATCAATCGAGTAAAGGAACTTTCTTCCAAGCTGTTGATTAAAATAATTACATGATACTTCAGGGATGATTAAGCATGCACTGCAAGCGGTGTCATCACGTTCCGTACATATTGGATCAAATACACAGTTGCGGGTGTCAGAAAAAGCCTTTTTAAGAAAACCCACATAGTTAGTCTCGATCATTCCAGCTAATGCACCTAGTGTTAATCCTTGACCAGACTGGGCATAAATGAAGACGCTTGCAGTTTCAACAAGTATTATTTCCATTAGGGAATTGCTGGACAACCCACTCAGTTCACCAGCAGTTTTGATGAATGCATGGGAGATCGAGTGAAGAAGGGAGAACACGCTTTGTGTTATCTTTTCTCCTTCATTCACGTCTCCGTACATGGAAATCGAGTCACTATGTACGTATTCCGCAAACCATTTCTTTATAGAGAGATCATCCTCCATGTCCGGGAGCTGCTCTTCATTTATTATTCCATTCACAAAAAGCCATTCAATAACTTTCTTTTGACTGATCTCAAAAAGAACACCCTCAGTATCAAGTTTCGCCCCATAAACAAGGTTTGCTGTGCCATCCTTAT
>CACXCB010000018.1 GCA_902766005.1 uncultured Erysipelotrichaceae bacterium | reverse complement strand
TCTATATGCCACCATTATTGATGAAATAAAACTTATCAAACATAGCTTTATAAGATTAGAATTGTTATTGCATCACATGTTATCATCCCTGTTTGCTTCCAGGCTGGCGCCAACCTACTCTCCCACATTAGTAGTACCATCGGCATTAACGCATTTCACTTCTCTGTTCGGAATGGTAAGAGGTGGAGCAACGTTATCATAGGCACCTATTTCCCCTTTTTATTATTTTCCAATAATAGAATATGTTTTATAAGCCTAGTCTCTTCTTTTCCATTTGTATCCCGATGGACAACATAATCATAAGACTATCTACTACAAACATTATTTGAGTACCGATACCTTGTTTTTCTGCTTCTTCATGTATATAAATCCAATTTTCAATATAAGTTTTATTTATAAATGAAATCATCTCGTTATATTCTTCTGATTTATACTTTATTCCAATTTTTTCAAGAAGATATTCGTCCAATATTTCTATTGGTGATTCTTCAATCATTTCATCATAGATGTTTTCTGGGATTTCTTTGTTACCATTAGCCCACTCGTTGGTCAGTTCCATACCAACTAATACGGATAATAAAGAAGAAAACACTGGGGCATATGTGTTTACCTGTTCAGGATTATGCTTGATTAAATAACCCGTAACCTTCATTGATATATCAATACATATCCCAATGGAACATTCTTCAATAGATTCAATGGAATCTGTATTGTTAATATATCCTTTTCCCATAAAGGAATTGAAAATTCTTTTTCTCGCTTCCTCTATAATTTTAGGAGCAATATCATTGCTATAATTAATCTTAGCCATTTTATATCATCTAATTCATGTATTTATACTACAAGCCTCTTCTACTTTTTTCTGCGAGCAACTGTCGAAGCGCCTGTCTATAAGAACTTAATTTACTTGCGAGAACACCTCTTACTGTAGGGTCATCCTCATCTTCTAGATACTCCTGTGCTGTTTCGACTCTGTTCTCATAAGTATCTATCTCGTCTACAAGTTTGTTGTCGCTGAAAGTTCTTTCTGGATATACATTACGCATTTCTTCCCATGAAGAAACATCCTTGACTGTTAGCTCTTCAGGAACATCATCGTCAGCATCAGTTTCCAAAAAGACCAATCGAGCCTTTATATCATGTCTGTTAAATTCGATTGATTTGATTTTCTTTTCATCCTTGTTAAAAGAATAGATAATATCGATGCATTCACTCCGATCCTTAAAGAAATATGTGTCATTGTTTATACTCTTCTTTACTGCATCGAAAGAAACCTTACCTTGAACATATACTTGAACTACGATATTGTCCAATGAATCCTTATCACCAGGTCCCATCGGAATGTTCTGAAAGTCATACTCAGCATGGGAAACAGAAATCAGTTTGCCATTCTCGTATCTTTTTTGGTAACGCGATTTAAATAAGAAATTTGCCATAAAATTATAAAGTTAAAATATACTTATCTTTGTGTTAGAATTACCAAAGTGCATCTTGAAGATTATCTAAAATGCTGTCTTCTGGGAGTTCGTAAGAAATGTACAAATCATGCTCTGTTGAACCGAAAGGCCCTGTCATAGTGATTCTTGTGTGATAGAAGCCAGAAGTGTCTGGCTCCCAAAATTGCTTTTCCTGAGGTTTCAGATTTATTGCATCGTTCAACATTTTCATATTTTCATGGTCATCAGGGAACACAAAAAAAGCCATATCGCCGGAATCCCAACTGAAACCGCCATTAGGATTGTCTCTAACTGTAGTCTTTGTTGCGGAGAAGGTAATGATTTTAATATCATCAACCACCTTGTGTTTGAATTGCCAATCAGCTACAGGGGGGATGTACTTCTGACGTTCTGCTTTCGTCCTTCTACGCACAAGAACCATTGACTTATGAATTGTAATGATACCTTTTGGCGTACTCAGTCTTGCATCCATGAACTCACCCATGTCTGGAGTCCAATAATCACCTTCTTCGTATCTACGTGCCAATCGTACCAATCTCTGAGCAAGTTCTTCCGAATAGGGTAACATAAATACCTCTGTCTCATTACATTCATTCATGGCAAAGTTGAAGTATTTCTTTCCAAAC
>CACXCB010000017.1 GCA_902766005.1 uncultured Erysipelotrichaceae bacterium | reverse complement strand
ACTCTCGGTGTAATATCCGGCAGTTCCGTATTCAGCATGGTTCTGACTTCCTGGTATGCATCAATATATCTCTGTGCAATGACGCCTTCTGTCGTATTCTCTTCAGCAGCCTTTTTAATGATCTTGTCATCCACGTCGGTAAAATTGGAAACATATGTAACGGTGTAGCCTTCCGCTTCAAACAGCCTCTTCAGAACATCGAAAACAATCATCGGCCTTGCATTGCCGATATGCGCATAATTGTATACCGTCGGACCGCATACATACATGTTTACATGTCCTTCCGTGATTGGTTTGAATTCTTCCACCTTCAATGTTTTTGTGTTGTACAGCTTTATCATTTTCTTTCTCCCTTCATGAAAAAAACGCCTTGCAAAAAGACGCATCAGCGTGGTTCCACTTTTCTTTTATACTCCTTATGCCTGTAACGTCTGCTCACGTTCCTTCCTACTGTAATTCGGAAAGACCCTCAAGGATGCATTCCTCTTTCACCATTTGCCGGAAAGCTTACACCTGATGCCTTCTTCTCTATGACCGGTATAAAAAAGTACTGGTTCCTCTCATCGGTTTGCACCATTATACTATGTTTCTCTGATTCTTCACTAATTTTTTCTTTATTCATGGCATTTTTTCATGAATAGTGTCATAATACCCATATGCAAACAGCTTTTATAGTCATTACATCCATTCTGTTTACGGTTTTTTTGTTTTCTACCCTGCAGGATCCGCGCCGCTTTAGAAACGGATTGTTTTTCTTTGCCTTTTTGACAAGCTTTGCGATAACACTTCTTGTGAAATATCATGATACCCCTGCCGGTGCAGTCATCGGCATTGCGATCGTGCTGCTGATCCTGTTCCTTGTGCTGATTGTACCGCTTCTTCTGATTATCAATGGCTTTCAGATGCTGAAAAAGGAAGGACATTCCTTTTCTAATCTGTTGTCCATGTTTTTCGGTATGACCATTTTCTTTGGAGAATTTGCCCTTTTTGCCAGTTATTTTGATTCCTATCAGAGCACGCCTCTGATCCGGGGATTGTTGTTTGCGACAGGTTACGGCATATTCTATGCTTCAATTATCTTTCTCTGTTTTATGTTCTATACATGGATCATCAAAATCCTTCCGCGAAGAGTGGATTATGATTATGTGATTGTTTTAGGTTCCGGACTGATTAACGGGGACAGGGTATCCCGGCTATTGTCAGACCGCATTGATCGGGGTATTGCGATATATAATAAATCCATGTCATCCTGCAAGATCATCGTTTCCGGAGGACAGGGAAAAGATGAGACAATCAGCGAGGCAGAAGCTATGAAGCACTATCTTATTGACCATGAGATTCCGGAACACGACATCTTAGTGGAAGATGAATCAAAAAACACCATGGAAAATCTGACCAATTCCAAAGAGATTATCCAATCCCGCAAGGGAAGACAGTATACAGCTGTTGTCACAAGTAATTACCACATCTTTCGTGCCATGATCTATGCCAAAAGAATCAATCTGCCCTGTACGGGAATTGGGGCAAGAACAGCTTTCTACTACTGGCCCGGTGCAATGATTCGTGAATATATCGCATTGATTAAGTATTATTTCTGGCTGTTCCTGTTTGGGTATCTGCTTACGGCCACATTCCTTTATATTCCGTTATTCTCCTATATGTAAAAGTTGTGATTCCTCCCTTTGATTATTCCTACAGCACATTAAAAAGCCCTCTCGGGCTTTTCATTTACTGTGCGTCAGATTCCTCTGCCACTTCTTCCTGGAGATAGAAGGAGTAGATGGAATTGCAAACTTTGAGCCAAGCAGACAGATCCTGCATCCAGATATATTCATCAGGTTCAATGGTTCCGTTCTGCAACAATCTGATCAGGGCTTCTTCAGAAACCGGACCGTGTTTTGTGCGGTCTTTTTTCATGTAATACCAGATCTCGTTCATTCGCCCCCTCCTTCTTCGGCAGGCTCTTTTGTTTCCACAGGTTCCGGTGCTTCCGGCATAACCAGAATTTCCATTTCCATATCCGATTCCACCATAAACTCATCTTCAGCAGGATTGACAAGTTCATAACCTTCCGGTACGTAGGTACTCTTCAGGTATGTGCCTTCCTCCAAGGTGAGGTATTTAGGATCCCCGACTCTGCCGAATTCCGCAACAAAGGTCAATGTCACATTATATTCCATGATCGGCATCTCGTATGTTAAGGAAGATCTTGATGCATCGCTTTCTGTATATTTGGAATCATTAGACCCTGCACGAACGGAAATATTATGCTGGGATCCGTTGTAATACTGCACCTGTTCCGTATCGATTACGTATTCCGTACTGCCGACTTTAACTTCTTCCGCCCCGTCAAGGGAAACCAGATAGTAATCCGCATGCTCCACACTATCCCACATAATTGTCCAGCTTGTCTTGTCTGCCACAGCTGTAATATTCCTGACTGCTCCCAAAGGAATTGTCTTGGCGGTATAGCTGTAACGGATCATTGCCGGATCACTTGGAAGATAATCTTTTTCATCATTCGGATAAGCGATAATGTTGACAATATATTCATGTCCGGATTCCAAAGCAGAAGCAGGAATGCTTGTGCTTGTCGATCCGATATTTGCCAGATTTGTGACCGGATCAGTATCGATGCTGACTTCATAGTAATCTGCATTAACAACCGGATTCCATTTGATGACGATATTTGCGGTCGTCTCAGAGAAAGATACACCACCGACTGTTGCCAGCTTTTCTGTCGGCTCGGAAGACTCAGGATCGCTTACTGCAGCTTCATCCGAAATATGCATATTCCAGTCGTTGTCGACAATTGCCACCTGTTTTCCGTTTACATCCACAAAGCGGATATCCGTCCAGGATAGAATGGCTTTCTTCAAAGAGGAGTCATCACTGATGACATTCAGCATGCCGTTTTTCATTAATGCGATATTCACACCGTCACCGGCAGCAACTTTCTCGATGGATTTCCAGGAAGACAGATCGACGGATTCGCCACCATCCAAAGCATAATAAGATGCCGTGCCGTCCGTCATTAAAGCAATGACACCTGTTTTACTGATGGAAATACTCTTTACTGCCTGCAGGTTTTGCAACAATTCTTCACCTTTTCCCGAAACATGCAAGGCATTGCTCTGATCGATTGCCACTGTCAGCTCATCGCCGGCATAAACCGATCGGATGTTTGTCCATTCACCGACTTTGCATGCAGTATCACTGCCTGCACAGACAACCGTACCGTCTTTCTTCAGACCTGCTGTATGCGTTGTTCCGGCAGCAATCATCGTGATGTCCTTCCATTCAGATACATTTTCTTTCTGATTGGAAACGACTGTACCATTTTTCTTTAAGCCTGTTGCATGGCTACCGAATGCACTGACCTGTACAAGGTCACTGAATCCACTGCTGCCAAAAGTTCCTTTCGTCTCTAGTTCGCCATTTTGGTTGATGTACAATGTAAAGCCGTCGCCCTGTGCCAAGCGGTTAACTTCTGTCAGGGTATTGACATCCTGCTTGTGATCGGACAGAAGCAGGAAGATAGCCGCAACTGCAACAACTGCGATCGCCGTCACAAGCATGACCACGATGGAGTTCTTCTTTTTCTCGGGATCTTTCGGCTCTTCATAAACCGGTTCGGTAATAGCGCCTGTAGGAAGATCATCGACGATTTCATTGGCAAGTGTCTTCTGGAACTGCTGCGTATCGACAACTCTTGTCTCTTCCATATTTTCAGGCTCTTTTACAAGAGGCACCTGTTTTGTATAGGACTCCTCTCTGGAAGGCAGTACGCCATCCACAGGAAGCATGTTATCGGCAGGATCAATTTCATCAAGGAGGCTTGTTTTGCCTGACATAAACGGTATATCGATATTGTCCGCCATCTCTTTCTTCTTCGTCAGGACAATGGTCTTGGTGTTATCAGCCATGGCATCCAGCGGAACCTTGAAAAGATCTGCAAGTCTCTTCAGCTGCTGAATATTGCAGATACTGTTGCCATTCTCCCAATTCATATATTCGGTTACCGGTATATCCAGTTTTTCGGATATATCCGATTGCGAATAACCGTAATACTTTCTTAAGAGCGTCAGTTTTTCAGGAAGCCTGTTTTTCATGATTCACCTCCGCTACACCATTTTAAATGGTAATCCCTGTTATTTCAATAAATTCAAAACACAAAAGGATAAAAACGTTTCTGTTTTACTCTCCCGAGATCGCACAACCCTTGAAGGCAATGCTTGGACAGACGATACTGTGATGCTTCCATTCCAGGTCATTACCGACCGCATACGCATTCTTCATCAGCTCCATAAAGTTTGCAGCCACAGTTATCAATGTAACACTGTGATCCTTTTTGCCATCTTTTACCCAATAACCGGAACACTGTAAAGAGAAGTCCGTTGTGATGAAACGGATGCCTGCATGCAATCCCTGCAAGGATGTAATAACCAAGCCGTCTTTCATATCTTCGCAAAGTTCTTTAAGCGACTTTTCCCCTTTTTCAATGCAGCAGTTCATCGGGCTGACATCTACAGCAGAAGCATAAGAGCCTTTAAATCCATTTCCGGTACTTGCCGTTCCCATGCGTGCAGCACTTTTGGAGTTCTGTAAAATCATTTTCAAAACGCCGTTTTCCACAAGCACTTTTCTTTTTGTCGGACAGCCTTCATCATCATATGCCATACGGATCAATGCATCCGGATTTGACGGATCATCAATGATCGTAATACAATCCGCAAAGATTTTTTCTCCGACTGAAGCTTTTAAAGGTGAAATGCCTTTGGATACCAATTCCCCGGAAAACATCGGAACCAATGCCTGAAACAGGGAAGTCATGGCCTTGCTTTCAAAGATAACCGGATATGTATTGCTCTTCATGCTTGTAGCGTTGAGTTTTTCCAGAACACTGTCGGCAAGTTCTTTGGCAAAAGCATCCTGATCCATTTGTGACAGATCATGTACCACTTCAAAATGATAATCATCTTTAATGTCATCTCCCTCTTTTGCAGCAGCACCTGCAACCAGAACCTGAACAACATTTTCATCATGAATATTCATTCCGTAGGAATTGACAATTTCTCTTTTTACCGTCTGCTCATTCCATTCAATGGTCGTAACCTGAATGATTCTTTGATCATAGGCAAGCAGCTTTTGTTCCAGCTGTTTCATTGTTTGAATAATCTGTGGGATTTCCGGCACTATCCATGTATCTGCCTTCGGCAAAGTTTCCGCATCCATCGGATGACGGATGACATTGATATCCTCGGCAGTGATGGATTCAGCCTGTTCCTTCATCGAACCGATGACATCCTCCATCAGGTTGTCATCATCGTTTTCCAGTGCCATGTTTGCCATTTTGCCGTTGATTATACCGCGCAGGGAAAAACCTGTCACAGCACTTGTCACAAAACTGTCCCGCTGTCCCTGAAACCAGGATAATGTTCTTTCCGCAGAAGAAGATTCATATATTTCAAAACTTTCAAAGCCTTCTTTTATCGCATAATCAATCCAAGCCTGTTTATTCATTTGCAGTTCCTCCGACAGTAATGGATGAAACAAGGATAGCCGGCTGTCCTACATCTGTAGGAATAGATCCGCTTAAGGAGCCGCACATTCCCTGTCCTCTTTCCAGGTTATTACAAACTTTCTCGATATTCATTAAGATTTCAGCACCGTTGCCGATTAAAGATGCCCCCTTGACAGGATAAGTAATCTTCCCGTTTTCAATCATGTACCCTTCATTTACCGCAAAGTTGAATTCGCCGGTCTGCGGGTTAACACTGCCTCCGCCCATCTTTTTGGCATACAGTCCTCTTTCAATGCCTTCAAAAAGCTCTTCAAAAGAACTCTCTCCTTCACAGATAAACGTATTTGTCATACGTGATGTCGGCTCAAAACGATAGGATTGGCGACGGGAAGAGGAAGTGGATTCCATATGCATTCTCCTTCCGTTCAGCCGGTCGATCATATAGGATTTCAGTATGCCTTTTTCAATCAGAACCCTGCGCTTCTGGAAATTTCCTTCATCATCGATATTCTGCGATCCCCAGGCATTCGGTATTGTACCGTCATCGACAGCCGTAACACATGTATTGGCAATCTGCTGGCCGAGCTTGCCGCAGAATACGCTCATATTTCTGGCAACAGAAGTAGCCTCTAAGGCATGTCCGCAAGCTTCATGGAAGATGACGCCGCCAAAGCCATTGTCAATGACAACAGGCATCTTTCCTCCCGGACAGTCCTTCGCCTTCAGGTTTACGAGTGCATTTCTTGCAGCTTCTTCCCCGGCCATTTCCGGTGTAACATCCTCATAGAATTCCAGCCCCATGGAAGCGCCGGGACGATCAGCACCGCTCTGCAGGTTATCGCCTTCCTGCCCATATGCAACTACCATCATTCTTGTGCGGACACGTTCATCGGAAATCAGCCTTCCTTCACTGTTGGAAATCTGCACATTCTGCTTAACATTCAATAGATCTGCCTGTACTTTGACTATTTTTTCATCTTTCCTTTTAGCGGCAAGACATGCTCTTTCCAGCAGAGCGGATTTATCCTTCAGGCTTGTCTTTTCAAAATCCACTTTGACAGGATTGTTCGTCTCATATTCCACTCTGGTCAAGACAATGTTTTTTTCATTTTCCTGCAAACCGATGGAATTTCTCAAATCATCAATTAAAGCAGTCAGAATTGCCTCTTTTGTCTCATTGGAATAGGCATATACGCTTTCGACACCTTTGTACAGGCGGATGCCTATGCCGGACAAAACTGTCTTGTTGATGTTTTCCACTTTTTCATCGAGCATGGAAATGGTTTCGCTGACTTCATACTCTTCATAGATTTCCGCAAAATCCGCATCCGAGGCCATACAGCGGGATAAATATTTTTCCAGTTGATTTTTCTCTAACATGATTTTCCTTTCATAAACGCAAATATTTCTTCTTTTCTTGCTTCCATATCATTGTAGCCGAGATCATACAGTTTCTTTGTCTTCTCGGAATCACCTTTGAAACGGCTGACTTTGATATTCTCAGAAGGAAGGATATATAATGCATCTCCTTTTCCCACCAGGTTTTTAATAATATTTACCTGTTTATAATAATTGAGATGACGGATGCCATAGTCCTTTACGATCTGCGGACAGTCTTTATATGCATTTTTCATCATTGCTTTAATAATTGGTGAAGCAGGTTTTCTGACATAATCCGCCGGCTTTGTGGTAATCACCAGGCACTTGGTGCATCCCTGTTCCAATGCTCTTTCAATCGGAATCATTTTCGTAATTCCCCCATCCAGCAGCCGCATGCCATTATACTCGACTACCGCAGAAGCAATCGGTAATGAACACGCCCCGCGCAATAATACCAGTTCTTTGTCCATCTTCTCCGGTCCGAAATAAACCGTCTCACCTTTGGAAAGGTCATAGCAGCCTATTTCCATAGGCATTTTCTGATCGATAATCGGTGAAATATCCAAATGCTCTTTATGAATCAAAAACTCATCCACGATATATTTATAGGCAACATAATGCCCTTCTCTTTTAAATGCTCTTAAACCGACACACTCCGGTGAATTGGCATAGTTCACGGCCATATTGTAAGCGGCCTTTTTATTTTTCACCAGATAACAGCACAAATATAAAGCACCTGTAGATATTCCCACATTGTAATCAAATGTGATGTTGTTGTCACTCAGCCATGCAAGTGCACCGGCAGTATATGCGCCTCGTACACCGCCGCCTTCTAAAACCAATCCGTATTTTTCCATCTTTTTCCTCCTATACAAGCGGAATAAACAAATTTAATACCGCACGCAATAACCTGACAGGCAGGGATATGTTTTCAAGTTCCTCAAGTGTCACTTCATGGGATTTTTCGAGCGATTCGAGAAAATTGTCCCTGATTTTCAGAACTTCTTTATTATCATACAACAAAACGCCGTTTTCAAAATGCAGAAAATAGCTTCGATAATCCATATTGGCCGATCCGACTATGGCCATCATATCATCTGCCACAAAGTTTTTGGCATGATTGAAGCCCGGGGTATATTCATAGATTTTTACACCGGATTTTACCAGCTGGTAATAATTACCACGTGTAATTTGGAAAACAATGACCTTGTCGGGAATGTGCGGTGTCAGTATTCTGACATCTACCCCGCCTTTTGCGGCAAGGATCAGTGCCTGTTTGATCGGCTCATTCAGAATCAGGTACGGCGTATCCATATAAACATATTTTCTGGCACGGTTGACCATATTCATGTGCATTGCCAAAGCGACAAGCTCATTATCTGTCGGAGAATCGGAATACGGCTGAAAGTATCCTTCGCTCTCCGTTTCCTCACATGGAAGCCGGTATTTTTCATAGTTGACATCACCGTTTTTTACATAACTGTACATGCCGAGAAACATAACGGTGAACGACCATACGGCTTCACCACTGATCTTGATGGCACTGTCTTTCCAGTAGCCGAATCTCTTAATCAGATTGACGTATTCATCACTGATATTCACACCACCCGTAAAAGCCACACTGTTGTCGATGACGGTCAGCTTGCGGTGATCACGGTTATTCATCTGAATGATGAAAGCCGGTCTCAGGCGATTAAAACAATACATGTCAATTCCCATATTCCGCATCTTCTTTTTGGTTGCCTTGGAAAGGGTGACACAGCCGAAATCATCATAAATGAGCTTGACATCCACACCTTCTTTTATCTTCGCACCTAGAACTTCCAAAAGCTGATCCAAACATGTTCCTTCCACAATGATAAAGAATTCCATCAGGATGAAATGCTTTGCTTTCTTCAATTCCTCAAGATAATCTTTAAACCACTCTTCACCGGAGGAATAGTATTGGCAGGATGTATTCTTATATGCCGGAAAGCCGTTTGTGATACCATAGCGGAAAATATTTTTTCCCTCTTCGTTCAATTGCGATTCATCCGGATTCAGAAGAGATGACATCTCCTTGTCGACACGAATCGTTCCGTAGCGGATCTTCCTGGGTACTTTGCGATTGCCTGCCAATAGATATAAGGGGACGCCGATCACCGGTGCTCCAAGCACCACACAGCACCAGGCAATCTTATACGAAGGATCCTCTTGTCTATTGACAATGTAAATGATCATGACAATTGCCGTCACCTGTATAATCGGCATGATACTGTACACAATAGATGCATGATAAACAATCGAAAAAAGTACCGCAAGCTGTAAAATCACCAGCGGCACAAATATCATGAGACGGCTTGTCAGAAGTTTCAGGATTCTGCGCATGCATCTATTATACACTGATCAATTTGCGAATCCCATCTTATTTACTCATAATATAAGCTTATAAATATTTTTGTTTTTCTCTCCCCTTTTGTAAAGCCAGTGGTCGGAAGGAACATCACAATGTGCAATGAATGCAAACCCCAGTTTTTCAATGGTCTTTTTGGAAGGAATATTCTCCGGTGAGCAGGAGATGTAGATCTCATGCATGCCGTATTTTCTTTTCGCCAGGTCCAGCAGTATCCTGCAGGCATAATATGCATACCGGTTTCCCCGATAAGGCTCGTAAATGCGATAGCCGATATTGCCGGCATAGTACATTTCCTCATTCATATCCAGCCGCAAATCACATTCCCCGACATGTACGTTTGTATTGTGCAGAAAAATACCGAACAGTACGGTTCTTCCTTTGTTTTGCAGTCTCTCCAGATGAAGATCTACATATGGTCCGGAATATATATTATTTCTGCGAAACAGACCCCACATGTTCACCAGCTTTCTGTTTTAATTATAAATCTTTTTTATATCAAAGAGACAGCTAATCTGCTGTCTCTTTGATAATATTCTCGTAAATCGTCTTCAGCTCCTTCTTCTGGGCATCATCCATTTGCGAATCATCATTTTCAATGGTAAAGGAATCCAGAAGAGAAACGTGATATCCGGTTATTTTTCCGTTTTTCACACCGGCAATATACGGTACATAGAAGGCATATTCCCCGTTTTCTATATCCAGTGTATCTTTTATGCAGTTGATAAATGTATCGTATTCTTCCTTGCTTGGCTGAACAGCTCCATAGACATCGATGTAATAGACGGTGACTTCCATTTCCCTGGCAGCTTCATTCAGAAGCGGAACCGCTCTCTGACACCATGGACAGTCAATATATCCGTAATAGACAATGCCTGATCCGCCCTCCAAATACAGACGGTTGGCTTCCGCCAGAGTGACTTCCTCAAAATGTGCGGTTTCGCCTTCAATCCATTTATACGGGGACATATCCGCATAATGGGAATCCAAAGCAACCGTATTGGTAATCGTAACCGGTTCAATCACCGATTCTTCTGCTGCGGTATCCTTCGTACATCCGGTCAATATGCTTAACAACATGGCTGTTGCTAAAAACTTCTTCATATGCCACCTTCTTTCAATGGACAAAAGTATACCATGTCAGCCTATTTTTTCAAGTTTGGTATTCTCATAGAAAGAGTCGATTTTCTCTCTTGTTGCAAGGCCTTTTGAGTAGGCTGTCGCCGATCCGCAGGAAGCTCCGAAACGGAAACTGTCCACACTGTCGCGCGAACGCAGATAGTTCATTAAGAAACCGGCAATCATGGAATCTCCCGTACCAACCCAGTTGACAACCTTTTCTTCATGCAGGATGTCGCATTCATACACACCATCGGCAAATACAAGTATGGCATGCCTGTTATCGAGAATGACAAGCACATGCTCTGCCCCTTCCGCAAAAAGGGCTTTTGCCTTTTCCACAATCGCATCACGGTCTGTGAGTGTTTCATCGAACATCTGCGATAATTCCGGAACTGTCGTCTTGATCATGAACGGCTTGTACTTCAAAAGGCTGCGCATGAAATCCGGATTGGTATCCAGTACAACTCTTACCTTGTTTTCGGATGCATTGCGGATCATCTCATCCACATCATCCATCAGATATTCCGCAGTAATACCTGCCAAGACAAAGTAATCGCCGTCATCCAGCCTGTCCACCTTTTTCATCAGGTTTTTCATATCCGCATCTGTAATATACGGTCCGGTTGCGTTTAATTCGGTGGCCTGTTCTCCATGACATTTAATGTTGATGCGGGTATGACCGTTGATGTATGTGAAATTCGGACGTATTTCCTCATATTTTGCCAAAAGGGAAATATAGAAATCCTTTGTAAAGCCGCCCACAAAACCAAATGCTTTTGTCGGTATGCCGAGATTGTTTAAAACAATGGAAACATTGATTCCTTTGCCACCGGCTTCATAGTATTCCAACTGGCTGCGATTTGTTTTGCCATCTTCGATCGGACTGTCAAACTCCATATAGTAATCCAGCGAAGGATTCAATGTACATGTGCAAATCATTTTATTCCTCCTTTGCAACTTCAGAAATAATATTCAGAATTACTTCTGTGGCCTGCTCTAACTCCTCCATAACGCAGTATTCATACGGTCCGTGGAAGTTTCCTCCCCCGGCTCCAAGATTCGGGCACGGGAGTCCTTGAATTGTCAGCATTGCTCCGTCTGTTCCGCCTCTGACAGGCTCATTCAGCACTTCAAAGCCCATTCCTTCCAGCACTTTCCATGCGATATCCACTGCCTCGGGATTCTCCTGCAATACGGATTTCATATTCGGGTAGGAATCCTTGATCGCAATTGTACATACCTGTTTTCCATACAGGGTATTGATATATGCACATGCTTTCTGCAGTATCTCCTTCTTCTCTTCAAGCTTCTGCTTGTCATGATCACGGATAATGTAATCCAAAACAGCCGCTTCCACATTTCCCTGCATACCATGCAGATGGATGAAGCCTTCCCTGTCTTCTGTATGCTCCGGCGTCATGTATTCCGGCAGCATCTGCTGGTATTGCGTGGCTATCCTTGCCGCATTGATCATCTTGTTTTTCGCAGAGCCCGGGTGAATGGAAAATCCCTGAAATTTCACTACGGCAGAAGCGGCATTAAAGGTTTCGTCAGACATCTCCCTGACCGTGCCGCCATCCATCGTATAGGCAAAATCCGCATCGAATTTTTCGATGTCAAAATACTTTGTACCATTGCCGATTTCCTCATCCGGTGTAAAGCCGACACGGATTTCTCCGTGGGGATATTCCGGATGTTCTTTGAGATAGGCAAGAGCTTCCATAATGGCAACGATTCCGGCTTTGTCATCGGCACCCAGCAGCGTAGTTCCGTCTGTCACCATCAGCCTCTTCCCTTTTAAATCTTTCATCTGTGGAAAATCGCTCATTCGGGTAATCATGGTATCGTTCAAAACAATATCTTCCCCGTCAAAGCATTCAATGATCCTCGGTTTGACATTTGTGCCACTGAAATCCGGAGCAGTATCCATATGGGCAATGAAACCGACTTTTCCGGCAGGATATTCCAGATTGGAAGCCATTTTTCCATATACGTAACAATGCTCATCGAGCACTACTTCCTGCAGGCCGAGTTCTTCCAGTTCCTGTTTCAAGATCCTTGCCAGATCAAACTGTTTCTGGGAAGATGGTGTAACATCTTCATGAGATGGATCGGATTGGGTATCCACCTGACAATAACGAATTAATCTCTCTTCAGCACTCATTTTTAACCTTCCTCTAATATCATGTCTCTGAATGTGCAGTCGAATGTTGAATTTGCAGGACTGCAGGCATAGATGCCTATGGACAATTTGTCATCATCCGGTACCAGCCAGAACTTGCGCATATCGCCATATCTTCTTCCGGCAAAGCTGTATTGTATGCGTACTTCGCCCCCGCGATACCAGATGCGGTAATACATGCGGTTAATGGCTGATCCGATATCCCTGCCGGAACGGTCTCCCATTTCATCATGGTAAACAATACACTGCAGGCTTGTTCTTTCAATATCACGGTATTCTGTGCCAAAAACGACTTTTTTCTTTTTCCCTTTGTACAGAACAATGCCACACTGGTCAAACGGATTCCGATATTCAAAATCACTGCGGATAGAAAAACAGAAACTTCCTTTCGGTTCAAGGGAAAGCTGAATTGCCTCAGCACCCGGCTTTGAGGGATTCAAATCCGTAAAAGGATCTGTTTCCAGAATCAGTTTTTCTTCGGTGGCAATAAACAGCTTCGGCTGTTGTACCCAGATGAGTTTTCTCGGATCGATTTTCATACGAATTCTCTGAAGCTGTGTTCATACTGGATGCCTTTTTCGACAGCTTTCAATGTATCTTCATCCGCAATCTTCTTAATGATCTCTCTGGCAAATTCAATTGTTGCACCCATGCCTCTGCCGGTGATCAGATTTCCATCTGTTACAGCAAGCTCCATCTGATACTCTCCGCCATAGTTTCCGTCAAAATCCGGGAAACAGGTATATTTCCTTCCCTTTAACATGCCCTGATGGCCGAAAATGGACGGGGCAGCACAAATGGCACAGGTGAGTTTCCCTGCTTCAAAATGCTTTTTGAATGCTGCCACAAGCGGTGCAAATGCCTCCAAGTTCTGTGTGCCCAGTTTTCCGCCGGGAATAATCAGAACATCATAGTCGTTCGGGTCAACTTCATCCCATTTCTTTTCTGCCATGATCACGATGCCCTGGGAACTTTTGACTGCCAGGTTTTTTTCTATAGTGACAATATCAATGTCTGTTTTTGCTCTTTTGAGCATATCAATGGTAATCAGGCCTTCACACGGTTCAAAACCTTCTGCAAGAAAAATAGCACATTTCATACTCTTCACTCCTTGTATATTGCATTATCCGATGGTATAAAACCCATCCAGTATCCCTTTCATATGCATTTCACAGGCTCTGGCAATCTCTTCCTGTTCTTGGGAAATAGCCTGGTCTTTCTGAAATGCCTGTTTCCCGGAAAACTCCGGATTGTTCTTTTCCAGAAAATCATAATACGTATCCGGATATTCCTTATGCGTATATTCAATTTCAGCCTTGTCGAGATATTCTTTATATGTTTCGATTCGATCCTTTGTGGGATTGAATTCCGATGAAATAATGGCTATTGGAGAAGGATGGGCATTGATCATTGTCAGCTTGATCATGGAGTCATCCAAGAAAGGATCCACTTCAATAATGCCTTTTATTTCAAAGCCTTTCTCTTTCAAAAATACAGCCGCACCTATTGCCAATAGTGCTCCGCCTGTAAATCCCACAATCGCATTTTTGTGGATATCCACATTGAATTCGGAAGCATGCAGGGCAAAGTACAAAACCACATCCCGGATCTCCTCTTGGGGATAGGGAATCGGATGCTTGTCAATCTTGGCATAGTTGATATTGACAATGCAGGATCTCCATTCATCCTTCATGCGGTCACAGAACGAATCCAGCTGATCGGCATCGCCATCCACAAACTGCCCACCGTGTAATACAAATACAATCGGTGTTTTCTCTCTCAAATGAGGATCATATACAATCACATTGGCAATATCGCCGTTCTCTCTGGTAATGGTCATTCTCTTTCCGAGAACAGATTCCTTTTTCATCATATCCCTGGATTTTTCCAATTGTTTTCCCAACGCCTTGTCAAATGCCTTAGGATTGAATTTGTAATATAAAAATATACCCAGCCAGATCAGCAACAGGATCCCGATTGCATTGATAATGATGTTTCCCATAAAAAGATCCTCCACCAATATAGTAACATAAAAAAGGAGAAGTTTTTTACTTCTCCTTTTACAATCTGTGCTTTTCCGCTGATTTCTTATCTATTCTCGATTTATCGCTAGCAAATAAATCTTCAGAATCTTTTTTATTTAGATGGGAACTTTTTCCTTTTTCTTTTATGATACCGAATTGTTTTTTGTATCATTTTTTAAGGTCATTCTCGTCATTTTTTCCTTCAATATATCCTAATGTCAAGCATTATTCACATTTCTTTTGGCAACTCCATCTGGATCTTTTTTCGATTCCCATCGAATCTTCGATCTTTTTAATGATGTCCATCTTTTTTCTTTTTGGTATGTTTTTTTCTATTTTTTTGTACAGTTTTTCAGTACAGGTACTCTTTATTTTTTGTATCTCTTCTTTTTTTGATGCTTTTTATTCTCTCTTCTTTTCTTTTTTATTTTGCATCTTTTTTTTCGATACTTTTTCTCTTTTTTGTATCTGTTTTTCCCGGTTTCTTTTTTATTGTCTTTTTTTTATTTTTCTTACCGGAGCTTTATTATTATTTTGCACCTATTATTTATATGCTTTTTTCAGATACTTTTTTTGGATTTTCTTTTTTTTCAATCCTGCTTCTACCAGAGTCCTTTTCCCTTTTTCATCATAATCCCAATTGTCTGTTTGATCATGATATCTTTTTTTGTTTTACATACCTTTTTTTATCTGATGTCATCATGTATGGAAATGTGTGATACTATTTCAGGTTTTTTCGAATAGTACTTCTTCAGATAATCCATCCAGCTCAAGCTTCAGATTTTCAAACTAATTTTTGTTTTGGCGGTACTTAAAAACCGCCTCCATAAATTCCAATTCTCATTTTAACCTCCTTAGAATAAGTAAGGAAGATAGGTTAATTTTATTCTCGGATTATATTTCTGCCTATCTGTTATTTATACTATTATAGTATCGGAAAAAAAATGTATTACAAGGCTATCTTTTCAAATTTTTTTCTGCTATTATAGCTTTGTTAGGGGTTTAAAGCCCCATTTTTTTTGTGCAAAAAAGAGACATGCAATCATGTCTCTTATGCACTCTCCTCACTATCAATTTTGCCAAGTTCACGCATATGTCTTCTGCGGTCTAAGGCAGTGAGATATTTTTTGCGAATACGGATATCGGTCGGCGTGATTTCCACCAGTTCATCATCGTTGATGAATTCGATTGCCTCTTCGAGAGACATAATCTTCGGCGGAACAAGCTTCATCGCTTCGTCGTTGCCGGTTGATCTGACCGCTGTCATCTTTTTGTTTTTGATCGGGTTGACGCCCATATCCATGTTCTTGGAAGACACTCCGATAATCATACCTTCATACACAGGTGTCTGTGCACCGATAAACAGAGATCCTCTTTCCTGGATATTCCAAAGCGCATAAGTCATTGCGCCACCTGTTTCAGTAGAGATCAAAGCACCGTTTTCTCTTTGCGGGATATCTCCCTTATATGGCTCATAGTCATAGAGTCTTTGCACCATGGTGCCTTCACCATGTGTCATGTTGATAAAATCGGAACGGAAACCGATCAGCCCTCTTGTAGGGCATGTGTAGGTAATTCTTGTGTATGTTCCGATATCCTCCATGTCTTTCAGAAGGCCTTTTCTCATGTTCAATGCAGAGATGACAGATCCGGAATATTCTGCAGGAACATCAACGACTACTTCTTCCACCGGCTCGCATGTAACACCATCTATCTTTTTCAGAATGACTTCCGGTCTGGAAACAGCCACTTCATATCCTTCTCTTCTCATCTGTTCAAGCAGAATTGTCAGATGCAGCTCGCCTCTTCCGGATACTTTGAATGTATCTGTGGAATCTGTCTCTTCCACCCTTAAGCCGACATTGACTTCCAGCTCCTTGTCCAGTCTTTCACGGATATTGCGGGATGTCACATATTTACCAACCTGTCCGGCAAACGGAGAATCATTGACCATGAAGTTCATGGACAGTGTCGGCTCTTCGATCTTGATCATCGGCATCGGATCAATCGTTCCCTCAGGGCACAATGTATCACCGATATTGATATTCGGAATACCGGAGATCATGCAGATTTCACCGCACTGTATTTCCTTTACAGGAATTCTGCTTAATCCCTTATAGACAAACACCTGGTTTGTCTTGCCTTTATGAGAAGTGCCGTCAGCATTGCACACCTCATACTGCGTAGCTTCTTTCAGTGTTCCTTTGTAGATGCGGCCGATACCGAGTCTGCCGATATAATCATCATATGCCAACGCGCAGATCTGCATCTGTACCGGTTCGTCCATCAGGTTCGGATAAGACTGGGTATGATGGATAATGGTTTCAAATAACGGAACAATGTCGTTGTTTGTATCATCCTGCTCATAGCGGACAATGCCTTCTCTTGCTACGCCATAGAGAATCGGGAAGTCGAGCTGGTCATCTGTCGCATTGAGTTCAAGGAACAGTTCATAGACTTCATCAATGACTTCTTCAGCACGTGCTTCCTGCTTGTCCATCTTATTAATGACAAGAATCGGTCTTAATCCGCATTCCAAAGATTTCTGCAAAACGAAACGGGTTTGCGGCATCGGTCCTTCAGCAGAGTCTACCAGCAGAATGACTGTATCAACCGTACGGATGATTCTTTCTACTTCACTGGAGAAATCTGCGTGGCCTGGCGTATCTACGATGTTGATCTTATAATCCTTGTATGTGATGGAACAGTTCTTGGAATAGATGGTAATTCCTCTTTCACGTTCCAGATCATTGGAGTCCATGATACAGTCAACAACTTTCTCGTTGTCCTTGAATACATGGCTTTGTTTCAGAAATGCATTAACCAGTGTCGATTTGCCTGCATCGACATGGGCAATGACTGCAATATTAATAATCTTCTGATAATCCATACTCATCACCTTCCCTAAAACTGTACTATTATAATGTTTCAGGCATGAAAAAACAATAAAAAAACACATGCGAATTCGCATGTGCCATACACATTTTCTTTTTTCTTTGTGATTGTTGATAAATGAAACACAAAGAGATGATGTGTACTCTTTGCACGCTTATCTCTTTTTTCTGTTCTTTTTGCGTGCTGCTTCAGACTTGAGTCTTCTCTTTACGCCCGGCTTAACATAGTATTCCTTGCTTCTTACAGCTGCAAGAATACCGCTGCTGTTAACCTGACGCTTGAAACGACGCATTGCATCATCGATTGTCTCATTCTCTTTAACAACAATTCTTGGCATTTACTTTCTCAACTCGCTTTCATTTCCATGATTTCTTTTCCAGAAATCTAAAATATAATACCATTTCTTTCCCTGTCTTTCAATACATTGTTCAATTTTTTTCATATTCTTATTGACGTTTTATTTGATCGTGATATAATACTTAAGCACGCACCAGTGGTGGAATAGGCAGACACGTACGCTTGAGGGGCGTATGGGGAGACTCGTGCAGGTTCAAGTCCTGTCTGGTGCACTAATT
>CACXCB010000016.1 GCA_902766005.1 uncultured Erysipelotrichaceae bacterium | reverse complement strand
TATTCTATGTGGAACTCTCGAAGGCGGTGTTAGAGGTGGAGCTATTGCTGGATCTGTCCAACTGCTTGGAAAAATGATAGGAAGAGAGGTGGCAGCGAATTCTATCGAAGCAATCCCAGGAATGGTAGTGGCTAATGTGGCTGTGGATTTTGCGAAGGACCTATATAAGTGTTTTGTGACTAAAACTATAGATACTGATGATTTGTTATGTAATTCTGTGAACAATGTATTCTCGTCTGCCGCTGGCTTTAGTGGCGCATTGACTGCAGGCTTTTTGGGAGGACAAATAGCAGGTCAATTTAGCGGCCAGGCTTTTATTCAGAGTGCTAGCGTTTTTGCATCTGCAAAAGCATCCGCTGCGACAGGAGCCGCAATTGGCTCAAGCCTTGGCCCGATAGGTACAGTAATAGGTTCGGCATTGGGAGGAATTGTAATTGGAGTTGGTGCCAATGCAATTATAGGAACAGCTAATAAAGATGCAATTAAGTCTTATACAGAATGCATCGAGGAGATAAACAGTCATATAGAACTAAGCGGATGTGAAAAAGCATTTTACTTTGCAGATGTGATGGAAAGTCTCACAGATTTTAGACTGTCATTCAAAGACCTTCTGCCCTGCTATAATCTCATTTCCGATTTGAAAGAATATAATCTTCATAAAAAGGCATTGAAGTCAGTGGAGGAACAGCTCGAAGACTATTCTGTTATTGAGACTGAAAAGAAGAAAGCCCTTAAACATCTGGAGGAACAGCATACCGCGAGATTGAATGAGCTCCGCGAGATATTTGCAGCCCAGAGGGCAGCATTGGAAGATGATTTCCGGGAATCTATTAACACATATACGGCTGCGTCATATATGCAGTTTCTTGACGTTTATCTGGTAATGCAAGGAAATGCAGATTTATTACTATCTGAATTGGAGAACAGAAAAACTGAGCATTCGGCAATCCTTGAATACATGCAGCATCGGAATGAAGCAAATGAAGAGCTTAATGCGATTCTGAATGAAATTATTTCAGAGGGAGCGGATGATGAATTGATGCCATTTATTGAAAAACTTACATGGTTTATGAGTCAGGATATCCTTCTGGTAGGGCGGCAGTATGTTTCGTATGATGAGGCGCTATACCTTGTTTGTGGGGAGGGTATCGGATGAGTGCTTGGGACTATATAATGCCACACAGATACTTTATTAATAAGTCTCTTCGTAAAGCCTCACAGGAATTACGGGATAGAGTAGAAAAGTATCAGATTGAATTTGACCGAAGACTAGAAGAGTGTAAGGCTGATTTACAACGAGCAGAAGATAATAAAAATAAGGAACTGGAAGCTTTTAAAGCGGTTTTGCGTCAGGAACTACATGATGATCAACAGACATTAGAAGATATTCAAGGAAAGATAGTTCAATATATTGAGAGTTACTTCTACCGTGTTTATTTATACCAGCTTGTTGAAATAAACAAGAGAACGAACGATATTTACCATGAGGATTATGTCTTTCTCAGCAACCAGATCAAACTTATCGATAATGAAATTGAAATTCTCAGAACAAGACAAAATGAATTGACTGCTTTTACAAAAGTTGATGACATTATACATCTGGCAACTCTAACGGGGTATGATTTGAACTTTAGTGCTGCAGATGATGCAAAACAACTTCTTGGAAAGATATCAGATGCTTTAGAAAGATACAGAGGAGAGGACAGAGTAGAAAAATACGCGTTACTCCGTTTGAAGACAATTATTCAGGAACGCTCGGATTATTTGCCTACCATAAATTACATCTCATGGGTAATAAAACTTAAGAGACAGTTTAAAAAACAACTGTCTAACAAACGGTCACAAGTTAAAAAAGAGCAGACAGTTCTTCGTGATGAAAGGGCCTCTATAAAATCCGAGATCCAGATATTGACGGATAGTATGGAAATACTTGCAGAAAAAGTCCGTTATTACTGGGCTAAACCTATCACCTATATTAATGCAGACATTTGTTATGCGTATAGAGAGTTGAAAGAAGAAAGGGAAAGATTAAGAAATGATGCGCCAGCGCTGCGGAGTGAACGAAAGAAATTGAATGAGAGAAAGAGCTCTGCAATATCAGAAATTCGTGATAAGCGGAACGAACGGAATGACGTTGGAGACAAAATACGAAGCATGAGAGGTTCGCATTCCAGTGACCGATGGGAGTGGGACAGTCTGCAGAGCGAGTTCAGAAGTTTGTCGTCAGATATTGACTCACTATCTCATGATATTGATTGTTATTCTTCAAGAATAAAATCGCTGACTTCAGAGCTTAAAGCAATAGAGTCGGCGGTAAAGACAACTGAGAATGTCATATCCTTAAAAAAAGAAGAGCGGAAGCGGTGGGGAGAAAAAAGAACACATATAGTAAAAATAATAAAACAGTATGATAAGAATTTTCGTTCCGACCGGAAAACTTCCAGCAATGACGAAATCAATATTATTGTGTGTCGTTTAAGGGAGATACAGCAAATACGCGAAGCTGGAGCTGTTGAAGCTCAGAAAGTATATAAACAAGAATATGAAGAGATTATAAGTGCACATGAGGAAAAAGTCAGCGAGTTTAATGCCCGGATGCAGTTATTGCAAACCAGACTTCATAACGCTGAGTCGGAATGCTCAAAACATATTCAACGAGTGTCTGCTGCAGAAAAAAGGCTCGAGTTTTGCAAAGAGGCAGACAATAGGAATGCACTTTTAAAAATGTTTTCTGAATCGCCGGCAGTAATGGAAGCTGAAGAAGATCTTAAGAAAGCACGAGCCGTACTTGTTAAGGCTGAGGAAGAAAAAAAGGCGATAGTATCAATGATAGATGAGCTGGAGAAGGCATCTAATACAGAAATAGAGGTTTTCAATGAACAAATAAAAAACTGTAAACCGCGATATCTCCGCCCTACAGGCGAGGAGCAGAATGAGGAAATGAAATTGTTATTAAGACATGAAGAAATCATTCAACAGCGTAAGGAGGGCGGTAGTGAAAGCAAAAATTGATTTTCAGCTAAATCGCCAATTTGGGGTTGTGGAAAGAATAATCTTCAGACTTGTGCTAAACGGGTTCACTAATGCAAGGGAGATCAAACTTTCCTTACCTCTTTTTTCCGATGCTGTTATTGCAAATGCCGTCAGACATCTTGTTAATGAACAGATAATATCTGCTGATATCGGAACTGGAACACTTTCTCTTTCAGATGCACTTGTTGCCATTATTGCTATGTGCCAAGAAAAGTCATTTGAGATAACAGTTCCCGATTTCTTGGAGAAAACAATGGTAGCTGGAGGAATAGAGGTCTTTGATAATCAAATACCGGAGGTTGTCATATTGAAGGAAAGTATTATACAGGAATTGCTGCCAGACATAAAACTTGACTCGTACCGGTATTCTTTAGATTTTATCATTCTCCCACAAGGAGGATTGGCAAATGAATAAGCAGATATGGATTGAACATCTAGCAAGTTGGAAGGAGTTTTTGATTGGAATACTTGCCAGTACTGATGAAAAGGGTGAACAGATAAAAATAGAGAGGCAATTAAGGACAATTGAACGGGTACGTTGTGGCGCAGTTCTTAATCCGGTATTGCTAACCAGCTTTATT
>CACXCB010000015.1 GCA_902766005.1 uncultured Erysipelotrichaceae bacterium | reverse complement strand
CTGAATAATCAACACCGGGGAATGATATTTCTCTGCAGTAGCTATACACACATAAATCGCACCGGAAATGTTTATCGTTTCCGGTGCGATTGAAGAATGATTGATGGGGAAGTGAGTTCGGCTTGAAAAACAGAAAATTTGAAATATATTATAACGCGCTGGTCATACCGGGCATGATCTTCATCATCCTCTTCAGCCTTGTTCCAATGGGCGGCGCAGTTATTGCGTTCAAAAAATTTGTTCCTGCGAAGGGAATCTTTGGCTCTGACTGGGTTGGGTTCAAGCATTTTGAAAGAATGTTTGTTACAACCGAGGTCAGAAACGTCTTGTTCAATACAGTTTATTTGGCTGTAATCAAGATTGTTCTGAATCTGATCACCCCAATTTTCTTCGCGATTCTCCTCAACGAGATCAAAAACCTTGTTTATAAGCGTATATTGCAGACGGTGGTGTATCTGCCCCACTTTCTGTCATGGGTCATTCTGGGCATCATGTTTACGAACATCTTCTCCTATAATGGCATGTTCAACAAATTGCTCGGCATTATCGGCGTTGAGCCACAAATGCACATGATCAGTAACACTTCATTCAGAAAGATTCTGATCTTTACGGATGTCTGGAAAAGTTTTGGCTACGGAGCAGTTGTCTACATCGCTGCCATAACCAATATTGATCCAAACATCTATGAGGCTGCTGAAATTGATGGTGCGAATCGCTGGCACAAAATGATCCATGTCACGCTCCCCGGTATCAAAGGCACGATCATATTGATGGCAACGCTTTCTTTGGGAAGCATCCTCAATGCGGGTTTTGAACAGGTATTTGCCATGTACAGTCCGCTCGTCTATGAAAGCAGTGATATCATCGACACCTATGTGTACCGTATGGGCCTGACAAAGATGCAGTACAGCTTCTCGACAGCAGTTGGCCTGTTCAAATCTGCCGTGAGCTTCATTTTGATATTAATTTCTTATCTCCTCGCCAACAAATTTGCAGGGTATTCGATCTTTTAGGGAGGTTCGGAGCCATGAAAAATCGCAACAATGCTGTAGACTATATCATTATAGTCGTTCTTGGCTTGATGGCGGTTTCCTGCATCATTCCGATATTGAATACATTCGCAATGTCGCTGAGTGACAAAACAAGCGCAGCGCTTGGGTTGGTTTTCTTCATTCCCAAGAATTTCAACCTGACAGGATACGAAGAGATTCTGAAAGATCAACAGTTCTTTCGCTCCTTTGGCATTTCTATCCTACGAGTATTGCTGGGCGTCTGCTTGAACACAGGATTCTCAATCATGATGGCTTATCCACTTTCTAAAGATCCTCGTGTATTCCACATGCGTAATGTCTACATGTGGATCATGGTGTTCACCATGCTCTTCAACGGTGGCTTGATTCCGACCTACTTGCTGGTAAAGAGTTTGGGGCTTGTGAATACGATTTGGGCACTTGTTCTGCCTGGCGCGGTTCCTGTATTTAATGTCATTATTCTAATGAATTTCAACAAGGGTATTCCCTCTTCACTGGAGGAAGCGGCGGTTGTCGATGGTGCGAATCCTCTCCAGATTCTTCTCAGAATATACATTCCACTCGCGAAAGCTTGCATTGCTACAATTTCTCTGTTCTCAATGGTTGGACATTGGAACGATTTCTTTGCAGGCCGTATCTATATTAATTCCACTAAGAACATACCTCTTCAGACTTACATCCAGAATCTTTCCATGCAGCTTAGCGTGGAAGAAATGGCTAATCTGACACCCGAGGAGATCATCAAGAAGCAGGAGGTGTCCAACCTTACCTTCAACTGTGCTAAGGCTATCATCTCAATGATCCCAGTTGTTGCCGTCTACCCCTTCCTGCAGAAATATTTCGTAACAGGAATCGTCATGGGTGCTGTCAAAGAGTAAACTCAGATGAAGGCTTTACTGGCTTTCTGCTGATTCATACTTCTTGATATAATCCTTTGGCGATAGTCCCGTGTACTTTTTGAATACCTTCGAAAAGTACAAAGGATCGCTGTAGCCACACAAATGTGCTATGTCTGTAATATTATCCATGCTGTTTTCGACACATTGTATGGCGTAGGCAATTCTTTGCTTGTTCAAATATTCACTGAAGTTAATTGCTTCGCTTTGTTTAAATAGCCTTGAAAGGTATTTTTCAGAGTATGCAAAAATGCCCGCAATCTTTTTTAAGGATAGATCCTGGTCCATATAGTGGTTGTCTATGTATTTCAGAACATTATTGCCGATCAGGCTTTTTTTATCTTCAGGCACAGTTTCATGATTAATAGTAAAAAAAGACAATGTATATAGTAGTACACATTCTGAAAGGATATTTGCATTCTCCCTTTGAATGCGTTGTATGCTGCTTCTCCAGAATCCGATCAAATGATTAAAATGTGGTATCACTGGATTGTCTGCCTGCAGGGTGGTTTGAGCAATCAGATTCCGTGCCCCGTCTCCCATAAAGCTGATATACATATACACAAAATCGCCACTCCCCTTCATCGTGTATTTCGTGCCAGGGAACACGATGAACACTGTGCCCGGTTCAAGGGCATAAGATGCATCGAACATATGGAGCTCACCTGTCCCTTTGACGATTAGGAAGATGTAATAGATAGCATGAATAAACGGTTGCTTCAATTTATGGAATTCCGTCTCATACACAAAGTATACCATCTGTATGCTTTGATATTCGTTTTCTGGAAGAAACTGACAAATGCTGCGCACGTATATCCCTCCTTTTCTCTCCATGTATTATACTTCCGCGCAGGGAAAAATGCAATAAAATATGGCCTGTTTACCATATAATCTGGTTTTTTTCCATTTACAACCATGTTTGATGTGCTGTATACTAAAACCAACGATCCTAATAAAGAAACATGGTGAAGCACATGCAGATGATTCTCATTCTTCTGTCTTCTCTTGCGGGTATTGCCGAAGGAGTCTGCATTCGCCAGTATAATACGCGCTATTGCGAAGGTGGCTTCCTTTTCACAGCGCTTCTTTCCGTTTTTTCTCTAGTATTCTTTGCTTTAACAAACTCCGGCACATACTTCATACCGTCTCTTCTCTGGGTTTATGGCATCCTTTCCGGTATCTTTTATTGCTCCGCGTCTCTATGGACCTACAAAGCGCTGCAAATGGGACCGTTTGCTGAGATTAATCTCATCCTGTCCTACTCAGTGATTCTGCCTATTATTTATGGAATAATTCTACTGCATGACCCAGTCTCCCTTCATACCATACCCGGCATTGCTGCCATCCTGTATTCCCTTTTCCTGATGAAGCCAAGCCAAACTAACGAAAAGCATACTACATCCAGAAAATGGCTTTTATTTGCTTTTTTGTCTTCTGTCGGCAATGGAATGATCGCCATTCTCCAGAAAGGACAGCAGCTCATTTTTTGCGGAGAATGTGATCATGAGTTCATGATGATCACATTGGGGCAATCGTTCATTGTTCTTGTATCGATCGGTATATGG
>CACXCB010000014.1 GCA_902766005.1 uncultured Erysipelotrichaceae bacterium | reverse complement strand
TTTCTTCTTGACTTAACATAGTAATCGCCTCTACTTTAATTATACCACCGTTGTCAAGTGTGAGATTATTTTATTGGATTGCTATAGTTTACGCTTTTTATTCTTGGAATCGTTAGAATAAATAACCATCCAAGTAAATGCATTAGAAAATGTAATAAAATCATATGAAGTTGCCTTCTGAAACTCCTCATATGATTCAGTGTGTTCAACACTAATACATATTTCAACAGGCAAACCGTCACGGCGCTTCTTTAGCTTGAAATGAGGTTCGTATTCTTTTTCAGCTGGATTAGAACAGAAAACGCCGTTGTTTCCGTATAATCTGCTGTCATAAATAACATACTCATTTCCACATTCAGAACATTTTACTTTGATTACCATTATACAAGCAAAAAGTGGCTTAGGAGGAATAACGACTTCCTCTTTCGGACCGTTTCTGCTATGAGTGAAATATATCCAATGATGGATCATACCATTCTCATCTTGTGTAGAGCTTGAGAAATATCCGCCTGTAACTGAACGCTCCAAAGCGTCATAATAGGGTTTGCATAATTCCTTTTCAGAATTATTAAGATAGGATTCATATACATGAAAATGGGTACAGCAGCATTTGCACTTCAATCGAAATGATGTAAAATCGTCTTTTCGGGTTTCATCATATGCTATTTCTTTGAGATAATCTGGTATAGGCATTATGTTCACCTCGATTTTACCGAACTAAAACACTAAAATACAATTTGTGTTTCAAAACAATGGCTTGATAAATCATAACTGATGGAACAAGTAAAAAGCTCCTTTTGCGCAATTCGCAAGACGAGTCGGGAGAACCTCAACATACGAATCAAATTCATCCTTTGATAGATGTAAAAAGCTCTTAATATCATATGTTATATCATTCGAGCATCCAATAGTAAGATTGGTTTTTAACTGTGCATAAGCTGCACAGAATTTCTGGAAGTCTTTCCTGTTTTCCTTTATGTGCGCACGATATTCCTTGTTATTTTCACATTCCGAAAAATATGAGTAAAACATCTCCATCGCAAAATCTGATAGATCTTTGTATCCCACCCTCTTCATTTCATCTATATAATTCTTTGCATAGTATTCCTTCATATTATATTACCGAATCATTATTACTGATACCATTCTAAAAACCGATCGATATATTCTACTTTAGGTGTTATGACATTGATATCAATCCCAGGATGGTTTTGGGCAAATAATATTTGATCTTCCTTGAGGTTTTCACCGGATAACAAATAATCATCTATTATATATTGCTTGGAATAGCCAAGTCTGCTTAGGATAATAGCAGTTACCACACCTGTTCTGTCTTTCCCTGCATTACAAAAATACAATACATTTGTATCTGCATTCATGATTGTGTTCACGATGTTATCCATAGTATCATCAACCATATTGATATATGAAAGTGACACCTCCATTTCGGAACTAGGGACAACATTTCCGCCTTTAACAGGCATCGACATATAATGGAATGAACTGTCATTTCTGAAAGGACACGGTTTTTGGTATTGCTCTGATTCTTCCCTCAAATCGATAATTGTTATAATGTTATTATCAATCAGCCATTGCCGTTCCTTCTTAGACAAACTGGTTGGAACATCGCTTCTTATATACCGTAGATCGCCATCAATAATCGTTCTTGTATTCTTCGTGTGTTCAAATATGCTCATTTTGTCACCCACAATAAATTTGGATTTGTGATTCAAATACTGGCTTTGGAAAAGTGTTTTTTATCTAAATTTCTCCAAACAGTACATCAATCCCTCTTCAGGTTCAGAATTTCCATTTTTATAATCATATCCCATTTTGCGGTAAAAATCAACCGCTGTAAGTGAAGCGGGTATTTCAATACGATGTGCTCTTAAAAAGTAATCATCTTTTTCTAATGTCTCAATCAGTTTTTTTCCTAATCCTCGTCCTTGATACTCCGGTAAAACAAATATGGTAAGCAGAATACTCTCGGTGAGGCTGCCCCAGTAACCGGCGATCCCGCCTGTGCCTATGATACAGTCTTCATCACAAATCACATACATATGCCGTTCTTTTGAAGCCTTTATCAGCTCGTCTGCCGAATGAGAGGCAATATTATCTTCAATGAACTGCTCGGGATAATCCTTGCTGTTGCTTACACGCAGAGTTTTTTCAATGACCAAAGCTGTTTCTTCGGCATCCTCCGGCTTGAATAACCGTATCTCCATGTTGTGTCACCTC
>CACXCB010000013.1 GCA_902766005.1 uncultured Erysipelotrichaceae bacterium | reverse complement strand
TAAATTTCCAATTATCCCAAATCCCATCAAATATTCTATACCTGTTTTTTTATTTCTGACAAATTTTCATATATACTTAAGAAAAGACGGTTTGCCGGCTTATGAATTAATTATACCATTCCCGGGCCTGGAAAGCATGTTTATAAATCCCAATCATCCCTGAATAAGATATTCCATTCCTGCAGCTGTATAAAGCCGTCAAGATCCTCATAGCACTGGATAAAATGAATTGATTCCTCTGTTGTGATCTCTTTCATCCATTCATTGCTTTCATGTTTTCGGATAGTTCCCCTGATAACAGCCTTAACAGTTTCATCTTCCAGCTTTTCTGTAATGATCTCATTGGATGATAAGCCTGCTCCGTATGTATCGGATACAATCGAGTTTCCCTTTTGATCATACTGAATGATGATTAAAGAATCATCCGGATTCACATCATAAGAAACCAACCGGGGATGAATGGAAATGGAATATGAATATGCTTTATCATCAACGTCATATTGATAATCAAATCTGTATTCTTTTCCTTCTTCATCAATTTTCAAAACATCGTGTGTGTCAGCCGCATACAGTTTTTTATCCTCATCCATATGGACAAGCCATATGCCAAGCTCCTTGATTTCAGAATCTTTTGACACTGCCCATACCGGATAAAGATCCTTTTGAATCATATTGTCCTTAACAATGTTTTCAGTATCTTCCCCGATGAATGAGGGATGTCCGCAAACGGCACACTCTCCCTCTTCATCCGGATCGTATGCGATCAGTGCTTTGTTGATGGAGATGCTGCCGTAAGAACCGTTATCTTCAGAATGTATGAAATACCTGCCTTCATCATCCGTCTTAAGATCCTCGCCTTCTTTAACAACCATGATGCCGATCACATGGTCTTCCTTCGGGTTTGTATCCCGGTAATCATTTGTATTACCGCTGCACCCGAAGAGGAAAATCAGCAAACCCGCAAGTAATTTATTTTTCATTTTCATTATTTTTTTCTCTTAAAGCAGTTTACCATCTTCCGCCGATCGGGTCAGGAATATTATTGAATAGCGGGTTGTAAATATTGACTTCCCAGCGGCTTCCCCCTGCGGCCTGCAGGGTCAGTTCGAGAGTCGCTCCTAATCCATACCCGTATTCATCCGGCACATAGACGGAATAGCCGGTATTATATGTAACGTTTGAATATGGATACACTTGCGTCCATTGATTTATGCCGGGTCCGTAACATGCATAGTACAGAGCTCTTGATACGATGCTGACCGATGTATCATAAAATGTCCAGCTCGGCTTGACACTATACAGCAAATACTTCGAATTGCTTATGCTGTAATTTATTGTCAGATATGATGACATTGTACCATGGCTGTCATACCCGGGCTTCGTGATGCCATCAGTTGATATCCCTGGATAAGCATCATCTCCATGAATCATCATGTCATCTGATGGCAGTTGGATGTCATACTCATATGTCTGGGACAACATGCCTTCGCTGACATTCATTTGTGTATCAACCAGTCTGCTTTCAATAGGATAAATATTTCCCAGTTCGTCCTTGATATATGAGCCTTTCGCTTCAATATACTCTTCCTCGGCGTTTACAGTTGCTGTTCCGCAAGTAAACAACAATAATCCTGATAATACAATATTTTTTATTTTTCTATTCATGATTTTCCTTTCTTCTTGATTAGTGCTCTTTTACCACACAGGATTTTATGATTCGTTTAGATAAATAATACCTGTAGGTATCAGGCTAAAATGATTTCCTTTTAATTCATGCATGTTAATTTGTCCAAGAAATCCGATCTGTCCGTCCTTTTCAAAATGGTATTCAGAGCTGATTTCAACATTTGCCTGATTATATTCAATGTGAAAAAGATAGTTTTCTTTCCGATATTCTGAAGAAGAAAAATGGTTTACCTTCTCCCCGTCAAAAACAGTCATATAGTTATCGGTGCATACAATCATTTCTGTTTCCCCACAATTAGAAATCAACATTTCATAATTGTCATCAAGCTCATACAGTTCCAGAATATGACCGTCTTCATCTGCCTTTGCGAGATAGGAAACTGCATTTTCATCCTCTTCCATCAATGACATCGGATCGTTTAGAAGGATATAGATTCCTTCGCTGCAATTTGCAAGCTCATTCATGTCTTTCACATTCACCGGTTCTATTTTTTCCTGAATTTCATATGCCGATTTGCATCCGCTGCAGATCGAGATTAAGACGATTGAAGCAAGAGACATGAATAAATTGTTGAGAATTTTTTTATTAATCATTAGTTTTTGTAAATCGGCCTGAATTCCTGTGCGGTTGTATATGCAGTTGTATAGTAATAGGTATTCACAATATTCCCGCTGGTATTATCGATGACATCAGCCCTGATATATTTCCAATGAAAGTCAGTATAGACTGCAAGTTTGGAATATCTGGTTTGATCAACATTGATAGTAAAAGAAAAACCTGAACTCACTGTATTTGCCACAGAAACCGACCCTGAAACAGATTTATTCTGTCCGCCAATACTTGCAGTAAAGGAAAAACCAACCGAAGTAGTGTTGCTTGTGCTGAATCCATATGATGATACTTTTCTCCAAATTGATGTTGAAGGATGAATGCCATGATAGTAATTATATTTATTTCCTTCACCAACAACGGTATAAACGGTATGGTTATCTGTTTGGATCAGATTATCCTTAGGCATGTTCATATCTATCAGGGAGCCATCTATTCCATAAGTAATATAATAATTCGTCTCTCCTGTATCCAGGGGATTTTTGTAATCGGCAAATACATTTGTCATTGCGCATGTGTTTAAAATCATTAAAAATGATATAAATAAACGTGTGATTCTCTTTAACATTTTTATCTCCTTTTTTGTATATTGATTCTGTATATTTTTGAACGGCAAATATGATTGATTTCCACATTTGATGTCATCATTTTGATGAGACATAAATCTTTCTCTTACTCCCTTTCAATCTCCGTTTTTATACCTTGCAACATCCATAATATTCCCCTTTCCTTTTTATGATTACAGAATAAAGGAATATAATGAGTTACATCATATTTTTGGTTCGAATTATGGTTTTTTTGGCGTGAATTCCTTTCTTGAAATTCTATTTTCCCGATTCGGAACAATTGTTCCTATGGCTCTACATTGGTTTTTGAGAGTTTGTTATAGGATTCCTTCGCATGCGGAGGATAATATGGCAATAATAGAATTGGAAGTCAAAGGGAAAAAGAGAAGAGGAAATCCAAATAACCGGATAAAGTATTATCGTGAAAAATACAATTATACACAAGCAGATCTCGGCAAAAAACTTGGCGTCAGTGCAAAAACAATCTCCTTTTGGAAAACCGGCGAAAAGATATCGGGTGTACGTATATCATACAAATGATGGAAATCTTTGATACTTCTTTTGAGGATCTTATGTGCCTGGAGAAAAATTACAATAGGATGAAAGAGGTTAATACATCCGGGATTTCTGCAAAAGCAGTATTGCGTCTTAATCTTTTTTTGGATGATATTCGAAAATCCAATGGATAAGATCAGAATATGCATTATTGATGATGAAGAATATTTTCTGAAAGCAGCTGACTCTCTGTTAACATCTCTCTCAAAAGAACTGAACATATGTATTGATGCTCATTTTTTTCAGAGTATCAAAAATATAACAACCATGAACTATGACATGTATTTCATAGATATACAGATGCCTGATGTGAATGGTTTTGAATTATCTCAAAATATCTATTTTGAAAGTTTGGGAAAGATTGTTTTTGTGTCTTCAGTTGAAGAATATGTTTTTTCTTCCTATCGGAATCATGCTTATGATTTTGTAAGAAAATCCAGATTATACGATGATATGAAAAGAGTCATCCAAAGGTATCTGGAAGAGACGAAAGATTACATTACTATAGAAACTCAGAAACAGCGTTTCAAAATTCATATGCAGGATATCGAATACATTAAAACCCTTCATAACGATATATTGATTTGTACTCCTGTTGAAGATATCAAAATCCGGATGACAATGAAAGATTTTCTCTCTTCAACCGGGTTATTGGAAAAAAGGAATTTTGCACAAATCAACCGAGGGGAAATTGTCAATCTTGACGAGATCAAAGAGATAGAAAAGAAAACAATTATTTTAAAATCAGGCAATCAGCTTTCTGTTTCAAGAAATATGTTCACAAAATTCAGGAATATGTACTACACTTATAAATACAGGTGATATTGAAAATGAATTGGATGGATTTGGGCATTAATCTTGTTGAAAGTATTTTATTTGCTTGGCTGATCAGTCGGTTTGTGGATATAGACAAAGAAAAAAAGATATATTTTTATATTGTCTATTGCTTAGTAATAACATTAGAAACTTCAGCTCTCAATTTCTTTACATTTTATGATGGTCTGTATTCATTTCTTTTTGTGCTAATTTCTTATAGTTTTTTAGTCTTGTTTGAAGATAAACAAAATCAAAATAACAGATTCAGTAACTTAATCTATATCATCAATCTAGATACTATGCTAAGTGCAGGAAATGAATTATTCTTTCTACTCTCGTATTTTTTACTGGGTTTATCACCGAATATAGTTTATACAACACTTCCTATATTAATTGGGTTCATCCTTTCTCGATTCTTCTTCTTAATAATTATGATAACAATCCATAAATTTACTTCAAAATACAAAAAACTAAATTCTTCACATACGGTATACTTTGTATTTATTTTTGCACTTATATCAGTTATTACAGTGTTAAATGAAAATGTCTTATATCAAGGTACAGATCATTTTATTTTATTAATTAATATCAATTTATTACTATGCAGTATTTCTTTTGTTTCATATTACCTTTTCTGTAAATCTTCTTATGATAACTTTCAGCTGACTGAAAACAGAATCCTTACAACACAATTACAAAATATTCAGGCTGTAACACAGGAATTTAAAGAAAAAGAAAAAACCATACGTACCATGAAGCATGACTTGAAAAACCAGCTGATTGCCATAGACGGATATCTGAAAACCGGAGATATCGAAAAATGCCGTGAACAGATTCAAAACGATTTAAGCATG
>CACXCB010000012.1 GCA_902766005.1 uncultured Erysipelotrichaceae bacterium | reverse complement strand
TGGACATCGTGTAAGACTTGGAAATATCCAAGCAGTGGTGGTTGAAGCAAGAATCCCCTGCCTTTAGGCATGGGGAGTGTCAAGTATGTATATGATAAAACAATCAATATGGAAGATATAATTCTGCAGAAAGAGGAAGTGGAAAGTGTCGAATGGATGGATGCAGGGTATGTATACAATGCATGTATGAATCATGATCCTTTATTCTGCATTTCCGAATCTAACATTCAGGTATTCATTGATTATTTGAAAAGACAGGAGCAGCAATGAGATACTATCAAAAAGGTGAATTCCAAAAGAAGGAAGAAGGGATACCAGATCCCGAAGAATTATTTGAAATATTCTTGAGATGCTGGTGCATGGAAACATGTACACCAAGATTGAGAAAACAATGGAACAAAGACAATCCGACATTGGGACAATGTGCAGTGACAGCTTTTCTTGTACAGGATCTTGTCGGTGGAGAAGTATACGGGATTCCTTTGAAGGATGGCGGAATTCATTGCTTCAATGTGGTTGATGATTGTGTGTTTGATCTGACAAGCGAACAGTTTCATGGTGAAACATTAAACTATGAAGATTCACAAATCCAATCCAGGCAACAACATTTCCAACGCACCGAAAAGAAACAAAGATACGAATTACTAAAAGAAGAGGTCTTGCAGGAGCTTCAATTTTAAGCCCCTGGGAGGCTTCTTTTTTGATAAGCATAATGTTACTCTTTAGTGGATAAAAATAAGGGGGCCTTTTTTATGCATATGGCAGATGTATTGTTATCACCTACAGTAGCAACAACAATGTATGTAGCTTCCGGCGCAGCAGCAGGAGTATCCATTTATCGCTTAAAGAAAGAAAACAATCCGGAGAAAATTCCGGTAATGGCAGTTAGTGCTGCATTGGTTTTTGCCGGGCAAATGATCAATTATACGATTCCGGGTACAGGGTCTTCCGGACACATTTGCGGAGGCATGTTATTGAGCGCATTATTGGGACCTGAAGCAGGATTTCTTTCCATGATCACAGTGCTGATGATACAGTGTCTGTTCTTTGCGGACGGTGGATTGATGGCACTCGGGGCAAATGTTTGGAATATGGCATTTTACGGATGTTTCCTGGGGTATTATCTAATCTGGCGTCCAATCATGAAAGGAAAGGTCTTTGGAAATCTTGATACAGGAAAACGTATTGTCCTTGCATCAATCTTAGGCAGTGTGATTTCCCTGCAATGCGGTGCATTCTCCGTTGTTTTGGAGACAACATTATCCGGTATAACAAATCTTCCGTTTGGCGTTTTTGCAGGTTTGATGTTGCCGATTCATCTTGCGATCGGATTGGTTGAAGGTATCATCACAGCAGCAATATTATCATTTGTTTACCAGGCCAGACCGGAATTACTGATGGATGTAGATTGTTCTGAAAAAACTTCAGGCATGTCCTTGAAGAAAACACTGGGTATTCTGGCTGTTATCACATTGCTTGTCGGCGGCGGTTTGTCTTTATATGCAAGCGGTAATCCTGATGGACTGGAATGGGCATTATTCGGAAATGCAGAAGAAGGTTATGCAGAAAACATGGGCTTGGATGAAGAGGATTACGGTGTATCCAGTTCTATGGCAGATTCAGCTGCACAGATTCAGGAAACCACTTCCTTCCTTCCGGACTATGCCTTTAAAGACAGTGAAAGTGCTGCAGGCACAACGGTTTCCGGTATTGTCGGGTCTGCAATTGTTGCATGCTTTGCGGTAGTGATTTCTTTAGGCCTAAAGCTGTTTAGAAACAAATCCGCACACTCTATGTAAAAGAAAGATATGAATAAAGCAGAGAAAGCCTTATATGAATTAAATGAAATGGATGAATTGGCAAATGGAAATTCGCTGATTCATCATTTTTCTGCTTTAGTCAAACTCCTTGTCACAGTCATTTATATTTTAACAGTCATGTCCTTTGACAGATATAATCTGTCGGGATTGATCATTATGGCAGTTTATCCGTATGTGTTGTTTCAGGTCAGTGGACTTTCCTTTACAGGTTGTCTGTATAAACTGCGTTTTGTTTTGCCGTTGGTATTGGCAATCGGTATCTTTAACCCGATTCTTGATAAGAATGTTTTTGCGGTCATAGGAGGATTGCAGATCACATACGGATGGATATCCTTTTTCACAATTGCGGTAAAAGGCATACTTGCGATAAGTGCGTCCTATCTGCTGATGGCAACGACAAAAATCGATGCAATCTGTAAGGCAATGCGTAAAATGCATATTCCTTCCATCATTACGATATTGCTTTTGCTGACATACCGATATGTATCGCTGATGATAGAAGAAGTGGCAATTATGACCAATGCCTATCACTTGCGTGCTCCAAATCAAAAAGGGATTCATTACAGTGCTTGGGGATCTTTTCTGGGACAGCTGCTATTGCGCAGCATGGACAGGGCAAAGGAATTGTACAATTCCATGATTCTAAGAGGCTATCAGGGTGAATTCTACTATGCGGAGGATAATCCTGCAGGTATAAAAGACATCGTTTATTTACTGGTTTGGGTTATGCTGTTCGCATTATGCAGATCAGTGAATATCGTGCAATGGATCGGCAACATGTTTGTGAGGTAATATATGATCGATTTTAAGGATGTATCGTTTCAATATGGATCAGACAGAAAGGTTATAGACCATATTTCCTTTCACATAGAAAAAGGAGAAAGTGTGGGACTCATCGGTGCAAATGGTGCAGGTAAATCCACGATTATGAAACTGCTGCTCGGCATATTGGAAGGGGAGGGAGAAATCCGGATTTCCGATATTCCGGTAAACCGGAAAAACCTTTCTCAAATCAGAAAAATCTGTGGCTTTGTATTGCAAAATGCGGATGATCAGATGTTTATGCCAACCGTGTATGAAGATATGATCTTCGGACCGAAGAATTACGGATTGTCCAAAGAGGAAACAGACAAAAAGATTGATGAAGTATTACAGCTTCTGGGTATTCAGGATTTAAAACACCGCTATAACCATAAGCTTTCCGGCGGAGAAAAGAGAATGACTGCTATTGCAACAGTCCTTGCAATGGAACCGGAAGTGCTTCTGATGGATGAGCCAAGTGCAGCACTTGACCCCTATAACAGGAGAATGGTCATCAATATCATCAAGCAGCTCCCCCAGACGAAGATCATCACCTCACATGATCTGGATATGATACTGGATACATGTGACCGGGTGATTCTGTTAGGGAACGGAAAGGTTGTAGCGGATGGAGAATGCCGGGAAATCCTTGCAAACAGAGAATTGTTGGAGGAAAACCGATTGGAGCTGCCTCTTTCATTGATGTATCAAAAAGAAAAAGAGTTGTTATAAAAGCTTCAACAACTCTTCTCTTGTCAGTTTTGTATCGGAGATGCTTTCTCCACTGAAAATGCGGTCGGCGAGATCCGCTTTTTCTTTTTGCATCTCAAGAATCTTTTCCTCAATCGTATCTTTGGTAATCAGGCGGTAAACTGTTACGATATTCTTTTGTCCGATGCGGTGTGCTCTGTCACTCGCTTGGTTTTCTACAGCGGTATTCCACCATGGATCATAATGGATGACGACATCCGCTGCTGTCAAATTCAAACCTGTTCCACCCGCCTTTAAGGAGATGCAGAATACAGGTGTTTCATCAACCTGGAAGGAATCGGCTAGTTCGATACGTTTGCTGGAAGGGGTATCTCCGGTAAGCAGATGAAACAATATGCCTTCTTTTCGCAACCTTTTTGTTAAAATATCAAGCATGCTTGTAAATTGGGAAAACAGAAGCACTTTGTGTCCCGCATCTGCTGCAGTACGGATCATATCAATACAAAGATCGGTTTTGGCTGAATTGCCTGCATAATTTTCATAAATGAGGGACGGATCACAACAGATCTGTCTTAATCTTGTTAATTCTGCCAGAATGGCAATTCTGTTTTCACGGAATTCAGCATCGGACTGGTTCAGCAAGGAAAGTTTTAATCCTTTGACCCTTGCTTCATAGAGCTCTTGCTGCTCGTCTTCCAATGATGCATAGTATACTTCTTCCAGTTTGTCCGGTAGATCTTTTAATACATCTTTTTTCATTCTGCGCAAAACAAACGGAGATATTAATCTCTGCAGAACTTTTTCGCTTTCTTCATCATGGTCACGGATGATCGGAATTTCGATGTCATCCCTGAAACGGTGGTATCCGTACAGGAAGCCCGGCATGAGATAATCGAAGATAGACCACAATTCACTCAATCTGTTTTCTATCGGTGTTCCGGTTAACGCAATTCTGAAATCGCTGCGGATCTGCTTGACGGCTTTGGAGGCCAGCGTGTCATGGTTTTTGATATATTGTGCTTCATCAATAACCTGGCAGGAAAAATGCATATCCTTAAAAATTTCTATATCCCTCTTCAACAGGTCATACGAAGTAATCAAAATATCATCTTCAGCACTCTCCATAATCTGTACTTTTCGCATATCGGCATTTCCGGAAAGGATTCTCGGATGAAGATCCGGAAGGAAGCGGTGAATTTCGTTGTACCAGTTATATACCAAAGAAGCGGGACAGACAATCAGTGTCCGTTTTCTGTCTTTCCAGGCTCCCAAAAAAGAGATAACCTGAATGGTTTTGCCCAGTCCCATTTCATCTGCAAGGAGTCCGCAAAATCCATTGTCCTTTAATGTGCATAGCCAGGTAAATCCTTTTTTCTGATAGGGACGCAAAGGCATTTGCAGTTGTGCGGGAACAGTATACTTTTTCTGTCCGGAATCCTTCATCTGCCAGATCAGTGTTTCAAAACTATCATCCCGATCAAAGACATAGCGGTCTTCGTTGGCAAGCTCTTCCAAATACCATGCTCTGTATTTCGGTAATTCGATACTGCCGTTTTCAATATCTTCTGCTGCGATGGATAAGCCGTCCGTCAGCTCGGAAAGCTGTGTCAGGTATGTATCTACATCGATAAAACTTCCATCTTTCAAACGATAGTATTTTTTCCTGTGGTCATAACGGCTTAGGATTTCTGCAATTTGCCTGCGATCTATATCGCTGCCGATTAAATCCAGTTGCAGTAAATCGTGGTGATAGGATAATCCGATTCTGATTTTAGGGGCGGAGGTTGCGGTTAATCCCTTTAAGGCATCGGTAATAAATACCGAGGCTTTCTGCTGGAAGGAGGGGATTCCCTCTTTTAACAGCTGATACAGTCTTGCTTCATCATGATCCAATACCAGTACATGTTTCTCATTGTCCAGACCGGAGAAAGAAACGGACAGAAAACGTATGAATTCCTGTTCTTCCTCCTCATTGCGCTGATTCACTTTTTCGGTGTTTTCCAGAATATTGATTCTGCCGAAAGGATAGGTGGCCATGATTCTGCAGGTGACATAATCTCTTTCCGGCATATCCAGATAGATTTCAAATAACGGTTTAGGAATAATATATTCAAACGGATCAAAAGAGTCTGTAAGAATGCGTGTAGAAGAGGAGAGTGTCGGATAAATATATTTCGAAAAAGCAGGAAGGTCATGGTTGCTGATGAAGATGCTTTCCTCATGCATTAAATCGAGCAGTTTTTCAAAATCATCATTTTTCCGCAAGGTGCAGTGTATGGTATTTGTTTCCTTATGCAGAAAGTAAATATATTGATTGCCAAGGAAGAAAGGATATGGATTTCCTTCCAAAAGATAACCGTCTTCCTGTTTGGTCAGAGATGTTTGTATTTCAAGCGGTTCTTTGGATAATGTACCTTTTTCATCCGAATAGCTTGTCTGAATATAGAAAGGAACTTCCTTGATCGCATCCATGAATGCATCCAGATATCTCCCTTTTAAAAATAGATTTCTTCGGATTGGAGGCAGCTCCGATGTTGTGTAATATGGGTAATACGGCATATTGTCTTCATGAAAGGAATCTTCGTGCAACGTAATACTTAATAAAAAAGATAATAACGGCAGAGTTTCCTTTTTGAAGTATTCTTTCTGGTGGACAAATTCCAGCTGTTTTCCGTATTTCTTATATTCTTTCTTACGTATCGTATCACAGAATTCAGATATGTTCTGTATCACATAAAAAGGTTGGCCATGCATGCCGATCTTAAAGGATACTTTTATCTGGTGATCTTTATTGGATGAAAGGTATGGCTCAATGATAATCGGAGAAACAGGGGGAAGAATGCCGAATTGCAAATCACTTTTATAAACATCCAGTAATTTTTTCATGGAAGTATTTGTTTCCTTTGCCAGTGTGATTACAGGTTGTTCTTCCGTTTTGTTTGTTTCGGCATATTTGATCAGGGTGCCGGCAATATGGCGGCAGTTTGTCAGATTTTTTCTGAAGAAATTACAATCGCATGAACAGTCAAAAATCCAGCTTCCTGTCTGATCAAGTTGAACTTCCACCTCATGTGAATCGGCATTTGCCTGTATCTGCACAAGGCTGTTATCGGTATCTTCCTGTATACGTAGATCGCCAATGAGATTGTTTTTATACAATTCCATTCCCCTTTCATATACATGATTTCCGACATATGCAAGAATAAATGGTTTCTCCAGCATTTTACCCCTCCCCAAAAGCATTAATCTATTTTATCATGAAATAAGCAGATATTCATAAAAGAGGTGCAAAATGATCATAAAAACATATATGGTTCCCCATCCACCCATTTCTGTTGCGGAAATAGGCAAAGGGGAAGAACACAAAATACGCGATACAATTGATTCTTTTCATAAAGTAGGAAAAGAAATTGCAGAATTAAAACCGGAAACGATTATCATCACCAGCCCGCATGCAACGATGTACAGGGATTACTTCAATGTTTCTTCGGGAAAAGATGCATATGGAGATTTTTCCCGGTTCAGGGCAAGAAATGTGTCTTTCCATGTTCAGTATGATACAGAACTGGTACAGATGTTAAATCAGTTGTGCCGGAAGAATCATTTTCCTGCAGGGACGGAATATGACCGTGAACCTGAGCTGGATCATGGCACAATGGTTCCGTTATATTTCATCAATCAGTACTATCAGGATTACAAGCTGGTCAGAATCGGATTGAGTGGTTTAAGTTTGGCGGAACACTACCGCTTGGGAATCATGTTGCAGGAAGTCATTGAGAAACTCGATCGCAAAGTTGTCTTTATCGGCAGCGGAGATCTGGCCCATTGTCAGAAAGAAGACGGACCGTATGGTTTTCAGCCGGAAGGACCGATGTATGATGAAAAGATCATGCATACAATGGGAACAGGGAATTTTTTGGAACTGTTTCAATATGATCCTGAACTGCTGGAAAAGGCAATGGAATGCGGACATCGTTCTTTTGTGATCATGGCCGGTGCGTTGGACAGACAGTCTGTTATTACAGAAACATACAGTCATGAAGCAACATTCGGGGTTGGCTACGGCATTATTTCTTTTGAACCGAAAGAGAAAGATCCTGACAGAAATTTTCTGGATCAATATTTGAAAGAAACTGAAAACAAGGAAAAGAAGTATCGCGATGAAGCGGATGCATATGTAAAACTGGCTTATGAAGGTGTGGAAGCAGCTGTCAAAAGAATGAAACCGGAAAACATATCGGCTGCTGACGAAATGTTTGAAGCAAGAGCCGGTGCTTTCGTATCCATTCATGAATTCGGTGAATTAAGAGGATGTATCGGTACGATTCTGCCTGTGCAAAAGAACCTTGTTGAAGAAATACTTCGAAATGCAAAAAGTGCCAGCCTGCATGATCCAAGATTCCAACCGATTAAGGAAAAAGAACTTCCGTATTTGCATATTACCGTAGATATTCTCGGTGATCCTGAAAAAATTGAAAATAAAGAAGCGCTGAACGTCAAGAAATATGGTGTAATCTGTTCTACCAAAGACGGCAGAAGAGGATTATTGTTACCGGATTTGCCCGGTGTGGATACCGTAGAAGAACAAGTCAGAATTGCCTGTCAGAAAGGGCACATTGATCCGGAGTATGACGATGTCATTCTGGAAAGATTTGAGGTCGTACGTCATGGAGTGTGATATCTGTTTCCATCATTGTGATTTACAGGAAGGCAAAACCGGATTCTGCAGAGCAAGAATGAATCTGAATGGCATAAATACCTGCATCAATTACGGAAAAATCACATCTGCTGCATTTGATCCGATAGAAAAGAAGCCATTGAAACACTTTTATCCCGGATCAGAAATATTATCTGTAGGAAGTTATGGTTGTAACCTTGCATGTCCGTTTTGTCAGAATCATGATATCTCCATGGCAAATGACAGGAATGCATATTACAGGGAAGTGGATATGGATTACTTAGTGTATCTTGCCCTAAGGGATAAAGAAAATCTTGGCATAGCATTTACATACAATGAACCGCTCATCTCTTATGAAATGATACTGGATATTGCACCTGTATTGCATGCACGTGGAAAGAAAGTCGTTCTTGTCACGAATGGGACAGTAAATCAGAGTATACTTGAAAAAGTTATTCCCCATGTCGATGCCATGAATATAGATTTAAAGGGAGATGAAAAATTCTATAAGGAGTTGGGAGGAGATTATTCATCAGTCAGAAATACGATTGAATATGTATATGATAAATGTCATCTGGAAATCACCACATTGATTATTCCCGGAAAGAATGAAACTGATGCATTCATAACGCAACAGGCGCAATGGTTATCATCCTTGGATCAGAATATTCCCTGGCATTTATCACGGTACTTCCCCAACTACAAATACCAGATTCCCGCAACACCAAAAGAGAAAATCTTTCACTTGAGAGATGTTGCACAAAAATATATGAATTATGTTTATATGGGAAATGTTTGGTAAATAAACAGGAAATGTATTTATAGACTTGACATGGTGGTTGCAACCACCTGTAAAATATAATTAACAAATATAAAGGAGTCACTTATGTTAAAAATTATGATCACATGCGGCGGAGGATTTTCATCAAGTGCACTTGTAAATCACCTCAATGCGGAGACAAAAGAAAAAGGTCTTACAGACAGAGCAGAGTTCGTATTCAGGCCATATGATTTCGGCGGAATCGGCGATATGGTCGGACAGGTTGATATTGTCATGTTATGTCCGCATCTTGCCCATCAGTCCAAGGAACTGGCCGCAAAATATCCTGACAAGCCATTCTATGTTATCCCTACAAGACTGTATGGCTTAATGGCAGCAGAAGAATTCATTGAGGATGCAGAAGATGCAATTGCAGGATGGAAGGAAACCGGTATGAATCCTTTCCATTTCGAAGGTGAACAAACAGCAATCCGTGTCATGCGTACGGTTTCCCATCGCAAATGGCTCGCCAAACAAAAATAATTTCAAAGATATCCTGTGACTGACACAGGATTTTTCATTGACTAATTTCGTTAACGATGTTAACTTATATATAGTTAGTAAAAACTAACCAGAGAAAGAATGCCAAGAGATAAGAAAGAAAGCCATGAGAAAGTTATAAAAGCTGCTTTGGAAGAGTTCATGGAATGCGGCTATGAAAAGGCTTCAATGCGAAGGATCGGCCGAAAATGCGGCATGACAGCTGCGGGATTGTATCGTCATTTTGCAAGCAAGGAAGCGATGTTTGAAGCACTGGTAAAGCCTGCTGTTGCCGCTTTGGAACAATGGATGGAAGAACATATTGAGCGGTCTTTAAATACATTGCACAATCGAAATGAGGATCTTTGGGGATCTACGGAAATCAATATGATGCGGGATGTGGTTTATCCGAGAATGGCAGAATTCAGGTTATTGCTGAATTGTGCAAAGGGATCTCGATATGAGACATTTCTGCATGATCTTGTGACGGAGCATCAGAAGAAATTTGAAAATTATCTGCCCTTGTTGAAAGAACAGGGATACAAGGTCAAAGATATATCTTCCAATGAAATGCATCTGTTGCTGACGGCATATACCTCTGCTTTATTTGAGCCGGTCATACATGATTACTCACAAGAAGAGGCATTGCGATGTCTTGATACGGTGGAAGCATTCTTTATACCCGGTTGGAAACAAATGATGGGATTTTGAAGTACCTGCTTTATGCAGGTCTTATTTCATTTAAGTGTTAGTTAACACTAACTCAATTTGTTAACAAAATGATCGAAAGGAGGAAAATTATTATGGAAAAACAACCATCTGCGATTTCCTGGGTTTTGTCACAGGCAGGCGAACATAAGAAACAATATGTTGCCAGTGTCCTGCTGGCAATCCTGGGAGTCGTGTGCTCTGTTGCACCGTTCTTTGTCATCGCAAAAATTGTGCAGGGAATTATGGAGGGCCAAAAGGAATTTTCGTTCTATATGATACAATGCCTGATGATGGCTGTATTCTGGATGCTGAGAGTTTTATTCCATGCACTCAGTACAGCGACAAGCCATCGTGCAACATTTGCGGTTTTAGGTGAAATCCGTAAAAGAGCAACCGAAAAACTGACTAGGGTTCCGTTAGGTACTGTTCTGGATCGATCTTCCGGTGCATTAAAGAATACCCTGGTGGAAAGAATTGACTCTATTGAAACCATTCTTGCCCATATCGTGCCTGAGTTTACCGCAAACATGCTTATTCCGGTGGCCATGATGATTTATATTTTCTCCATTGACTGGCGAATGGGACTGGCTGCTTTGGCGTCTTTTCCGTTAGGCATGTTCTGTTATGTGGGAATGATGTTCAACAGTGCCGGATTTTATGAAAGAACAGTCAGTGCAACAAAAGAACTGAATAATACAGCCGTAGAATACATTAACGGTATTCAGGTAATCAAGGTTTTCGGTAAAACCAAAAGCAGTTATGACAAATTTGTTCATGATGCCTATGAGGCTGCAAACAGTTTTATCGACTGGATGAGGGCATCAATCCTTCCGTTTACCTTTGCGATGGTTATTATGCCAAGCACAATGCTGACAGTATTGCCGATCGGCGGCTTATTGGTAAAAAACGGTACGCTTGCACCATATGATTTTGTCAGAATTATTATTTTATCCGTAGGGCTGATTGCACCTATCGTAACATGTATGAGCTATTCCGACGACCTTCGCACAATGGGAACCATTGTCGGGGAAGTACGATCTATTGTGGATATGGAAGAAATGAAACGTCCTTTGTCAGGGGATGTGCCGCAGGAGAATACGATCTCTTTGCAGAATGTGCATTTCAGCTACCATGATAAAGAAGTGTTACATGGCATAGATATGACAATTCCCGAAGGGAGTTTGATTGCGCTTGTCGGTCCTTCCGGAAGCGGAAAGTCAACGATTGCAAGATTAATTGCTTCCCTGTGGGATGTCAATGAAGGAACAATTACACTGGGTGGCAAGGATATTCGTGAGATACCTATGTATGCCTATGCGGATAAAGTTGCGTTTGTCTCTCAGGAAAACTATCTCTTCAACATGAGCGTGAAAGAAAATATTCGTTTGGGAAGAGCAGATGCAACAGATACAGAGGTGGAGGAAGCTGCAAGACAAAGCGGTTGTCATGATTTTATTATGTCCTTGGAAAACGGATATGACACAATTGTCGGTTCTTCCGGAGGACACCTTTCCGGTGGAGAAAGACAGCGAATTTCCATTGCCAGGGCAATGTTGAAAAATGCACCGGTTGTCATTTTGGATGAAGCAACTGCGTATACCGATCCGGAAAACGAAGCGATTATTCAACATTCCGTATCACAGCTGACAAGGGGAAAGACATTAATTGTGATTGCACATCGACTGTCCACAATCATAGATGCAGATTGTATTTATGTGATTGCAGACGGCAAAGTGGATGGATTCGGCACACATCGTGAATTGCTGGAAAACAATGCCTTGTATGCAAAAATGTATGCAGCGCATATGGCTGTAAAGGATCAGGAGGTGGAAAGCAATGGTTGAGATCATTCAAAAATTTTTCCGTTTTGCCGGTGAAGAAAACCGGAAAAAGTTTCAACTTTCTATTTTCCTTGGCCTGGTACAGGCAATCTTTGAATCCTTGAAGATACCGGCAATTGCGAATATGGTAAAAGCAATGTTAAGCGGTGCAGTCACCAGCAGGGATATCTGGATTTCGTTTGGAATTATGATTATTTCGATTCTCGGTGCAGGACTTGTCAAATCCAAGGCAACGATGTTGCAGACTGAAGGCGGATATGGTACATGTGCTCTAAAGAGAGTAGAGATTGCAGAACATATGCGCTATCTTCCTATGGGCTATTTCAATCGGAACAGTCTGGGACAAATTACATCGGTTACAACCAATGTCATGGAGAATTTGGAAAATGTTGCAACAAGAGTTATCATGCTTGTCTGTGAAGGACTGTTAACAACCACTGTGATTATTGTGATGCTTCTGTTTTTTGATTATCGCATTGCACTCGTATTATTTGCAGGTTTATGCTTCTTCCTTTTGGCGAATAACCGTCTGCAGAAGGCGGCCGGAAAAATGGCTGATCAGAAAATCAAAGCAGATGAAAAACTTGTTGAGAAAGTCATGGAATATCTGCAGGGAATGGCAGAAGTTAAGGCCTATCATCTCAGTGGGGAAAAGAGCAGGGAATTGAATGAAGCTATTTCAGTTAATGTCAGAGCGAATACGGATATGGAAATGGTACTGGTACCGAAAATGGCAGTACAAAGCTTGGTCTCCAAATTCACAGGCGTTGCCATGGTATTATTTTCCTGCATGTTTTATGTGAATGGAACAATGGACGAATTAACCGCAATCGTCATGGTGATTTCCGCATTCATTGTTTATGCAAGCCTGGAAACAGCAGGCAATTATTCCGCATTATTGCGCGTGGTAGATCTGAGTGTGGACAGAGCACAAGAAATCCTGGATTTACCGCAGATGGACATCAGCGGTAAAGAGATTGTTCCAAAGACACAGGATATCAGTGCAGAGAATATAGACTTTTCTTATGATACAAGGAAGATCATTGATGATATTTCCTTAAGCATACCGGAACATACTACAACTGCAATTGTAGGACCATCCGGAGGAGGCAAGACAACATTGGTCAATCTTCTGGCAAGATTCTGGGATGTTGATCAGGGAACAGTGAAGCTGGATGGAACGGATGTCAGAGAATATGATATGGATTCTTTAATGTCAAACTTCAGCTTTGTTTTCCAGAATGTGTATCTGTTCCGTGATACCATCGCAAATAATATCCGTTTCGGGAATCCGGATGCTTCCATGGAGGATGTCATTGCTGCAGCGAAAAAAGCATGTTGTCATGATTTCATTATGGCATTGGAAAACGGTTATGAAACAATCATCGGAGAAGGCGGAGCAAGCTTGTCCGGTGGAGAAAAACAGAGAATATCCATTGCCAGGGCTATGATGAAAGATGCTCCTGTCATTTTCCTTGATGAAGCTACTGCCAATGTAGATCCGGAAAATGAAAATGAATTAATGAAGGCCATTGAATCCTTAACGAAAGAAAAGACAGTCATCATGATTGCCCATCGTTTAAAGACAGTGGAACATGCCGACCAGATCTTTGTGATTGATCAGGGAAAGATTGTTCAAAAGGGAACACATAAGGATCTAATGCAACAGGAAGGCATTTATAGAAACTTCATCAGCGAGAGAAAAGAAGCTGTATCCTGGAAAATGAAAGTATAAGAAAAAGTAACTCATAACGAGTTACTTTTTTAAAGGTATTCATAATACAGATCGGTTGCAGGATGCTTTTCAACTTCAATCCTGTGGCTTTGCATGTTTAAGACCATATATGTCCTGATGGAATTGGGATCTCTTGGTTTCCATGTCGATCCTGGATTCAGAATGTGTACATCATTTACGATTTTGTCAAAGTATTCATGAGAATGGCCACAGAATGCGACATTGCAGTTTTTGTGTTTGGCATATCTTGCCACAAAACGGTAATCAGGATACCATCCCTCATAAAACATATGTCCATGGATGATCAAAATTCTGAAATCTTCTATTTCCAGAATTCTTTCTGCAGGTAATCCGCTTCCGATATCCATATTGCCTTCTACAGCGATAATGCCAAGTTCTTCCATCTGTTTTGCAGACATCAGGCAGTCACCGCAATGGACAATATAGTCTGCGTCTGCATACTTTTCCTTCACCTTCAGGATATCTTCTTTCTGTAAATGGGTATCACTGAGTAATATAATCTTCATGGTTTTATTATATAGAAAATTAGTTGGGAATCCAATTAATTCAAGAAATATAAAACACGTACACATATACATAAACACAATAACATATAACTATATAAAACCGTGTGTATATTACTGTTTGTCTGTTCATCAGGAACATGGTATTGTATTGGCAGAAAAGGAAGAGTATAAAAATGAAAAAGAAATGGAAATATCTGTTTATTGTGGTATTTGTATGTATTCTTTTTGGGGTACTCTTTTTGATGAGGCCGTCTGTAACGTTTATTGAAGGGAATCAGGTTCTGGAAAAAGGAATTGAATATAAAGCAGAAGATTTTGTGGCAGAAGCTGACGGAACGGTGATTCCGGAAAAGGAAATGCTTCCTACAGAAGAAGTCGGAGAATATGACTTTCATTATGTGGTAAAAAAATGGTTATTTCAAAAAGACTGCGTGTTTTCCTATATCGTCAGAGATACAACACCGCCGCACATAGAGATTAAAGAAAAAACCATCTATAAAGATCCAAAGGAATCCTATACCGTTGATGAAATGCTGAAGAATGTATCCACAGATGAAGGCACAGTTTCCTTTAATACAAATTACGATCCGGAGTTATCCGGGTCATACTTCGTCAATGTTCATGCAAAAGATGATTACGGTAATGCTTCAGATGATTCGTATGAAGTTATCGTCAGAGATCTGGAAGAACCGTTCATATTTGTGACAGGGGATGGTGCAGAGATTCTTAAAGGCGAAGAGTTTAATATTATGGAGATTGTCAGTTATGGTGATAATGCGGATCCTGAACCTGACTTAACGATTGAAGGGGAAGTGGATACGGAAAATACCGGATTCTATCCTTTACATGCCACCTTAACCGATGCATCCGGAAATCGGACCGAATGGGATTTTACAGTTGAAGTGGTGGATGCGGTTGCGCAATCCGGATACAGTATGTATTCTTATCCATTTCATAAATTCAAAGAGGATCATGCCGGTGAAAACAGAAAATACGGTATTGATATATCTGCATGGCAGGAAGATGTTGATTTTCATGCGTTGAAAGAGGCAGGTTGTGAATTTGTGATGATCCGGATCGGATACTCTCATAATGGTGAAATGAAGACGGATAAGTATTTCAGACAGAATATTGAAGGTGCAAAAAAAGAAGGATTGCCTGTAGGAATCTATATGTTTGTGTATGATAACACGGAAGAAGAATTGCTGTCTTCGATGAAAATGATGTTTGATGAATTAGGTGATGAAGAACTGGATTTGCCGATCGTGTTTGACTGGGAGAATTTTGAAAACTACCAGGACTATATGCTCAGTTTTCAACAGCTGAACCAGATGTATGATCTGTTTGCGCAGGAAGTCACAAAACGAGGATATGAATGCATGTTGTATGGAAGTAAGTATTATCTTGAAAACATATGGGCTCATACAGATACCCGTCCTGTCTGGCTGGCACACTATACGAGTCAGACGAATTATGGCGGACCGTATCAGATCTGGCAGTGTACCGCTTCCGGAAGAATTGACGGAATCAACGGTAATGTAGATCTGGATATTCTGTTTGAATAAGAAAAAGGCAATGCTTGTTTTGGCATTGCCTTAAAATTTACCACTGTGATGGGAGAAGCCGCCGCTATTGACGGTTGTTCCGCCAAAGTGGCCGCCACCTCCGGAATCACGATCTCTGTTGATATGCTGAATCGTCTGGTTTCTGTAAAGGAAATGGTCATGATTCGCTGTCAGGCGGATACCGTTTTTCGGAATGTACTGATTTGCCTCATGTGCAATATGTGCAGTTTTGTTTTTAGACTTCATTCCCAGGCATGTTAATAATGAGATGATCGGTGCCGAGATGCCGGTAATGCCATACCGCATGCTTCTCTTTGCGGCCGCCTGTGCTTCCGGATCCGGTTCATACTGTTCATCCGGAATCCATGTATCCACAGGTTCACCGTTAGCTAATGCTTCCAGATCTTCATCGGCAATATCGATGAATGTCTTGAATGCACTGTAGAAGTCACCGTTGCTCATATCGGAAACAACAGCGTCCGCCATCTGACTCTTTGCATAGTCGGTAAAGGCGAAATGTGCATTATCTCCATATGCTACAATATCGTAATCTCTTCCGGACATGCTCAGAATCAGCATGACACCGGTTTTTTCTGTGCCAAGACCGAGATCTTCTTCTTTATAAACACTTTCCGCAAAGTATTCTATGCTGGAATAGCTTCCCATATCATTAAATACTCTGACATATACACCACAATTGTACTTGTCTGCTACTTCTGCAGCATAAGCATTTAATTCTTCTACTTCGGATTGTGTCAGCAATCCGTATTCATCTCTGACATATTCTGTATTATCCGCTTTGATATGCAAAGGGAACAGAAGTGCACTGATGATCAGTGCGATAAGAATTCTGACTGTTCTTTTCATAAGCACCTCAGATAAACATCCATGTTAAGAGGAAGATCAACGCTGCAAGAGCAATGGTAATCAAAATGAAATAGAGAACCATCTTCTTGTTGTCAACAGGAAGGTCACCGACGAATTTGCCGGTCTGACCATTCATCGCAAAGATATAGTTTTCGCCATTCCATTGTGTTGACAGCATCCATACAGGCAGGAATGCATAATGCACCTTGTCAGGAAGAATGTTAACATGCTGTTGCTCGGGTGTGACGCTGGAATAACCTGTAACTGTTTGCGAGATTTTCTCAATGGCAGTGTTCTTCATGCGTACATCAACACGTTTTGCATCTTCTTCTGAACTGACATCGTACTTATCTGCCAGATAGCCGGCCATATAACTCATGTTGAACGGAATCATCTCATTGTAGTTGAATGGCTCAATTGCGTCCATCAGCTCATCCGGCATCTTGCTGGAAGCATCCGCAGGAACATTGTTGAATGAAACCGTACCGTTTCTGACAAGCTGATAATGCTCGGTAATAGTGATGATGTCATCCCCTCTGGTCTGGGTATGGATTCTTGTGCCGTGGAATGTCAGATTTGCCTCGGCATCACCGTCATAGAGCCAGAACGGAACATAGACGCCTTTGATTTCCTTGATATGGTTGTTGTTGCTGAAAGCACTCGGCAATAACGGTTTTCCCTTATAGTAGGAAGATAATTTGTCTATTGCCTGCTGCTTGTTCAGCTTGAACGGAATAACATAATCCGGTTTTAAAGCACCGGTAAACTGTGCAGGTACGACAGTAGGATTGCCGCAATACGGACAACTCGTTGCAGCTGTATTCTCATCGCAGATCAACTGGGCACCGCAGGATGGACAGGAATAGGCACGAAGATGTTTCTTCTCTTCTTCTGTCCACTGCAGTACTTCGGCAGCATCTTCGTTTAACGTCGGTTGTGCAGCTGCAATATCAATCTTATCCTGATACTGTTCGGATATTTCGGCAGCAGTAAATGTTGATCCACAATAATCGCATTTTAATTTCTGGGTTTCTGAATCGAAGTGGAGAGGTCCACCACAAGCAGGACACTGGTAATTCGTAATTTGGTCTGCCATTCAATACCACCTTTCTTTTAGTTGAAAGAAACCTGGATTTCTCCAGGTTTCTGGATGGATATCAGTTTATTCAGGCTTCTTTGTTCCGCACTGTCCGCAGAAGTTGCCTTCGTTCTCTTTGCCACACTGTGGGCAGATCCACTTATTGGAAACTGGTTTTGCTGTTCCGCACTGACCGCAGAAATTACCTGTGTTGACTGTTCCGCACTTTGGGCAAGTCCAGCCGTTTACTGCTGCAGTGTTTAATGGAGCTGCCTGCTGCTGTACAGGCTGAATCAGTGAGCTTGCTGCCTGCTGCGCCATGTTCATGTTCATGAAGCCAACTGCTGCTCCACCGGGATTCTTTGCGGCATCCTGCATTGCATTTGTAGCTGCGTTAATAACAGCTGCATTTGCAAGGTTCTGGTTTGTGTAAGCCGCTGCCTTCTGCATTTCCTTGAGCATCTTTTCGTCTTCTTCATCTGCCTTGAGGCTGGATACACCGAAGGATACGATTTCGATACCTCTCTTGTCACGCCATTCAGAAGAAAGTGCTTCATTCAATGCTTTGCCAAGTTCTTCAGTATGGTTAACGATAGAGCTGTAACGAATGCCCATATCGGAGATCTTACCGAATGCAGGCTGGAGCTTTGTCAGCAGTTCTGATCTGAGCTGATCACTGATCTGGGAAACTTTGTATTCATTTGCGAAATTTCCGCAGACGTTTGTATAGAATAATACAGGATCTGTAACTTTCAGGCTGTATTCACCAAAGCACTTGACATTGATATCAATATCGATACCTGCTCTTTCATCAACAACTCTGAATGGGACAGGAGAAGCTGTGCCGTACTTGTTGCCGATCAGTTCTTTTGTATTGAAGTAGTAGACTCTCTGGTCTGTAGCCGGCTGTCCGCCGAATGTGAATCTCTTACCGATTTCTGCAAAAACATTTTTTACGCCTTCGCCTAAAGAGCCGGTAAACAGGGATGGCTGTGTCTTGGAGTCATATTTATACTCACCGGGTTCAGCACAGATATCAACTACCTGACCCTGTTCAACGATGAGCATACACTGTCCATCTGCTACTGCAATAACGGAGCCATCGGAAATGATGTTGTCATTGCCTGAATTGGAGGAAAAGCCTTGTACTTTTTTCTTTCCTTTTACGGCAATGGTGTCACTTGGAAGAGCTTCACAATAGAAATACTCTTTCCACTGATCCCTCATTGTGGATCCTGCTGCACTAAGTGCTGCTAAAATTAATCCCATAATTATTTACCTCCTGTAAATTATGCAAATTTCTAATTCAATAATAACATTGCGCTAATTGTGAATCAAGAAATAAGAAACGGATTCAAGTAAAAATACTAAGATTAGGGATATGGGTTAATGGATTGAACTGGTTTGCGACAATCCATTATAATAATGATTAAGGCAGGTTTGTGTATGGAAATTGCATTATTACTCGCAAGGCAGTATGAGAAAGATCATAAGATGGCAATCGAGCAAGTATGCATGTCTACGGTATTATGTTTAATCTCATTGCCTTTGGTGGCAATGCTGGCAAATTATTTATTTTAGAGGTGAAAAATGAAATTGGTAATAAACGGGGATGACCTTGGCTATACCATGGCCAATACCATGGGTATCTTTCAAGGTTATACGGATGGTATTTTACGATCAACAACTGCATTAACCAATTCCAAGTATTTTGCAAAAGCGATGGAAATGGCAAAGGTATATCCGGGATTGGGGATCGGAGTTCATCTGACATTAACATTAGGCAAACCATTGACCGCAAATAAAACATTAACCAATCCGGAAACCGGGGAATTCTACAGAGGTGCCAAAACAATCTGGGAAAAGAATCCGGATTATGATGAAATCTATGATGAATGGAAGGCACAGATAGAAAGATACATTGCGGTTGCAGGACATCTGCCTACACATCTTGACTCCCACCACCATGTGCATGATGCTACACCTCAGGCATTGGAAGTTTCCAAAAGACTGGCAGAAGAATATGGGCTTGCATTAAGAAGATACGGGAAATATAAATTTGTATCCGGATTTGGCGGATCAGCCGCTACAGTGGAAACCATGACAAAGCTGTTAGAAGAAAACATGGGGGAAGATATCGAAATTATGGTTCATCCAGGTTGGTGTGATCTGGAACTATACCGCATGAGCAGTTATGCCACAGATCGTGTAAAGGAACTGGATGTATTGTGTGATCATAGATTAATGAAATATATAAAAGAGCATCAGATTGAATTATGCCATTATTAGGAGACAGCATGAAGAATAGACCGAATATTATCATTATTAATCCGGATGAAATGCGCTGGAATACAATGGGGCATATGGGCAATCCTGCTGCATCTACGCCAAGGCTGGATGCTTTCGCAAAGGAGGATGCCGTATCCTTTGATCATGCCTATTGTCAGAATCCGGTGTGTGTTCCAAGCAGATGTTCTTTCTTTACAGGATTGTATCCGCATGTGCATGGTTACCGTACAATGCATTATCTGATGCATGATGGCAAAGATACCTTGTTTTCTGAATTAAGAAAATCCGGATATAACGTGTGGATGAATACAAGAAATGACTACATTGCCGCAAATATACCCGGTGAATTCGGAAAGCAGTTTGATGAGCTGCAAGTTCCTAAACAAAGACCGAATATGGGAAAGGTGAGCGAAGAATTTCCATATTCCCATTATGTCGGTGTTATCGATAAGGTCACCACAGATATGGAAGATACATTAGCTGCATGTGATCGTATCAGAAGACAAAAAGATGACGATAAACCATTATGCATGTTTATCGGATGGCTGAATCCGCATGTGCCTTATGTGACAGACAAAGAACATTATGACAGGATCAATCCGGATCTGATTGAACCAAGGGTGAAACTGGAAGAGTGTCAGAATAAATCTGCCATGATCCATAAACTGAAAGAATTTGCCGATACAAAGAAAATTCCTGAGAATATGTGGAAAGAAATACAAAGGGTATATCTTGCACAGTGTGCTTATGTGGATGACATGTTCGGCATGATCATAGATGCTTTAAATGAAGCAGGCATTTATGATGATTCTGCGATCTTCTTCTTATCTGATCATGGTGATTTTGCGGCAGATTATGATCTGCCTGAAAAAGCGCAGAACAGTTTTGAAGATGTGCTTACAAGAGTACCTTTATTAATCAAGCCTCCCAAGAGTGAAAAGGCTGATGCAGGCATTTCTTCTGCCTTGACAGAAATGGTTGATTTTTATGCTACAGTGATGGATTATGCACAAGCTGAGCCAATGCATGATCAGTTTGGGAGAAGTTTAAGACCGGTGATTGAAAACAGAAACATGCCTAACAGAGAATATGTGTTCTCAGAAGGAGGCAGAAGATCAAGTGAGAAACAGGCCGATGAATATCATAAGTACGGGGATGAAGGGCCGAAGAAAACCAGTGACTATTGGGCTAAGATGAATGCGGAAGCAGATGATTTTGCCCATGAAAAGGGAACGATGATCTTTGATGGCAGATATAAATATGTTATGCGTTTATCCGGAACAGATGAATTCTATGACTTAAAAGAAGATCCGAAAGAAAAGATCAACAGGATCAATGAAGAAAAATATCAAAAGGATATTATGCGATTAAAGATGAAGATGTTAAACTGGTATCAGGAAACCTGTGATGTGGTACAAAGAGAATATGATTCCCGCTTTATCACACCGGAGTCGATTCAAAAGGAGGAAAGATGAAACAGTTAATTATCCGTGCCGATGATATCGGATACAGTGAAGCAGTCAACTACGGTATAGAAAAATCTGTGAAAGAAGGTTTAATCGGCAGTGCGGGATTAATGCCGAATATGCCTTTTGCGGAACACGGCTTAAAGCTGTTAGAAGGTACCGGCATAGCTATTGGCCAGCATACCAATATGTGCTTGGAAAAACCTTGTTCCGATCCGAAAGATATTCCTTCCCTGGTGGATGAAAACGGATATTTAAAATCTTCAAGAACATACAGAGAAGCATTTAAAAACGGGGAAGATTTTGTCGTAGTGGAAGAAGCTGTATTGGAAATCGAAGCACAATACAGAAGATTTAAAGAACTTGTCGGGAAAGAACCATCTTATTTTGAAGCACATGCAGTTATGTCAAACAATCTGTTCAAGGCATTGGAAATTGTGGCAGAAAAATATAATCTTCCTTATCAGAAAGCCAGATTTGACGGCAAGCCGACAACCTTCAACAATAAGCCGGTTGTCATACTTCCGATGGGATCCATGTCACCCGAATATGATCCGTTTGAATGCTTGAGGAAAGGAATACTGGAATTTGCCAGAGAAGATATGCCGAATGTATTTGTATGTCATCCGGGATATATCGATGATTATCTGCTAAGGAATTCCAGTCTGACAATCAATCGTGCAAAAGAAGTAGCGATGCTTTGTGATCCAAAGGTAAAAGAGTGGTTAATGGATCATGATGTTGAGCTGCTCACATATGATGATGTCCGTTAATATGTAGTAATGTATATACCCTGATCCTTATGATCAGGGTATTATTATAAGAAAATTCCAGACTGTAATTAAAAAATTATTCTGGTATACTACTATACATGGCAAAAAGACTAAAAAAACCATATCGCAGAATTCTCTATGGAATGATTATTCTTGCTTCAGCAATTTGTTTGTTTTTGTTAGGCAGAATGATTTTTATATTTGTCAAAGATATCGTGATCATGCTTGAACATAACAACCAGGATGAACTGATAGAATACTTTTCCGCAAAATCGGTATGGGGAGGTCTGGTTGCACTTTTCTTTATGAGTTTCTTACAGGTGGTCAGTGTTGTGCTGCCGGGAATGCTGATACAAGTTGTCGGAGCGGTAATCTTCGGATGGTGGAAAGCATTTTTAACCTGCTGGCTTGGTTTTTTGTGTGGCAATGCTTTTGTATTCATCATGGCAAGGATCCTTGGAAAATCTGTGACAGATGCGTTGAATTTAGATAAAAAAGGCGGATGGCTGATTAAGGCCATGAATAAAAACAATCCGGATTTTGTGATTGCGATGGCAAGCATGATTCCGGCTGTACCGAATGGGATTATTCCTTATATTGCTGCAAGATCAAAGTTATATTTAAGTGAATTTGTATTATCTGTAGGAATCTCTTGCTGGATACAGATATTGTTGAACTGCATTGCGGGACACTTCCTGATCAGGGGAGAATATCTGTTCACGATTATTGCATTTATTCTGCAAATTATACTGCTTGTGGTAATCATGAAAAACAAAGATACAATCATGGATCATTTAGGAACATAAAACAGATTCTCATGTGGAATCTGTTTTAATATAAGTTATGATTTGTCAGAAGGGATATCAGATCTTGTAATTTATTCTTATTCCGTTTCAGAAAAGCACAATAATAGGTAATGGTGGCTTCAGGATCATTGATCGGAATGAATATACGATTCGGATTTGCCTCATTTCTGAATAAACGAACGGTTAAATCAGATGCAAAGCCAAGCAGAGAAGAGGAGTTAATTAATTCATTTAAGGTATCCATATTGCTTTGGGTAATGACTTTGGAATCCGGCATCATCTTTTTCTTGATTCTGTCCCATGTTCCTACTTCAGAAGCCTGAATGAATGTTTCTCCGTTTACATCTTCAAAGCTGACACCCTGATCTTTATATACAGATAACGGATGAGCAGGAATGGCAGAAATATAAAGCTGTTCGTGTCCATATGGTATTGTGATAATGTCTTCATCAGAAGGAGGCTGTGAAATAATAACCATTGTAAAAGATTCATTGCGTAAACCTTTGATCAGATCTTCTTCATCCATCATTTCAGAAGATACAGTCATGCTTGGGAAAGATCGCGAGAGGATCGAAGGAATTTCCATCATCGGTCCGGGCGTACAATATCCAACCGCAATCGTATGAAGGCTGTTATAATGATTCCTTACCAAAGTAATCATCTCATCTTCTGACTGAAGAATTCTTTGGGCATACATAGCAGCGATTTTTCCTGATTCTGTTAAGGATATTTTATTCTTTGTTCTTTCAAATAAAGGAACACCGATTGTATCTTCCAGTTTTTTCATGGATCTGCTTAAAGCAGGCTGCGTAATATGAAGATGTTCTGCTGCAGATGATAATGTTCCGTATTCCTGGAATGCAACTAGGGCTTCTAAAATATATATTTCTATCATGGTATTCTCCACTATGCGTTTTAATTATACCACATTGATTCAACGGCATTGTACATGTTCTTTTTCTGCAGATAAACTAATTGTGAAAGGAAGATATAAAAATGGAGTACTTCACTTTAAATAACGGTATAAAAATGCCCATGGCAGGAATCGGTGTGTTCTTATTAAAGCCTGCAGAAGCGGAGGCTTCGGTATTGAGTGCTTTGACTGACGGCATTCGCTTAATAGATACTGCCAATGCATATATGAACGAAAAGGCAGTCGGCAGAGCTATGCAAAGAAGCAATATCAAAAGAGAAGAGATTTTTCTGGTATCTAAATTATGGCCGACGGTATATGAGGATGATCAGGCTATAGACGAAACACTGAAAAGACTGGATACGGAGTATATTGATTTATTGTTACTGCACCAGCCGGCAGGCAATTGGAAATATGCATACAAAATGATGGAGAAGGCATACAAAGAAGGAAAAGTCAAAGCTTTGGGCTTATCGAATTTTCCGATGGAATGGCTGAAAGAAATGATTGAAGAAGCAGAAATCAAACCGCAGGTTGTTCAGGTGGAAGCACATCCGTATTATCCGCAGACAGAATTAAAAAAGCATCTGTCAGAAACAGGCATGGGTTTAATGGCATGGTATCCTTTAGGCCATGGAGACAGTCATCTGCTCAATGAACCGGTCTTTATAGAATTGGCAGAGAAATACGGAAAAACGAATGCCCAGATCATATTAAGATGGCATATTCAATCTGGAAATATTATCATTCCGGGATCTAAGAATCCATGTCACATCAGACAGAATTCTGATATCTTCGACTTTACACTGACGGAAGAAGAAATGGAAAAAATCAAAACAATAGATAAGAATCGCAGATACTACAATGCAACAGTAGAAGAAGCACAAAAATATACAAAAATAAAATTGGATTTTAACAATCAGGAATAAGGAGAAAAATCATGACAACAGGTAAAATTATTTTAAACAATGGTGTTGAAATGCCTCAGCTCGGCTTTGGAACAATCAATCAGTTTGGCGAACAAATCACAGATAATGTGGCATTTGCGTTAAATCATGGATATCAGTTAATTGATACTGCCAATCGTTATGGAAATGAAGTGGAAGTGGGGAAAGGATTAAAGAAGTCCGGTTTGCCGAGAGAATCTTATTTCTTAGAGACAAAACTCGGTCCTACACTATATGAAAATGATAATGCGATCGATGATACATTGAAAAGATTAGATGTTGATTACATCGATTTGATGATTCTACATCATCCGGTAAATAACTATATTTATGCATATAAGATGCTGGAAAAAGCATATAAAGAGGGAAAGCTGAGAGCGATCGGTATTTCTAATTTTCCGGTAGAGAAAATTCAGGAAATCCTGGATCAGTGTGAGATTGTCCCTGCTGTGATGCAGGTAGAATGCCATCCGTATTATCCTGCTGAAAAGGTAAAACCATTCTGTGATGAAAAAGGAATCCGTTTACAAGCATGGTTTCCGTTAGGACATGGAAATGCAAACCTTTTAAATGATCCTGTCATTGTTAAACTTGCGGAAAAATACAATAAGTCAACTGTACAGGTGATTATCCGCTGGCATATTCAGATGGGATTCGGTCTTGTTCCGGGAAGCAAGTCATATGCACATATTGAAGATAACGCAAAAGTATTTGACTTTGCCCTGACAGAGGAAGAGATGGCAGAGATTGCCACATTAAATAAACATGAGCCGTTCTATCATGTGACAGAAGAATCTTTGCACAGGATGGCTGTTACAAAATGCAATTTTGAGGAATAGAATGAAAGTATTGTTTATTAACGGCAGTCCTGATCCAAAAGGCTGTATCAAAACAGCTTTTCAGGAAGCACAAAAACTGTTTGCCCAAGAAGGCGTGGAATGTGAAGAGGTATGGATCGGCAATAAAGATATACGGGGATGTATAGGATGCAGAAGATGTAAAACAACCGGAAAGTGTGTCTTCAATGATCTTGTCAATGAAACTTCACCTAAGCTGAAAGAAGCTGATGGGGTTATTATCGGAACACCTGTGTATTTCGGTAATCCTAACGGAACGGTATTGTCATTCATGCAGAGATTGTTCTACAGCTGCGGAGCAGATCTGCGCATGAAAGCAGGGGCATCTGTAGTATCCTGTCGAAGAGGTGGAAACAGTGCAACATTTGAAGCATTAAATCAGTTCTTTGGCATAACAGGCATGCCGACGGTACCAAGTTCCTATTGGAATGATGTATATGGGTATACCAGTGAAGATGTATACAAAGATGAAGAAGGATTGCAGACAATCAGAAATCTCGTTCACAACATGATATTTATGATGCGTGCAATACAGGCAGAAAAAGAAAAGAACGGATTGCCGCAAAAAGAGAAAGGCACAAGAACAAATTTTATAAGGTGATAAGATGAATAAAATCGGTATGATCGGATTGGGGAACATGGGCAGTCCCATGGCAGAAAACCTGTTAAAAAAAGAAGGATCCATTATTGTTTATAACCGTACAAAAAGCAAATGTGATCCGTTTGTGGCAAAAGGGGCAGTTGCAGCAGATACTGTTAAAGAAGTTGCTGAAAAAGCAGATATTATCATTCTTTCCCTGCCGGGACCTGTACAGGTAGAAGAGGTTGTCAGCGAATTGATTGAAAACGGAAAAGAAGGACAGATCATCATTGATACAAGCACGGTTTCTCCCGGCTTGAACAGAAAAATGGCAGAATCTGCAAAAGAAAAAGGAATAACCTATATTGATGTTCCTGTATCCGGCGGACCTGCAGGTGCAGCAAATGGAAAATTATCCCTGATGATCGGTGCATCTGAAGAAGAGTTTATTTCTCTTGGTTTAAAGGAATATACCGATACCATCGGTGATAAATATTTCTTCATGAATAAAAGAGGTAATGGCAATGCGATCAAGATCATAAACAATTTTATGTCTTTTTCCGCTCAGGTTATTAATGGTGAAGCATTGGCGATGGCAGAGGCATTGGGCATATCCATGGATGATTTCTATACTGTTGTGACGAAGTCATCAGGAAATAATGCTATTCTGAATGCGAAAATGAATAAAGTAAAAAATGAAGATTATAAGCCTGGTTTTGCGTTAGATCTTGTCGTAAAAGATTTAGAGCTTGCAAGGCAATTGTGCCAGGAGAATGAAATTGCCAACTTTACTTTGAATACGGCTTTACAGATGTATAGAATTGCTCAGGCAAAGGGATGCGGTAAAGAGGATTCTTCTGCAGTCATTAGAACAATCAGGGAGGTTGAAAAGCACATATCATGAACAGATCATATGTAGTATGTCATATGCTGGCATCAATGGATGGAAATATAGACGGAGATTTTTTCGGTAAAAACGAAACCATGTCGGTGTTATCGGATTATGCAAGAATCAGGGAAGATTATCAATATGATGCCATACTCAGCGGAGCTGTAACGGCAAGCAGTTTATACGCTGAGGGTTATCGCAAAAAAATAACAAAAGATAAATGCGATCTGCCAAGACAGGATTATATTGCGGTTAAAGATGCAGAATCATATATTGTCATTGTTGATCCGGAAGGATCATTGCAGTATGGAAGAAATACTTCCAACAGGAACGGAAGAATTTCTCATCTCATCGTCTTGTTGAAGGAAGATGCTTCTGATAAAGTAATGAAAGAATTACAGGAAAAGAAGATATCGTATCTTTTTGCGGGAAAGAAGGAATTGGACTTTCCCAAAGCGTTAGAGAAACTGAACGCAATGGGTATTCAAAGAGTGATGTGCACCGGTGGCGGAGTTTTGAACTGGTCATTGTTACAACAGGATTGTCTGGATGAAGTGAGTATTGTGTATTCTCCTGTAGCTGATGGCAGAAATGATGTGGCAAGAATATTTGACCGCTCATCTTTCAACAAAAAGAACAAGAGTATTTCTTTCCGCACAGAAAAAGCGGAAATAACGAAAAACGGTGGTTTATGGGTTGTATATAAAATAAAGTGAGGAAAAAATGAGAAAGAATTTAGGTGTTGTTCCGGCAGTATATCCGATGCCGGTCTTAATGGTAGCTGCATATGATGAAAACGGAAAAGTCAATGTCATGAATGCAGCATGGGGCATGATCAGTGCCATGGATAAAATATCTTTGTTTATCGATGAAGATCACAAGACCACAAAAAATATCCGTCAGGTTAAAGCATTTACTGTCAGCCTGGCAGATCTCGATCATATGAAAGAAGCAGATTATTTCGGTATTGCATCAGGAAATAAGATCAATGACAAATTTGAAAGAACAGGCATGCATGCGGAAAAGAGCGCATTTGTCAATGCACCGGTCATTACGGAATTCCCTGTTACGCTTGAATGTGAACTTGCCGAGATTGTCGAAACAGAACACTTACATGCGGTTGTAGGTAAAATTAAGAATGTCAGTGCAGATGAAAGAGTTCTTGGCGAAAACGGCAAAGTAGATGTTTCCAAATTGAATGCATTGATTTTCGACCAGTTCCAGGCCGGTTATTACATCAGCGACGAACGTGTAGGAAATGCGTGGAGAGAAGGGAAAGGACTGACTGAGTGAATAGTATAACTCAAATGCATAGCAGCTAAAAACAACCGGTATTGTTCAAAAGAAAAAAAATCCGCTAAACTAAAAGTGTAAGAAAAAAGGAGAAAACGGTATGAACTATGTAACATTAAACACAGGCGCAAAAATGCCGCAGATCGGATTCGGTGTATTCCAGATTCCGGATGCTGCAGAATGCAAGAGAGTCGTAATAGATGCAATCAAGGCTGGTTACAGATCATTTGATACAGCTGCATCTTATATGAATGAAGAAGCAGTCGGTGCAGCTATTAAAGAAGCAATCGAAACAGGTCTTGTCACAAGAGAGGAATTATTTATCACTTCCAAGATGTGGGTTCAGGATATGAAGAATTATGATATGGCTAAGAAAGCCATTGAGACTTCTTTAAACAAACTCGGCCTGGAATATCTTGATCTTTATCTTCTCCATCAGGCAATGGGCAATTACTTTGAAGCATACCGTGCAATGGAAGATGCATATAAAGAAGGCAAATTAAAGGCAATCGGCGTATCCAACTTCTTCCCGCATGTGCTTGTTAACTTCTGCGAAACAGTAGAAATCATTCCTGCAGTTAACCAGGTGGAATTACATCCTTTCTTCGCGCAGACACAGGCATTGGAAGTCATGAAAGAATATGGCGTACAGCCGGAAGCTTGGGCACCGCTTGCTGAAGGAAAACACGGCATCTTCACAGATCCGATGCTGACAGAGATCGGACAGAAATACGGCAAGAGTGCTGCTCAGGTTGTCTTAAGATGGAATGTACAAAGAGGTGTTGTTATTCTTCCGAAATCCACAAAACCGGAACGTATGTTGCAGAACAAAGACATTCTTGACTTTGAATTGACAGATGAAGAAATGGAAAAGATTACAAGTCTTTCTTTAGATCATAGCGAAATCATCAATCATTTTGATCCGAAGCTTGTACAGTTCTTAAACAGGAGAAACATTCATGACTGATAAGATTATTCAGAATTCCAGAAAATTCTGGAATGGAATGCTTAAACAAGACGGTGAAGCAATGTATTCTGTTGCCGATCCGAAGTGCATGTTTGTCCACATCGGCACAAACGCAAATCTTGATAAGGAAGTAAAGTACTATACAGACGATATCTTTCATCCTACCAATATTGATATCCACAATCAGGAAGTTAACGTCTTCGGTGATACAGCAATTTGCCTGACAGATGTGGATTACGGTTTATTGTTAGATGGCAAAGAGACAACACATCACTTCATGGTTACGGAAGTATACCAGAATCAGAACGATGACTGGAAACTGATCCAGTTCACATTTACGGCACTTGTATATTAGGAGGAAGAAAAAATGGAATATATCACATTGAATAACGGCGTAAAAATGCCGATGGCAGGACTTGGAACATTTTTGATGAGTCCTCAGGAAGCAGAAGATGCTACATACAATGCTTTAATCTCCGGTTATCCGCTGATTGATACTGCCAATGGTTACAGTAATGAAAGAGGAACAGGCAGAGGCATTAAAAAGAGCGGCGTGAAAAGAGAAGATGTCTTCCTTGTTACAAAGCTGTGGCCATCTGTTTATGAAGATGAAAATGCAATTGAAGATACATTGAAACGTCTGGATACAGATTATATTGATCTTCTGTTCCTCCATCAGCCGGTAGGTGCTTATATTGAAGGATATAAGATGATTGAAAAGGCTTATAAAGAAGGCAAAGTAAAGGCAATCGGTATCTCCAATTTCCCGGATGATCGTTTCCAGAGAATTCTTGATGAATGTGAGATTGTTCCTCAGGTTGTTCAGGTAGAGGCACATCCGTATTACCCGCAGAATGAATTAAAAGAAAAATTCCTCAAAAAATATAACATTGCCTTAATGGCATGGTATCCGTTAGGCCATGGTGATAAGAGCCTGCAGCAGGAAGAGATCTTCACAAAACTGGCAGAAAAATACGGCAAATCCAATGCGCAGATCATTCTCCGCTGGCATATCCAGGAAGGACATGTCATTATCCCGGGTTCCAAGAATCCTGCACATATCAAGGACAATATCAATATCTTTGACTTTGCATTAACAGATGAAGAAATGGCAGAAATCGCAAAAGTGAACAAGAATGTCCGTTACTACAATATGTCTATTGAAGATGCAGAGGCAAGATATACAAAGATCTGTCCTGACTTCAATGCCCAGGAGTAAACCGATATTTGAAAGAAATCACTTTTTAAAGGGAGAGAAATGACTGACAATCATTTCTATTCTTTTTTCTTTCTTATATAATGTTGATAACGAGGATTTTTATTATGAAAACATTATATTTAATGCGTCATGGCCAGACGATGTTTAATGTTGCGCATAAGATTCAGGGCTGGTGTGATGCACCTTTAACGGATCTTGGCAGAGCACAGGCAGAAGTCGCAGGCCAATGGTTCAGGGATCATGATGTGCATTTTGATTATGCATATTCATCCACTTCAGAAAGAGCTGCAGACACATTGGAAATTGTAACCGGTGAACAGATTCCTTATGAAAGAATCAGGGGATTGAAGGAATGGTTCTTCGGAAAACTGGAAGGACATGATGAATCTTTGAATCCTTCTTTTCCATATGGTGATCAGTTCAAACAGTATGGCGGAGAAGGAGAAAAAGAATTCCAGGAACGTTTTGTCAATACAGTTACCGGTTTGATGCAGATGTCGGAAGATAATACAACGACACTCATTGTGGCACATGGTGCAGCTTGCGGACAATTCTTCAACAAATGGCAGGAATACACATTGATTCCGAGGAAAACGGGAATCGGTAACTGTGCGATATTCAAATATTCTTATGATGGCGTAATCTTCATGTGTGAAGATGTCATCATACATGATTTTTCGGATCTGGATCCGGAACTGGCTAAATCTGTATACATTACAAGGAAATGAGGTGGATATATGAATGATAATGAAATGTATAAGTCTTTTTATGCATGGATGATTGAACAGACAGATCCTGCATATAAGATGAATGTGATCAATGAAGATCAGGTGGATTTTGAAACAGAAGCAGCTACAGCACATGTACAATTCTTCCATTTGGAATATGAGATTGTATCTTTTACAATCGACAGTCCGAAAGCAGAAGATCCTCTTTTCTTCCTGCATTTTGAATTAAAAGACATGGATCATGCAAAACAGTTATTTAAAGAAATGATTCAGTCTTTAAAGAATGCTCAGGCTAAAGTATCTACAAAGGTATTATTAAGCTGTTCCTCCGGATTCACGACTTCATTCTTTGCGGATAAGCTGAATACCGCAGTGGAAACACTGGATCTGGATTATGAATTCTCCGCTGTCAGCTATACGGAATTGTTTGAAGCTGCCCAGGATAAAGATGTAATACTGCTTGCACCGCAGATCGGCTATCTTTTGAAAAAAGCAAATGAAGTTTTAAAGGACAAGATTGTTCTGCAGATACCTACAGATGTTTTTGCGACATATAATGTCAACCGCATGATTGATATTATCAAGGATGAAATTGCCAAAAAGGAAAAGAAAGAAGAAATCGTTGAAGATATTCATGATCCTGAATGGGACAGCAGCATTGCCATTGTCGCTTTAATCAGAAGAAACAGGAAATATGAAATTCATTTCAGAGGAGCGGATTTAGAAACTCCGATTGAAAGAGGTGTTGTTGTCAAAGATGAACTGGATATGCATGACTTGGAAGATGTACTGGATGTATTGTTTATAAAACATCCGCAGATCAAAGGTGTTGCGATTGTTACACCCGGTAATGTTTACAACGGACATTTAACACTTCCTGCCGCAAAAATAATTGATTATGACATTATCGGTGAATTTACGAAAAAATATAACAGAACGTTTGTCTTGTGCAATGACGCTAATGCAGCAGCAGTAGGATATTATGCAAATCATCGTGACTGTGGTAATTTAATTGCTTATTATCATCCTTTAGGGAACTATGTCGGAGGAGCCGGAGTGATTGTTAACGGGGATCTTCTTACAGGTAAAGAAGATATAGCCGGTGAATGTGTGAATTACATGAAGCTTTTGAATTTCAGTGAAGACCGTTTTGAACTGGCAAGAACACCGGAAGGCATTGTTGAATTTATTACTAAAGTAGTTACGCCGATGATCTGTATTGTCGGTCCGGACACATTAGCAATTTCATGTGATCTGCTGACAGATACGGAAGAATTAAGACAAAGCATCGCAAAATATATTCCGGAAAGAAATTTGCCGGATATTCAGAAATTCGGAAACAAGTATTGGGAATTGTTCTATGGTGCAGGTGTTCTTTTATACAATGTGTTGCACGGAAATGCAAAATATCGTGAAGATTTAGAAGAATACAGAAAATAATCTAAAAGGAAACAGCACTGTTTCCTTTTTAAATCATTCCGATTGTATATGGAAAGCGAACGGAATTGTCATATGATATACTTTTTTAAAGGAGTTTTTTATATGGATAAAAAAGAAATCATGGAAAGAATACAAAAAGGCAGAGCATTCATGCATATGCAGGAAGAGGATGATCCGGATTATAAAACAGACCAATACAGCGGTATAAAACAGCCGCCTCTGTTTAAGGATCCTGTCAGTGAACAGATTGTTGATCTTCCGACAGACTTTGAACAACTGAATCTTACCGGGAATCTTCTGGATGTGATTAATGCAAGATCTTCTCATCGTGTATTTACAGAGGAAAATATCAGTCTTCTGCAGTTATCGTATCTCTTATGGTGCACACAGGGTGTCAAAGGTTTACGCGGAAAACGTTACGCAACATTGCGCACTGTGCCATGCGGAGGGGCAAGACATGAATTTGAAACTTATCTTTGCATACAGTATGTGGAAGGATTAAAATCCGGTTATTATCATTATCTGCCACAGACACATCAGCTAGAATGTTTAAAAGAAGAGGATAATGTAAAGGATTTTATCAGCGTGACAGAGCAGAAACAGGACTGGGCATGCAAGGCAAGTGTTGTATTCTACTACAGTATGGTTGCCTACAGGGCAGAATGGAGATATGGTATCTTTACCCATCGTGTTGCGTTGATTGATGTAGGTTATGTTTCGGAGAATCTGTATCTGGCATGTACATCTATCGGACTGGGCAGTTGTGCCATCGGAGCAATCTCAGAGAAAGAAGCGAATGAAGCTTTCGGCCTGGATGGAAATGAAGAATTCATCTTCCTGTCTCATCCTGTCGGAACAATTCAGGAAAGCGATAAACAGAAAGAACTGGATTTCTATGCCTTTGTGCATGATTATGATGAGTAAAAAAGCGGGTGTTTCCCTGTTAAAAAAGTGTTTGAAAATACACAGGGAATCACCTTTTTTTGTTTATGTTCCTATGTTATTTTAGGCATTGAAAATAATTGTAGAGATATGATATTTTGCTTTCAGAAAGGAGGTTTAACGACTGTCTGAAAAAAGTTAATGCTCTATTCTAAATGTTAGAGATAAATGAGATTGCTTAAATAATTGTGAGGAAAAATTGTGTCAATTGCATGCAATTAATTATGACAATGGAAAATCAAAAGGAAGTTGCTTTAACTTGAGCTTGGTGCCATGATTATGGGTAAGAAGAAATAGAATGTTTACAAAGATTAGATATTAGAGCTGTATAGCCTTGCTTTGAGAGGAGGGCTTTCATATTTTAAAAACCACCGGTCATCAGTCGGTGGTTCAATGTTTTATTTTCTTGGATCCGGATTCTGCCAGGGAACTTCGACATAGTTTCCTACACCCATGCCGCCTGTTACATTGATGACAGCACCGGTGATATATCGTGCCATGTCACTGGCCAGGAATAAGGCAGGATATGCCATTTCTTCCGGTTTAGCGAATCTTCCGTTAGGAATCATGGATTGTGTCAGTTCTCTTTGTTCAGGAGATATTGTTGCATAAATGTCTGTATCTGTTGCACCCGGGCAGATGACATTCACTGTAATATCGTGTTTTGCATAATCCAATGCTGCTGTCTGTGTCAGGCTGATGACAGCTCTTTTGGCTCCGGAATACGGAGAATAATTGGCTGTAGGGTAAATGCCTTCTGCAGAGGAAATATTGATGATGGAGCAGTCCTTGGACATGGTGTTCATCATTGTAAGATCTGCATACTTCATGCCCAGGAACGTGCCGATATAATCAATATCGGTAATACGGCGGAATTCATCTGCATCATATTCATGAACCGGATGAAGCAGTGTTCCGGCACCTGCATTATTCACTGCGACATTCAATTGTCCGTATGTGTCTGCCGCAAACTGCATGACTTTTTTGACATCTTCCTCTTTAGAGACATCAGCTTTACAGAAAACCGCTTCACCGCCTTTGGCACGAATTTCTTCAGCGATCTTTTCACCAAGCTCCTGTCTTCTTGCGGTAAGTACTACCTTCATCTCATTATCCGCAAATACTTCGGCAATTGCTTTGCCGATACCGGCTGTTGCTCCTGTAACAACAGCGACTTTTCCTTTTACGCTTTCAAAACTGTTCATTGTTGTTCTCGCTTTCCGCAAACAATAGTATCATTGTTATTTCGTTAACAATTTACACAAAATATTATTTATGTATAATAAAGATACAGAATTATAAAAGTGGGTGAATATGCTGAAAGAGAAGACAAAACAGTTGTTTGCGGATGCATTGAAAGAAATGCTGGAGAAAAATGAATTTCAAAGTGTCAGAATAACGGATCTGTGCAGGATTGTCGGATGTCAGAGAAAGACATTCTATTATCATTTTGAAGATAAATATCAATTAACTGCATGGATGTATATACATATGATGCAGGAGGTATGGAATCCTGAAAACGGACCGTATGATTTCAGGGAAAACTATATAAAGGGAATGGAGAGAATCCGTGAGGATATCGGTTTTTATAAAAAGGTTCTTCCTGATGAAGCATTAAGCGGTGTGTATAAACATATTGTCATATATGGAGATCAGTTGTTTGCAGAAATGATACGGCAGAAAGGCGGGACTGTAGACGAAAACATGCAGTTTATGATTCACTATACTTCCCTTGCACAAATCTGTGTCGTCAGGGAATGGATCTTTTCCAATGGAGAAGAGCCTTCTTCAAAACTGGTGGATAAAATACTGGATTGTTTTCCGAATCCATTGAAAGAAGAACTATTGATGCATTAGTTCTTTTCTTTTTTGATCATCCATGAAGGAAGCAATCATATCATTTGCCCATGTTAGTGCTTCTTTTGCATGAGAAATAGTAAAATCCTGAAGCAAGCGATAATCGTCTTTAAATGATTCTTCAAGGGAAAGGACATCCTGATCCCATTGTTTTTCTATGAATCGAACTGACTGATGAATGAAGTCTTTTGTGACGGGATAGTTTACATCACATAATGTCTGCACAAGTTTGAATATATGCCATGCAGATTCCGGATGGTATTTCAGTACTGCTGAATCAAAGTGAAAGTGATTATCCGTATAACTGTTCCATTCATAGCCTTCGGGAATCTGATTAAGGGATAACGGATACCATGGGATATATGGAGAAAGGCATGGCTTGGGAAATGCCCTGTACATTTTCAACAGATGTATATCTTCGTGAAAGACAAAGATCAGGCTTTCAATCGTATCCTGGTTACAGATGGAAAAAGGCCTTGCAAGATGATGAGGAGAAACGGTATTGCCATGTGTGGAATCACTGATGCTTCTTTCGCCATGGCTTCTGAGAAGTGCTTTGACATCCTCTATGCCATACTTGCGATTGGGATGGAAGGTGTCCACTCGCATATCCTTTTCTTTCAAATCAATGTCTGCCAGTTTTTTCCATGCATCCAAAGAGCGATAATAATTCACCGGTTTGACTTCGTTTTCCTGATAGGCTTTGGCAAAATCAAATTCCTCATCTTCTTTGATCCATCCATGGCTAACCGCAAAGGAATCAATATCTTTTGATGCATAATAATGATCCGGATCATTGAAGTCAATCTGATGAATGACAAAGTGATTGGGAATGAAGTAGATTTCATCATCCTGTATTCTCTTGGCAACACAACGGAAACCTTTGGGAACGGCTAAGCACCATGCTTCATCTTTGTCAACGATATGGTATGTCCGGGAAGAACAATAACCATAGGTTTCAATGAGTTCTGCAGCTATTTTTACACCTTCTCTTGCACTGTGTGCTCTTTCTGCAACAAGCCTGCGCAAGGCATAGGCCAGTAACGGCTCTCTGCCTCCCGGGAATCACGACAGGAATCGGAAACAATCGCTACGCCGCATTCGTTCACAAAAGAATCCGCAAAGGAGATGCCTCCTTCACATTTGACCTCCGACCAGTAGAAGGAAAGGGTTTCTTCCACCTGAGGGAGGGTGGCAGAGCTGTCTTCAAAAGTAATGGTCTCATTCAGAGAGTGTTTCTTTCCCGGGACAAGATGGGATTGTACAAAAGAGATTTCATCATCTTCATTATGTCCCATGATGATATTATGGGCAGAGGAAACATCCTTGCCGATGATGACAGTGCTGCAGTTGCCTCGTTGTATATTTTTATGATTCTGATAGATTTCCATGATTTCTTCTCCTCTTACTTTACATTATTCTCAACTTTACATAATTACCGATTCGTCTTGCATCTCGAACAAGCAGAACTTTCTGTCCCTGCGTTTCATTATCCATTTCAAAAGCTGATTATAGATTTTTTCGTTCAAACAACATAGCCACTCACGTCGTCATCTTATTACAATGAAAACCGATAAAGCACAAGTGTTTAATGATAACGTGCACTTGTCAATAAAACTATTGTAAATCATATCAAAAAGTGTAAAATTACACTAGGATGAAAAAACAAGAATTTATTACCGCAATATCCAATAAATGTAAACTGGTACGGGTGGAATATGGATTTTCGCAGGAACAGATGGCAATCGTGATCGGTATATCAAAGAAATCCCTTGTGGAAACAGAAAAAGGAAGAAGACGCCTAAGCTGGACAGAGTGTGTTGCACTGTGTACGATTTTTTCACAGAGTGAGGTTTTGCAGGATGCCTTCGGCGGGGAATTATCCGACATGATTAAAGCGATAGCTTTTGAGAAGACAGATGCTAACTATCCTTTGACAATGGGTGGAAAAGTCTGGTGGAGAGATGTTGAAGAGTGGAACGGATATCGAATCCAACAGAATATGCTTTCCCAGCATTATCGTCTTCTGGATCCGAAAAACGGAAGAATGCTGGCATCGTTTTCATTGGAGGAAATACAAGAATTTCTGAAACAGATTAAAAATAAGATTGGGGGAATCAGATGAAGAAATGGCAGAAGTGGATCCTGTCAGTATGTGCGGTACTTCTGGTATTGGCAGGTGGAATTGCAGGATGGCGTTATAAAAATAAAAATGATCAAGAAAAGTATCTCGGCCATGGTTTTGATTATATGAACGGATATTCCTCTACGGATTTTACAGGCTATCATGTCTATGATTCCGATAAATTATATAAATTGGATCATGATGCATCATTGACATTAGAAGAAGATTATCCTGTTTTAGATGGAGCAGAGGCTTGTTATCCGGTGTACAGTGCACTTGCCTTAGCAGCATACAAAGATATCGATGTGATTGAAAAGGAATATCATGATGAAGCGGAAAAAGCATGGAATGAAAAAGGGGAAATGGATGAAGAATTGTTAAACGTATATTTCAATAACGGAAAATATGTCACATTTACCAATTCTTCCGATGCTTACTATCGTTTGATAGATCATGAAGCGGATATGGTTTTCGGTGCAAAGCCATCTGAAGATCAGAAGGGATATGCCTCCGAAATGAAAGAAACCATACTGACAACACCGATCGGCAAAGAAGCATTTATCTTTTTTGTGGAGGAGGATAATCCGGTGGATAACCTGACATCGGATCAGATCAGGGGAATCTATCACGGTGATTACAGAAACTGGAAGGAACTGGGCGGAAAGAATGAGAAGATCGTTGCCTTCCAAAGACCTGAGAATTCCGGCTCACAGGTATGCATGCATTACTTTATGGGTGATGTGGAAATGGCAGATCCGAAAATCGTGGAGATTATTAATGTAGGTCCTATGGGAGGCGTAGTCCGTGAGGTGGCGCAATACTATAATGAAGCCGGAGCAATCGGTTATACATTCAAATATTTTCTGACAGGATTAAATCAGGAAAAGCATGTCAAAATATTATCTGTAGACGGTGTATATCCGGATACGGAAAGTATCAAAAACGGAACGTATCCTGCTACGGTTGATCTTGTTTGTGCAACACTTGAATCCAATAAAAAGCCGAATGTTCAAAAGATGATGAATTTTATTCTTTCAGATGACGGACAGGAAATTATTGAACAAACCGGATATGCAGCATTAACGGATCGGAATGTATCACCGCAAAAAGAAAATGAAATAACAGAAGAAGGAATACTGTATGAAGGAGATGGAAATATACTCTGTGTCTTTGAGGCGAATAACTTCGGAAACTTCTCTTTTGAAATTCAACAGGAAAATTATTTATACAAAGGAATGATGTATCCTGATCTGGAAGAAGATTCAAAAGAAGAGAAGAAAGAGCAGTATTTCGGAGATATCCTCGGTGAAGATGCATACTGTATATTTGCCTATGATCCTGAAGAAGACGTTTATATTGTGATTGAATCAGATGTAGATGGGGTGAATACCGGAACTGTATTTACCAGAAAGGATCAGAAATGAAAAAGACATACAAGCTCCATAATATACTGTTTCCGATCTGGATGCTTATCTTTTTCCCGACATATCTCTGGCTGTTTCTGATACCGGCAAACTATCTGATCGATTATCTTGTAACAAGATTATCCATGAAACATATCGGGGTGGAAAAATATCAGAAGAAAGCATTATACCACTCATGGAAAATATGCATCATCGGTTTTCTTTCCGATTTTATCGGTGCAGCATTTCTGCTTGGCGTAGAAATGTGGATGGATATGTCGGGAAACAGGGATTTGTATGAATTGATTAACGGCATTAACTATAATCCGTTTGTGAATGCATGCAGTTTCCTGTTGATTGTTACAGGAATTCTGATTGCAGGATTGTGCATTTATTTTCTGAATCGCTGGATACTGGGAAAGGATGAAGAACTGACAAAGGAACAGGTAAAACAGGTTGCATTGTATCTCGCAGTTTTTACTGCACCGTATCTGTTTCTTATACCGTCCATGTGGATCTATAGCTAGGAATTGAAAAAGCAGTTTGCACTGCTTTTTTTAGTCTATAAATTCATAAGGTACAATTGTTACGGTATTGAATCCTTCATCAACAGTCGGTTCTTCCAACTGTTGCTTGTCAAAATGATAGATGCTTAATAATGACGGCTGGTTGATAGTCAGCTTTTTAGCTGTCTCTTCATCAGGAGACATCAGATAACAATCTATCGGAGCATCGGTAACTTTGCGTATTGCCTGAATGAAGTATTCTCTTTCATCCTTATGAAGCAAAGGATGTTCAAGAACAATCGTGTCATCTTCTTTTGCGGATTGGATAGAATTAACCAGTGCTTCACGGCAGTATTCCTGGGCATTTTCAGCCAGCTTTTCAAGCTCTTCATTGGAATCTGCCACTTCGGCAATGTCTGCAAATTTCTTAATGGTGATGTTTTTGGCGAACAGGAAATTCCTGTTGACATACATGCTTTTCCCGGAGAAAGCCGGTCCGATCACAAATACAATTCTCATTTTATTACCCCATCAAACTCTTTTCTAATATTGCTGTTTCTTTTACACGTTCAATGACATTCGGGAAATCTTCACAATACACCGCAACATCATAATAAGGTTCATCGTTTTTGAAGATTGTCGGACCGAAAGGATGTAGTTTTTCAATTCTTCCCATGCAAGGCTCGCCATCATGCATAACCATAACGGTTTCACCAAGCCTGTATTTTGGAATGCCCATGATCAGCTCGGCCTGTGCAACATTGCCGCCGATCGGTACAATTCTTGAGAAGAGAACGGATAATTTGTTTGTGATGTCAACATTGACATGATAATGGCCGGTATACCAGTGTTTGTATGTGGTCATTTCGTTGACGTAATCAAAGTATTCTGTCAGCAGGTCATTCGGGAATGTTCCCTGTTTGATGTAGCCCTGGAAAGTATTCGGCAGGCAATGGGAAATGATGTAATCTACTTTGAAGCCATGAGCTTCAAGATTGTTGAAACCGAAAGCGCGTTCTTCATCGGAAGGGATTTCCTCCGGCCACCATGACTTGCCTCTGACAACTTCCGTATCTCCTACAACAGGTCCTCTGTCATGGGAAGAGGCACCACCCATAGCAAAGATTGTCTGTCCTTCAATTTCAAAGATTTCTCCACGCATTAGGTGAAGAACTTTCGGACGAATTTCATGTACTTTTCCGCCATGCCATTCCTTGACAGGAAAACTGTTAAGTCTTGGAAAGCACTCATGGTTTCCGTCTACAAACAATGTTGTCCATGGCCTGTTGTTTAACCACTTCAGCCATTTGCGTTCCTTTGAATCTTCTTTTTTGTAATTCCATACAAGACCGAAGTCGCCGCAGATAATCACATAATCATCTTTCGTAATTTTATCAGTAACTTTGTTTTTATCCAGTTTACGGATATCAATGGATCCGTGTATATCGCCGGTAACGTAAATCATAAGATTAACCTTTCTTCTTGCTGATATATTTTCTGTGTGATTCCAGACGGTTGATATAGTATGTTCTTTCTTCATCCATGAAGCGGATGTAGCCGCCTTTACCGTTAGCTAATGCGAGAATATCTTCTGCATCTTCCAGATAATCTCTTGCGGTAGGCTTGATGACAACTTTGTAGGGAATCGGATACAGGGGGATTTTGTATTCTCTTTTGTCATCTCTTACTTTTGGCTCTACCTGCGGCATATACATTGCGATATCTGCCTCGTCCTGACGGTCATAGAGCTGATAGAAAGGAATGAAGATAAAAGACACCTCATTTTGCAGATTTTCAGCTATAGTGGATTTGGCCAGATGTCTGGATAAAAAACCGGAAGAGAAGCCTTCTCCACAACAAATTGCTATTCTGATCATATTTTCACTA
>CACXCB010000011.1 GCA_902766005.1 uncultured Erysipelotrichaceae bacterium | reverse complement strand
TGGGAAATACACAATTTTGATTCCTTCTTTAGCAAATTCCTTCTCGTAATTCTGCCACTTCTCGGTTCCGTACCAGTCATCACCCACAAATAGCATCGTTGCTCCAAGTTCCTTGCAAGCCTTGAGCTTATCCATGTCATATTGGGGTACTGCCGCATCAACGTATTTGCAGGAGCGGACTATCTCGATCCGATCCTCGAACGGGATCATAGCATTCTTTCCTTTGTACTGGACAAGTTCATCAACCGTAACGCCAACAACTAACTTGTCACACATGCCCTTTGCATTTTTCAAAAGGTTCAAATGTCCAATATGAAACAGATCATATACCCCTGTTGTATAACCAATAATCATTTCTTATCCTCCTTGAAATTCGCATTCAAATAATACACATATGGTTTTTCCAAATCATATATATCTATTTTATGATGTGGCACTTGTTTTGCTTCCGGAGGGAGAGTCATATAATCTCCAAAATCCATTCGTAAATATCGATCGTATCCCTTTGGAACAGAGATAGTGGTATCTTCGAAAGGAACTTCGACTGAATCTGAAAAATCCTCATAGTAAAAGACACTTTCATAGTTCCAATGCCTATTGATGATGCTACGGCATCTTCTCCATGCGAAAATCACTCTGTCTGAATGATTAAATTTATATATGCCATATTTCTTTTCAATCAGTTTTGCGTAATAATCGAACTCACCACTATCTTGGTGTCGCCTTATGAAAGCAAATAATAGCTTGCCTGTAATCTTAGGATGATCCGATGCATCAGTATGTGCATTTTCATTCAAAAACAGCTTCCAATCCACATCATGTTTGGAAAGCCATTGCCCTATTCGCCCTTTAGGCAAACCGCAAATGGGCATAATATCTATATAAACACCAGCATATCGATCTTTATATAGTTTGCAATTATCTTCTACAAATGTAGTCGATGTGTCGTGTACTTTAATAAAATTAAAGCGCCAGTGTTCACTTATTCTAGGATCATATAATTCATAGGGAGACCTCAACTCGTTATTTGCAATACTTAAGAACTTCCTATAGTCTTCATAAGGCATAGCAACATCAATGTCATCATCCCATGGGATAAACCCCTGATGTCTGATTGCGCCGATACAGGTCCCACCTATTGCAAAGTACCTCAAATTATTCTCCGTGCAAATGCGTTTGAATTCTTTCAAAATCTGAAGTTCGACAAGTTGTGTTTTTCGAATATCGACATCCATCTGATTTCTCCCTAAAAGCTTAATAATATTAATGTTTCTCACTGTCTGGATTACTGATTGTTTTGATTTTTCTCGCAGGAACACCACCGACGACTGAAAAGGCGTCTACATCATGCGTCACAACTGAATTCGATCCAATAATAGCTCCTCTTCCCACATGAACTCCAGGCATGATGCATGCGTTCCTCCCAATCCAAACATTGTCTTCAATTATTACAGGTCCTTTGCTATAAAGCTCTCTGTCATTAGGTGGAATAAGTAGTTCGTTTGGATCACCTCTTCCATGGAAATTATCTGTAACGAAAGCATTAACACCAAATAAAACGCCATCTCCAATTGACACTCTGTCTGCACACGAGATATATGAATGGGCTGTGACTACAACATTATTGCCAATAGTAATCTCCGGTTTCTTTTTATCGGAAGTCTCAAATGCATGAATCGCAACATCTTTACCGGCTGAAAAGAAGTCACCAATTGAAATAAACTGACCTCCAACAATAGAAATATCGTAATAAGCCCTAAAATGTATACCGCTGTGCTTCAATTTATTCTTTGCAAATATAGATACAATTCTGCTTAGTGCTTTCTTTGGCAAGCCTTGGAATCTACTTGTATTCATTCGTTTACTTCCTATTCAAAATACTGTGATAATACTCACATACTTGTTCGGTCGAAGCCTCTTGGCTAAAAATTGATCTTGCAATAGTCATAGGTTCATGCATGAATTGTGCAAGATCTTCTTGGCTCATATTTGCAACAATCTTCATATATGAAGTGAGTTCGTTCTCATCGCTGAATAAAAAGCCGCCATTTGTTTTCTCTATAATTTCCTTCGTCCCTGCCGTATTACGTCCAATGACGACACAGCCTTGCATATTCGCTTCTGCCGTCATCATTCCGAACCCCTCGTTGTATGAGCCAACTAACAAAGCACGCGCACCTTTCATTAATGATGAAACATCTTCAACATGCCCTTTAAAAAGAACTCTCTCAGAAATACTCCGGGATTTGCATAGTTGCTTTAAGCTGTCTACATACTCCTTTGATCCGGCGCCAGCTATAATCAACTTATAATCTTGTTTTTCTTTTGCAAACCTGGAGAAGGCATTGATTAGGTCCTCCATGCCTTTTTCAGCTGAAATCCTATTTGCAATCAGGAAATACTCCTCTTTCTCTTGTATTTCCGAGCATAGATTGCTTATGGAAAACAATGGATCATATATAACCTTAGATCCAGATGAATAATTTAGTCCGAAATACTTTTGAATACCTTCTGTAATACATATTGTATTTGAACTGCTATATAGCTTTTTCACTATACTTTCAGATGGATACAATTCCCAATGAAAGTCTAACGTCTGATACTCTCGAATATGCCAAATGTGCGGTACGCCTAAAACTTTGGCGACCTTGTTTCCTTCCTGAACCACCCCAGAATTAGTATGAATAATATCTGGTCTGTATTTCCTAGCGATCGTCAGCAGATTTCTATAACTGATGTATTGTTTTAAAAATATGTTGAGTTTTGTTATGAAGCCTTTTATGCCATTCAGATTAGATTTCTTAATGTACAGCGGCTTCATAAAGCATTTGACACATGAGCAACCCATTTTACTAAAGCTTTCAACAAATTTCTGCTCATAGCTGGAGTTTCCAAAGGCAGGATAGACAATTCTTGCCTGAATGCCATCATCTATAAGTCCAGCGACAAGACGTTGAAGCGCAATAGTTGCACCGCCCGGAAAGGTCGAGTGCGCAATAAACAAAACTTTAATCATAGCTGGTCTCCCCTAGTCCTTTCCGTTCATCAATGCTCCCTTGTTTATTCCAGAGAAGATCAATAATAAAGAACAATGTGAAGTTATAGCTAACTCGAATCATTGATGTTTCAGCAATTCCCATAACGGCGTATCCAAGTAGCGCGATAATGTAGACATACTTTTTTTGCCGATAGTATAAATAAAACAGCCTTGACTCCGAGTATAGGAACAAAACAAAAATGACAATGCCAAACCCTAATAACAAATATATATACCCAATGTCTAACGTTGTTAAACCGGTCTGTGAAGTCAATAGATAGTTACCTGAGTTATATGCTAATGGTTGTCCAAAAAGAGATATAGGATAAGCTGCAAAGTAACGGGCTGACATTGCAAAACGTCCGGTGAAAGCCAATTCATTATTGTCAATAATGCTCGGGTTAACCGAAACTATTACTAAGAAAACTGCGACAAGCAGCACAAAAACTCTGGAAAGCCTAAACAACCGTCTCCTCATTTTTGTATCATGAAAATCCTTATTCTTTGACAATGGACGGGTATACATCATCATAAGGATTGTCATCGCGGCAGCTGTGTATACGCTTGTTCTGGACTTTGTAATGTAGTTCAAAGCTACCAGTAAAACCACAATAACCATATAGGATCTCAGCTTGATGCGTTCTTGCTTATAGCAGTAGTACAACAAAAGCAGTTCTACAGCTCTGGCACCAAGAGTATTTGCATGTCCAAACCCCAAAGAATAAGTAACCTCTCTTGAGACCGCTTTATAAGCCATGCCTATATCAATCACATGAGAAATGGAAAGAATGACAACCGTCAGATCAGAAATCAAATACGATAAGAAAAGTGTTTTTACCACTTTTTCTACTTTGATATCTTTTCCAGCACATAAAAACCAAAATAGCGGAGTCAAAAAAATACTCTTTGAATAATATGCTGATATCGCACCTAGTAGTGCAATAATAATAACCTTTATGTTTCCTGCTTTATTCGCCATTAATTCATGCATTATTTTAAAGAGTAATAATGCGCGACATGCAAGCCACACAATACTGTATACGTATTGGTTTCCCAAAACACTTACTAGAGCTGACTCTCCGAATACTACCGTGGCTATCACCCAACAGGAAAGCGCTATATAGAATAGATCTGTTACTTTTAGTTTCATAATGCAGTAATATCTCCCGCCTTCATTTTGCAAGCGTATATTACCCGGTTATTACTAATTCCTTGATTAAGCAATTCCACTCTGCTTCTCTCATCAAAGCCTTATGAAGCCATGGTCTTCAAACCGGTATTTCCTCTGTTCTCATCAATGCTTCCTTGACGGCTTCCAAGTATCCGTATCCGTCGATCTGATCTGGTTCTAAATAGCCTCCCTCAGCCCACTCATTCCAAGCATAAATAAACATCATGTCCGTACTATAATCCTTCTTTGCATGAAGGATCTGTTTTTCGAGATTTTTCTCAAACTCTGAAGGAGTATTCGGAACACACACCCACCCCCGTTCTCCATGGCGAGGTGTGTTGTCCCAACGTACAAAGGCTCCTGGAATTGATTTTCTGTCATAGGGCTTCTGATTCAGTATGATGTCCCACATTTTCTGATATTCTACCCTCGTAGCATTTGTTACTTTGCTGATGACTTTCTGTCCATACCTTTTCAAATCAATACCAGTAAAGAACTCAACCCACTTGGATACTGTTCTTCGTATTGCTTTTAGTGTTTTAAACTGCTCAGCAAACATCAAGTGGTGTGCAAAGATTGGCTGAAACTCCACATGATAATCAAATGGATCATCTTTTCTGCGCTGAATCTCGCCAAAGTTATCTGTTTGCGAGATAAAACAGATCCCCGGGAAGCCGGCTTCAACGGCAAGTGTATTCCAAAATGCCATCATCTTGTCCAGGCAGGGAATCGCCGTAGGTCTATATAAAACGAATACAGGCTTTCCGTCTTCCTTTATGTAGCGCTCATCTCGGAAGAATTGCAGAAGATAAATAAAGTGCTCACGCCACTCCTCTTCTCCGCCGTAATACTGCGGAATAAGAACCTTCGTCATGTCCCCTACCCATGCCTTCGTCCACGGCTCGTTTGCCCAGGAGATGCAGAACGGTATATCCACGTCCTTATTGGCCAGCATTTGCTCCATTGGCTTTTCCAGAAGCATTTTGCCGTTAAACCAATAATGATAGTAGCAGAAGCCATAGATTCCGTGTTCTTTGGCAATCTTGGCCTGCCAGATCTTCACAGAATCATCAGTTAGATCATAATAATTATCATTCAATGGCAAGCGGGGTTGAATGTGTCCTTCATAAATAGGCTTTGCCTTTTTTACATTTACCCACTCTGTAAAATCT
>CACXCB010000010.1 GCA_902766005.1 uncultured Erysipelotrichaceae bacterium | reverse complement strand
ACCTAATATAGTTTATCATGCAGCTGCCCATAAACACGTGCCTTTAATGGAAGACAGTCCAGCGGAGGCAATTAAAAATAATGCAATAGGAACCTATAAAACAGCGTACGCAGCAATGGTGCATGGCTGTGAAAGATTTGTCCTCATATCTACTGATAAAGCCGTTAACCCTACGAATATAATGGGAGCAAGTAAACGTCTTTGTGAGATGATAATCCAGAGTTTTGATGCCAAGATCAAAGCGGGGAAAGCGGATGAAATTCCACAGTTATTTACTCATTTTGGAATCGAGAATGCAGATAAGGATGGAACTGGATCTGTTTTTAGGAATATTAAAACAGAGTTTGTAGCAGTTCGATTCGGAAATGTGCTGGGTAGTAATGGATCTGTTATACCGATTTTTAAAAAGCAGATTGAAAAGGGCGGTCCCGTGACTGTAACACATCCGGATATTATTCGTTACTTTATGACTATTCCAGAAGCTGTAAGTCTGGTACTTTTAGCGGGAACTTATGCAGCCGGTGGTGAGATATTTGTGCTTGACATGGGAAGCCCGGTAAAAATTGATACACTGGCCAGAAACCTGATTCGCTTGTCAGGATATAAACCGGATATTGACATTAGAATAGAGTACACAGGACTTCGGCCGGGAGAAAAACTTTATGAAGAGAAATTAATGGCAGAAGAAGGTCTGAGAAAAACAGATAATAAACTGATTCATATTGGTTGTCCGATTCCGTTTGACACGGATGTCTTTTTGTCACAATTGGATGATCTGATGCAAGCAGCATATGCAAATCGGAAAGACATCAGAGATAAAGTGCGGGAAATGGTATCAACGTATTGTCCGGCTAATAATAATTAAGGGGAAGAGAAAAAGGATGAATACAAATAAATATTTGAATAGTTTGCGCTTTTCCGGAATTAAGCCTTTCGAAAGAAAAGTCTGGCTCTCGTCGCCAACAATGCATGGAGACGAACAGTTTTTTGTGGATGAAGCCATAAACACTAATTGGGTGTCTACTGTTGGCGAGAATATTGATGAGATAGAAAGAATGACAGCTGAAAAAATAGGTTGTAGATATGCTGTCGCATTGTCTTCTGGAACTGCGGCGCTCCATTTGGCTATAAAGCTATGCGGAGAAAAACTTTATGGGCAACCGAGAACTGGGCACGGAACATTGGAAGGGCATAAAGTGTTTTGTGCTGACATGACATTCGATGCAACCATCAATCCGGTAGCCTATGAGGGTGGTGAAGCGGTTCTTATTGATACGGAATATGATACGTGGAATATGGATCCGGATTCCTTAAGGAAAGCGTTTGAAATATATCCGGAGGTGAAGCTTATTGTTATGGCTCATCTCTATGGCACTCCGGGGAAAATAGATGAAATAAGAGCAATTGCAGATGAGCATGGGGCCCTGATCGTTGAGGATGCAGCGGAATCGTTTTGCGCAACGTATAAAGAAAGACAGACAGGAAGCTTTGGTGATGTTTCTGTTCTTAGCTGGAATGGTAATAAGCTGATTACTGGTTCAAGTGGAGGAATGCTTTTAACAAATCATAAAGAATGGGCCCATAAAGCCAGAAAGTGGTCAACTCAAAGCCGGGAAGATGCTCCGTGGTATCAACATGAGGAAATTGGGTATAACTACAGGATGAGCAATATCATTGCTGGAGTTGTGCGCGGTCAGTTTCCTTATGCAGAAGAGCACAAAGCGCAAAAACAAGCTATTTATGAGCGATATAGGAATGGACTGAAGGATCTTCCGGTAAAAATGAACCCTATCGATTTTAGTGTGTCTAATCCAAATTACTGGCTTAGCTGTATGATTATAGACAAGGAAGCTATGTGCGAAACTGTTCGAGGTGAAAAAGAAGCTTTATATGTGCCTGAAAAAGGCAAAACTTGTCCCACTGAGATTCTTGAAACGCTGGCTGCTTTTAATGCTGAAGGAAGGCCTATATGGAAACCGATGCATATGCAGCCTATCTATAGAATGAACCATTTTATTACGAAATGCGGGAATGGGCGAGCAAATAGTAATGCGTATATAAACGAAATGAACTGTATTGATGTGGGAGAAGATATCTTTACAAGAGGTTTATGCCTCCCCAGTGATAATAAGATGACTGAAGAGCAGCAGGACACTATTTTAGAAATAATTCACAGATCTTTCAGGTGATTTAAGTAGAAAGGCATTTCATGAAAGATTATAAGAATCTTGTGACTCCTTATTATATGGTAAAGGAAAAGATTGTTTCGGACAATGTTAACGGATTTCTTGATGCTTTGACTGAGTATGGTAATAATTCTTCATTGGCGTATTCTATTAAAACCAATACGCTGCCTTTTTTAATACAATGGATGCAAAGTCAACACGTAATGGCGGAAGTTGTGTCGGATGAAGAATATGAACTGGCTCGAATTTGTGGATATGATCCTTCTGAGATAGTCTTT
>CACXCB010000009.1 GCA_902766005.1 uncultured Erysipelotrichaceae bacterium | reverse complement strand
CGGTTCTTTTATGTGAAGGTATTGTTTGTGCATTTTATTCGGTTAGAAGGCTTTTGGAAGAACTAAAAACTAAAAATATATCAAGTGTTGATGATTTAAAACAACTTGATTTTAGCTTGTTTCTTCCATGGAGGAGTGATAGTCTTAAAAGAATGAGAACACTATCAGCGCTTACATTTTCATCAATAGATTTATCGGCTGCCGCTATAAAAGCGTATAGTCATAATAAAGATAATAAAAGTGGTTTTGCAGTAGAATTTCTTTCAGGTATTAATTATTTTGGTATGGGAAGATTGATTATCGCAGGAACAGGTGAATTAGGAATTAAAGTCGATTCTTTATATCAAAAATATCAGCCGATAACTGAAAGAGTTAATGAAAAAATAACTTCAAAGATTAATCCTGATATAAAAGAAGTATCAGAGAAAGCTATAACAACAGCAACCACGATTGTAGGAGTAGGGACTCCTATTGGATTTATTTCAGCGGCTGTTGGCGTTTACAAAGAGATTTCTTCATCAATTAAGGAATACAATATAGCAAAAGAAGAAAGAATAAAAATAGAAGCAGAGTGTTCAGAGGCTATAGAATTACTAAATGAATACCAAGATGAAATGGAAGCTGTTGTATCAGAGTACATGATTGACAGATTAGTTGTTTTTGGAGGGGCTTTAGATCAGATGGATATGGCACTATCAAGTGATGATACAGATTCTTTTATTGAAGCTAATAATCAGATACAGAATAAATTAGGGAAAGAATCTCAGTTTTCTTCAATGGATGAATTTGATGCTTTAATGTCTTCTGATGGTAGCTTTAAATTATAGGGGTGAAAGTCTATGTTAATTAGGAAAAAGAGTGCGATAATGACATTTTATTATCTGATTGCAGTAGATAAGACTGTTTCAGATGAAGAAATAGATACTTTCGAAAGTATTGCTAAAGAAATAGATCCGGATTTCTATAACATGTATAAAGAATCTATAGATAAAGAATATAGAAGTCAGATTGAAGAGCTTATAGATGAAGAAGACTTTTATGATGTAATTCTTGAAGGGGTAGATAAAGCTCTTTTACAAGAGTTATATGAGGGAGAGGGATATGTTCCATCCAGATTATTATTATGGAATCTTTTGGTAGTAGCCTTTTGTGATGGCTCTTATTCTAATGAAGAAAGAAGATTAATAAAGCATATAGTTAGACTCCTGAAAATAGAGAAAGATATCTTTCTTGAAATGGAGCAACTAATGAAAGCGAATGTAGCTGTAAGTAAAGAACTTGAAGCTATAGAAAAAAGTGATAAGCCGTATAATGAGATTCGACCTATGGTAGAAGAATTAGAAAAAAGGCGAGAAGCTATTGTTATTGCTGCAAAAGCACTTATTGAAGATGAAATGTATGTTCCTGTTAATAAACTTGAGATACCGAAAAATAAAGTGTTAGAAGAAACCAAAGGAGCTGTAGAAAAAGCGACATCAAATGTTGCTCAAATGGTTTCACCGATAACAAATACAGTGACACCAATAGCTTCAAATATAAATGATCAAACAAAGAAGTTGCTTGGGAATATTATGACTAAGAAGAATAAATTTCTATCATAGAGAATGGAGGTAGTTATATGCCGTTACCATTAGTGTTTATAGGAATTGCTGCGGTTACCGGTGCTGCAGGTGTAGGAACATCTGTTAAAGCCGGAGTAGATCAGTCGCATGCAAAAAAGTTAAATCTTAATTCTGAAGAAAGATTAAAACAAGCCGGTGAACGACTTGATGTATTAAGAAAACAGTGTGGAAATTCCCTTGAATCTTTGGGAGGAGAAAAAATAGCTGTTCTTAATGGTAGTCTTAAGGATTTTGTTGATATTTTTTCAAATATTAAAAATGTTGATTTTACAGACTCCGTTGGAATACAAGAATTAAGTAAATTCCACATAGATCAGAAATCTTTTGATGATATAAAAGAACTTGATGGTTTTGTTAAGAACGTAGCTATAGGAGCACTTTCAGGAGTGACTGGTGGTGCTTTAGCAGCTTTTGGAGCCTATAGTGCAGCTGCAACTTTTGCTTCAGCATCTACCGGAACAGCCATAGCATCATTAGGAGGTGCTGCAGCCACAAATGCGACATTGGCATTCTTTGGTGGTGGATCTCTTGCTGCAGGAGGACTTGGTGTTGCGGGAGGAACTGCTGTTTTGGGAGGACTTGTAGCTGGTCCGGCTCTACTAGTGATGGGAATTATATCCAGTGCAAAGGCAGGCAAATCTCTTGAAAATGCTCTAGCAAGTTCAGCAGAAGTTGATTTGGCAATTGAACAGATTGAAACTGCTAATATTCAATGTATTGGCATAAGACGTAGAACTTATATGTTCCATAGTCTTCTTGCAAGACTGGATTCATTCTTACTTCCACTAGTGT
>CACXCB010000008.1 GCA_902766005.1 uncultured Erysipelotrichaceae bacterium | reverse complement strand
TTTCATGCGCGGATCTTTTGTGGAGCCCGGTGCCCACTTTTCCATAACCTGTTTTCCTTCAGGTGATCTCATGATGTCTCTGATTTTTGAATCTAATGATAATGCCATGTTTTTTTCTCCTTTTTCTGAATTATGATTTGTAAATTTGAATTCTTTCCCGGGAATCCGCTATTATGATAGTGCAGGAAAAGCGAATGCAATAGCCTTGAAAAATAGGATTATTTGAAAGAAAAATCAGACAAAATGGTGCATGTTCTTCGCACGGGAAAACATATACAATATTGAAAGAGAGGTTTTTGTTATGCTGAATAAGACAATACAGGAATTCACACAGGAAGCTGCTTCGAAGGCACCGGTACCGGGTGGAGGAGGTGTCAGCGCACTTGCGGGATCATTGGCTGCTTCTTTGGCGGAAATGGTGACTTCCTTAACGACAGGGAAAAAGAGATATGCCCAATACGAGGACGAAATACAATCCGTTATGAAAGAAGCGGATCTTTTAAGGGAGCTGTTATTGCAGTGCATTAACGAAGATGCAGAAGCGTTTGAACCTTTGGCAAAGGCATATTCCATGGATAAGGAAACAGAAGGTTATCAGGAAAAGATGGAAAAATGTTTGAAGGACGCTGCAGTTCCGCCTTACAAAATGATGAAGTATTGCGCAAGGGTTATCGAACTGGATGAAAGATTGGCAATTATCGGATCCAAACTGGCAGTTTCGGATGCTGCAACTTCTGTCATGCTGGCAAACGGTGCATTGTATGGTGCAGTGATGAATGTCATCGTTAATACAAGGCTGATGAAAGACAGGGAATATGCAGAGAAAATCAACACAGAAGTATTTGCTTTTCTGAAAGAGTACAGTAAAAGAGCAGTCGATTGTTATGAAGAAATTTTGGGGAGGTTAACAAATGGCTGAAGTTTATAAAGGAAAACCGGTTGCAGATGCGATCATGGAACGGTGTCGCATGGATGTTGCAAAATTGAAGGAACACGGAATTACACCTGCGTTGGCAATTGTCAGAGTCGGAGAAAAAAAGGACGACATTTCCTATGAAAAAGGTGCAATGAAGCGTTGCGAAGCTGCAGGAGTAGCAGTTCGAAATGTAGTTTTAAAGGAAGATATTGAAAAAGAAGAATTCTATCATACCCTGGATGAACTGAATGAAGATTCTTCCATACATGGCATTTTGATGTTTAGGCCTTTGCCGAAATATCTGGATAAAGAAAAAGCGGCAGATTATATTGTGCCGGCCAAAGACATTGACGGTGGAACAATCGGTTCACTTGGCGGTGTGTTTACAGATCGCACAATCGGTTTTACGCCATGTACTGCCCAGGCAGTCATGGAGGTTCTCTCCTATTATAATATTGATGTTACAGGTAAGAATGTTGTGGTAATCGGCAGATCATTAGTCATCGGCAAACCGGTAGCGATGCTGCTGATGAAGGAAAACGCTACAGTAACCATCTGCCATACCAGAACAAAGAACATGAAGGATATCGCAAAGCAGGCGGATATTCTGGTGTGTTCTGCAGGAAGACCGGAAATGATCAATGAAGAATATGTTAATGAGAACCAGATAGTGATTGATGTAGGCATTTCCTGGAGTGAAGCAAAGAACAAGATCTGCGGTGACTGTGATTTTGAAAAAGTGGAACCGGTGGTAAAGGCAATCACGCCTGTACCGGGTGGATTGGGATCCGTCACAACCGCTGTTCTTGTCAGCCATGTATGCGAAGCAGCAATGCGAACTGTAAAATAGGTTCTGTAACAAGTAAACAGGCTGAATAGCCGGCTTAAGAAAATTTTCAAAGCCGGTTTTTCTATGAGAATTTCAATGCACCTTCCAAAAATGGATTTGAATGAAATATGATTACACAGATAATCCTTTTCTGCAAAGAAGTGTCCCGATACATTCAACCTGATGGTTCAGTGTAGGCCCAATGTATACATGATGATATAATAGTGCCATTGGAGGTGAATATGTTTTATCCATCAAGTCGAATCGAATACTGGTTTCAGCAGATATCGGAAATTCCCCGCCCCTCGCAACACGAAGAACAGATCAGTGATTTTATTGTCAGATTTGCACAAGAACATCATTTAAAATATGAACAGGATGAAGTCTATAACGTCATTATCGAAAAGCCTGCTTCCAAAGGACACGAAGATAAAGCCCCATTAATCCTTCAGGCACATATGGACATGGTTCCGGACCGGAAACCCGGTTATATACATGATTGGTCAAAAGATCCGATCCTTCTGAAAGAAGAAGATGGATTCTTAAAGGCTGAAGGTACAACCTTAGGTGCAGACGACGGTCTTGGCGTTGCCTGGATGTTAGCAATACTGGAAGATGAGACGCTGATACATCCACCTCTGGAATGTATTTTCACTGTTATGGAAGAAATCGGACTGGTAGGTGCAAGAGCATTAAAAGCAGACGCGATACGGGCAGACCGTTTGATTTGCCTGGATTCCATGAATCAAAATGCTTGTGACCTCTGCTCTGCAGGTGGATGTTATGCAAAGGCGGAAAAACAGCTCATCATGGAAAAGAATACGGATCCGACATACTGTCTGGAAATCAGTGGCCTTTCCGGTGGACATTCCGGAACAGACATTCATAAGGAAAAGGGAAATGCGATAAAAATCATTGTCCGTATCTTGCAGGAAATGGTATTAAAAGATATCGATGTCAAAGTGGTATCACTGGATGGCGGATCAAAAGAAAATGCCATCATGTGGAACGCAATGGCGAGATTCGCCTCCTGTGAAAAAGAAGAAAGCATTCGCTCTTTCATCGAAAAAGCCGTATCAGCAGTACGCATCGAATTGCAGGAAAGCGATCCCGGATTGACATTCAGATTGAATCCTGTTGATCAATCTGCACAAAGTGCTGATACGAAAAGCACAAAAGAACTTTTGGATTTCCTGTATCTTGTCCCGGATGGATTTCAACACCGCTCCATGGCAATTGAGGGGTTAACCGTTACATCAACCAATCTCGGTGTCATTTCCACAAAAGATAATGTGGTAACAATGTTGTTCTTAATGCGATCCACAATGGATTCGGCAGTTGAACATCTGTGCAATATGATGAATTCCCTGGCACAGATGACAGATACAGTATTTATCAGAGATGAATTCTTCAGAGGATGGAATTATGATTCGAATTCTAAGCTGAGAAGACAGTTTGCAGAAGTGCTTGCAGAAGAAGGGATAGAGCTGAAAATGAATGCCGAACATGGAGGATTGGAAGTTGGCATATTTGCAGGGCTGCATCCGGGATTGGATATCATTACACTAGGCGCAAACTGCACGGGGTATCATACCTTTGAAGAAAAACTGGATCTGAAGTCCTTTGCATATTCCTATCAGATTCTCAGAAAACTGATCACAAAATGTGCTGTAGAATAAAGATAGCCTCATAAGCGATATGAGGCTATTTCTTTTATATCATCAGATAAATGACAGTGCCGATCACAGCAGTTGAAAAAATAATGATGATCGGATTGACTTTATATTTCCGTAAGACAAAAAGAGAAGCGACAAACAGAAATACTTCCGGGATGTGTATTGCAGAAAGCTGTATCTCGGGAAGTTTTGAAGTGCCGAACATGGCAAGAAGGAACAATGTCAGTGCAGCACCGCCAATCATCGCCACAACAGCGGGACGAAGCTTATTTAGAACTCTTTTTACTGTTTCAAGATTTCTGTATTTTGTATAAAAATATGCCAGGGTTAATACGATAAACAGGGAAGGGAGAATACAGCCTAAGGTACACACGATTGCTCCCGGTAGTCCGGCCATCTTCTGTCCAACGAAAGTTGCACTGTTAACCGCAATCGGACCCGGTGTCATTTCGGCAATTGTGGTAAGGTCGGCAAACTCCGCCATAGTGAGCCATCCCTTTCCTTCCACAACAAGATTTTGAATGAGTGGCATGGCCGCATATCCGCCGCCAAACGCAAACAGGCCGATCTGGAAGTAAACCAGGAATAATTCAAGGTAAATCATTCTTCCACCTTCTTTCTTCCTGTCAACAGGCCTAAAACAATATAGATTAAGATGATGGTAATTGCACTGACTTTGAAGAACCAGGAAGCGACAAAGGCAATGAGCATCAAGCTGATATTGATCAGATCTTTGGATGCAATAACCTTTCCGCCAAGATCAATCACTGCATCTACAATGATTGCTGCTACTCCTGCGCGCATTACCTGTAAAGCGATCTGAACAATGCGGTTTGTGGAAAAAGCATCATAAATCATACTGATGATGGAAATAATAACAATCGGAGGGATGACAGTTCCTAATACAGAGACAAGAGCACCTGTGAAACCTGCCAATCTGTATCCGAATATAATCGCAGAATTGACTGCCAGAGCACCGGGGGCAGACTGGGCAATTGCCGTCATGTCCAGTATTTCATCTTCGCTGACAAGATGTAATTCATCACAGAACTTTTTCCGCATCATTCCGATGATGACAAAACCTCCACCGAAGGTAAAAGTGGAAATTGCCATCATAGATATAAACAATTGAAATAAGCTGATATTTTTTTCTTTTCCCATAGGTTCCTCCCTAATGCCTATAATTATGAATGCTTATATTTTGAATTTCAATTATTATTTCTGCTCTCTTTTGCTTACGAAAATGAAAAAGCGGATTTCTCCGCTTTCCAGAACAAATCTTCGTTTTTTTAGACATAAATACTTCATGCAATTCATAATCAGGCAATAATGTATCAGAAAAGGCATGCGCACTGCTCTGCCTGCAGGATGCCGTCCTCTACATCAAGATAATAAATGCATTTTTTCAGCTATTCGTTTTGTGAGTCTCGGGAAGCAATCCGTTCCGGTGCTTCCTTCTCTGAAATCCCTAAAGTCTTAGCGACATAGGCTATAGCGTTGGAAAGGTTTTTACCCTGTTCTTTGAGCAATTCACTTTGGCTGACGGTCTGCTGGTCTTTTTCACTGAGCAATGCGTCTTTCTTAGAGACTTCAGTCTCAAGCTCATTGATTCTCCTGTCAACCTTTTCCTTCATTTCTTCTATGCTTTTCTCGTCAAACATGATCTCTTTAACTCCTGCCCTGTGCTTTACAAGGTATTCCTTGAGCACAGAATCCTTGTCCATCTCATCGATTGATTCGTCCACTGCATGTTCTATGATTTTGCCTTCCGACAGCTTTGCCCTGATTGAGTCAACAAGCCCGCAGTATTCCTGAAGGGGCCAGCATCCTTCCTTGAGCTTCTCGTTGTTTCCCTTGTTGATATTGACAAAATGTACGATCAGCTCGACATCGCCTTTTTTGCGCCAATGAAGAAGTCGCTGAGCTTCATTGTCTTTCTTTCAGGTGCTTCCCTTATGCCGTTATAGAATACGATGCATTTGGGTGCGGGCAAAAGCATGGCCTTCTCGAGGTACACTTTCAGCCTTGCATCAGTATCACTGACGTATGCGGAATAGAGCTGGCTCAAAGACCAGAGAAAACGGAGCGGCATGTTGCCGTTTTCCGTGCTCTGGTGCTCGTAAAGGTTCATTGTGCAGTCGAGCATGAACGAGACGTCGTTATGCATTCCCATGTAGACTGTAGAATGTCACGTAAAATTCAGCCAAAAATAAATAACCTAGTCAGAATAATTGAAAACAGGGCTGCAGACAGATGCAT
>CACXCB010000007.1 GCA_902766005.1 uncultured Erysipelotrichaceae bacterium | reverse complement strand
ATGGATTCAAGCGGCTTTGGAAGCTGTTTGAATATAAAAAAAGAGTAGGTCAGAAATCAACTAAAAATGACGATTTTTGACACTACCTGCGGTGTAAGGAGGAAACACATATGAAGGCAATTGCAGCAGTTGATCAGAACTGGGCGATCGGAAACAAGGGACAGCTGCTTGTACACATTTCCGAAGACATGAAAAACTTCCGCCGTCTGACTTCAGGAAAGACAGTCATCTACGGCAGAAAGACGCTGGAAACATTCCCTCATGCAAAACCGCTTCCCAAAAGGGACAACATCATCCTTTCAAGAAATCCCGCTTATGCAGTGGATGGTGCGCAGGTAGTTCATTCCATAGAAGAGCTGAAGGAAATCCTGCCTGAAAATACCGATGACTATATAGTCATCGGCGGTGACAGTATTTACCATGCTCTGCTTCCTCTTTGTGATGAATGCATCATCACAAAAGTGGAAAACAGTTATGAGGCAGATGCCTGGTTTACCAATCTTGATGAAGATCCTGAATGGGAGCTTGCGGAAAGAGGGGAAGACAGGGAAGCCGAAGAACTCATCTTCCATTTTGACACATACAGAAGAATGCAATAGAAAGCGCTGCAAGGCGTTTTCTTTTTGGCTTACTAACAGAAAAATTACACCTGAAAACGAAAAGTATTGATTTGAGGTGTAATTATTTGATAAATTACACCTGAAAATGCTAAAATACTATCGGAGGTGCAAAGATGGCTAAAGGTCTTGAGAAGGAATACTATAAACTGTCTGAAGATGAGTTTTCAAAACGGATAGAGAATATCCGTACCAATCCAAATACTGTTTTCTTTTTTCACGACACAGGCACACCGTATTTTTTCCTGCCTGATGAAAACACAATAAAACAGAATCTGCAGCTTCATAAAGACCAATGGGAGTTTGATACACTTTTTACCGGATTTTCCGGGTTTGGACAGAATCAGCTGATGCAGGCATTTCTGATCGAAGAGATTGTGTCCACTAATAAAATTGAAAACATTCATTCCACCGGACATGATATTTTTACATTGCTTCAGAGCCAGATGGGAACCGGTGACAGAAATCTGCGCTCCATCGTCAATGGCTACCTGATTCTTCTTAAAGGCAATACAAAACCACCTGCTGATCTGAAGGGTCTTCGTGAACTGTATGATCGTTTGATGAAGGGAGCTATTGAAAAAGATGACAGACCCGATGGAGAATACTTTCGGAAGAAACGGGTATATATAACGGATGGAATAAAAAAGATTCATCATGGATTTTATCCTGAAGAAGCAGTCAATGCGGGAATGCAGGAATTTCTGCATCTTTTCCATGATCACAACAAGGATTTGTTTGAAAGAATGATTCTTTCCCATTTTCTGATAGAAACAGTACATCCTTTCTATGATGGTAACGGCAGATTGGGACGGTTTCTTTTCACGCAGCAATATTTCAACGAAACCGGATCGTATCTTGCTTTTGCGCTTAGTTCAGCCTTCAACAAAAGAAAAAGCACGTATTACAAGGCATTTGGAGAAGCACGCCATGAACATATGTTCGGTTCTTTGAACGCATATTATGAAGATATATCGTCAATCATTCACACATACAATCAGGAACGGATTGTTGAATTGAAAGAAAAGAAGAAGAGAATCGAGGCATTACAATTCTCAAGAGAGGATTTCACCAAATCGGAAAGAGAAATCCTGAAGCTTCTGGCTGAAGCTTCCATATTGAGTGATTTTGGTGTTTCAAATGCTGAGATCATGAAGTATTCCGGGATTACAAAGAAAACTGTGATATCTTCCCTGCAGAAATTCAGGAAGATGAATCTTCTGGAAGAAGAAAAAATCTCTAAAACGGTTTATCACAGATTAAAGCCTGAGAGAATGAATGAAAAGTTCATCAATACAGAGAATCCACCGGGTTAACCGGTGGATATTTTCGTTTTCAATGATATTCAGAGAGCTTCTTTGATGGCTTTGATCATTTCTTCATATTCTTCATCCGACAGATAGACCTTGCCCGGATTCATTTCGAAAACACCGCCCCATTCAAAGCCGTCTTTATACTTAGGCACCAGATGCATGTGCAGATGACATCCGGTATCACCATAAGCACCGTAATTCAATTTGTCGGGATGGAAAACTTTGTGGATTGCCTTTGCCGCTCTGTCAACATCAGCGAAGAAACGATTGCGCTCATCTTCTGAAATATTCACGATTTCACTGACATGGTCCTGATATGCGACAATACAACGGCAGCGATGGCTCTGCTCTTTAAACAGAATGAGCTGAGAGACATCAAGATCACAGATTTAAATGCCAAATGCTGCCAGCAATTCTCCACCTTCACAATAACCGCAGTTTTCACCTTTAATTGTTTGTTTCATTTTTTCCTTCTGTTGTTTCTGCTTATTATAATTCTCTGCTTCATTGTCGGCAATGGAAATCCATATTTTCCCAAGGTATTCACGGAGAATCTCAGAGACTTGGAAGAAGATGGGATCTTAAGTCGTACCGTATATCCGAAAGTGCTTCCAAAAGCGGAATATCCCTTAACTGAAAAGCACAGACAACTGAAATGTATCTGTGCTTTTTACTAATTTATATAGAATGATCTCAGCAATCCGTAGTTGAATACCTTCGCCCCTTTCGGCACTTCTTTGATGACGTGATACACATTAGCAACATCGCCCATAGCCACGATTGTCATGAGCCAGAATGTTATAGATATAGCTAAGTTGTAGGGCATCGGAATATAATTCGGCAATATCAGCCATATAATAAACGGTATGATGCCGAGAATAAACATCGGCGCCAGACACATGATGATAAATCGCTCCTTGCTTATCTCTTTTTCGCAGTAAACAAAATATGCGCCTTGCTCTTTGGATTTCCAAATTTCCTTTACGGCATCCGCAGGATAAAAGAGCGCATGAATAATCTCGTGAACAAAAGTGAGCAGATACACCGAAACGATTGTCAGAACAAAGGAGACTATGACATCTAATCCCATCGTCAGATGATAATCCAAATCTTTGACTTTAAGAAATGTCGCTGCAACCATGGCGGCAAGCACAGGCATCAGAATCAGAAACCCTCTGCCAAATTCACCTTGCAGATTGGGAATAATGCCAAATTCTACTGCTTCTTTTGGAATGCTGCCCCTTTTGATAAGCTGATCATCTGAAACGTAATTTCCTTTAAACACTATATTAAACATTGACACCTCTGTATTATCAGAAACTACAGGAATATCCTGAGTTTTATTTCATAACTTGTTGGCTTCCTGCTTTGTGCTTAACAGGTGCTCTATCGCCATAACAGGATGATAGAATATCATTCGCGGTCCGGAAAAGCGCATTACCTGTTTAATCTGTTTTCGCATCTCCGGCGTATAACAGTGTACCTTGCAGTTTGAACAGAATGTTTTGTTTTCCATAAACGGACATTTGTCACTGCGTTCACAGGCATATGCCGCCAATCTCTCACATTCCGCACAAAGCCCGTCTTTTGTACCGTGTACTTTCCGGCAATAAAGGCGGATCATCATCGTCACGACTTTTTTTTCCTTTATTCGCTTTTCTTCTGTGCTTTTTTTCATGATCCTATCTCCGCAGGACTTCATTTGGAAATGTCTTTAAATATACGAAATAACTTATTCCGCCTATAGCTGCATTTACTACAGAAAGCAATACAACCAATACACCTATATCCTCATCGATTTGCACTGTTGCATCTACAATTCGTACAAGGAATCCGGAAACAATCAACATGATTAGTATTGTTACTGCTATATGAAAAGTCTTTTTCATTGGTTTATCTCCCGGTTTTTCTCGTATTGTGTTCTTCAAATCTCAGATTTGCCCCTTCAATTGTATTATATGTTTATACCGATAAGCAGATAAAAACAATGATAGCAGGGTAAGTTATTCCAAAGCATTCTCAGCTGCTTCTTCATTTTTTCGCATGTGATGCAGGACATAGGGAACTTCAAATGCCAGCATGGCTGCCCAGCCGACACCGCTTGCTGCAGCTATACCACGGATGCCCCATGTACCGGCAAACAGATATGTACCAAGCGTACGTAATGAGATCTGAATAAATGTGCAGAAGATTGTTACCGGAATCTTTCCCGCTCCGCGGCAATAACCCTGGAAGCCATTGGTAAAGCCGGGCAAAACATAGAGAAAACCAATCACAGAGAGATAAGCTGCTCCTTCCCGGATAACCTCAAGAGTGCCGTCTCCTTTCACAAAGAGACTGACAATCTGTTTTCCAAAGACAAGTGCAATGATACCGATACATATTCCGTAACATAATTCCATGAGAATGCCGACACGAAATCCCTTGCGTATTCTTTCGGTCTTTCCGGCACCGCGATTTTGGGCAATGCATGTCGCAATAGCAGCTGCAATACCCTGTTCGGGGATAAAAGCGAAGCTGTCTACACGGCTGACGGCATTATAAGCGGCTATAGAACTGACACCGAGCAGATTGACCTGTGACTGGATCAGGAGCTTACCGATCGGCTGAACAGCCTGCTGCAAAGCAGAAGGAAGACCATAGCCAAGCACCTTCTTCAGAAGTGTGCGGTCAGTTGTCCATTCACTTTTTTCCGGACGCAGTTCCGGCATATGCATGAACAATGCATTTGCGGCAAGATATGCAGAAAACAGTTCACAGATTACCGTCGTCATCGCATTGGTACGAATGCCGAAATGGAAAACACCAAGCAGTATGCCATCCATGATGATATTCAATACCGAACATATCGCAAGAAAACGCAGCGGTGTGCGGGAATCTCCGACACTTTTCATGGCTGCGGAAAGAGAATTGTATAAAAAGGTAAACGGGACACCTAGGAATGTAATCTTAAGATAGACTGCAGTAAGATCAAAGATTTCAGAGGGAACAGACATCATTCTCAATAATGCCGGTGTCAGAAGAATACCCGGAATCACAATCACAAGGCTCATACCAAGACCGGTTTTGATGATGGAAGCCAGGGATTTACGGAAGGAGACCATATCCTTTGCCCCGTAACATTCACTCATAAATATACCGGCACCGATACAGAGACCGGAAATCGCCAGAATGACAAGATTCATGACCGGAGCAGCAATTCCTTCTGCTGCTAATGCTTCTTTACCGATAAAACGTCCGGCAATGACTGAGTCTGCAGCGTTATACAGGAGCTGAAGCCAGTTCGCCAGAAGCAGAGGAACAGCGTATCGCCATAAATGGGAAAATAAGGATCCCTTTGTCATATCCTGCATCATCTTGCCTCCGCTTTTTGTTTACAGTATAAGTGTCATTTCCGTGATATGCAAGAAGACAACTCAAAACCAATCACATATGGAGACTTTGTGTTTGCAATTGCCTTCTTCACACTTGCCGTACGTCAGAAGTAAAAAACAACAAAACTTTACAGATAACCCGATCTTTAAAGATCGGTTTTTTCAGTATCGACATGAGGTTACAGATTCCAAACAGCTGTAACATCTATATGATAATTGAGTATGGTATACTATAGATAACTCATTTTTTGGAAAAGATATTTATCATGCAAATTAGAATAGGAGATGAACAAACATGAAAAGAAGTAAGCTATTTGTCCTGTTTCTTGCAGTCACGATGGCATCCTATATGTCTTTGACTGCTTTTGCGGCAGGACCGGATGCAGAAGCAGAAATTGAGAAGGAAGAAACGGTATACGTCTATACGGACGCTAACGGAAATCAGAAGGACGTAACAGTACACAGTCTTTTGAGAAACAGTGATAGCGAGGAACAGCTCAGCGATAAGACAATTCTGCAGAATGTTGAAGGAGAAGCAGCCTTTACGCAAGACGGGGAAAACCTGATCTGGGAAGCGGATGGTAATGATATTGCTTATCAGGGAACAACAGACAAGGAAGTACCGGTCACCCAGAAAATTACATATTATCTGGATGGAAAAGAGATTACTCCGGAGGAATTAGCCGGAAAGAGCGGCAAAGTCACAATACACATTGATTATAAGAATACAGAGAAATACGGGAATGTCTTTGTGCCTTTTACAGCGATGACTAAAATTGTCTTTCCGAAAGACAGTGTAAAGAACATTGTGATTGATAACGGATGTGTGCTTCCGGAAGATGAGAATACGGTTATTGTCGGCATGGCTTTCCCGGGTCTTTCCGATAGTTTACAGGATAAAGGAATACCGGGTTCTGTAGAAATCACAATGGACGCAGAAGAGTTTACAATGTCCAATTGTATGACGGTAATCTTCAGTGGTCTTCTTGACAGTGATAAAAATATTGACAGTGTTCTGAATGAAATGAGCGGAAAACTTTCCAACCTCATGAATACGGGAAATACTCTTCAGAACAATGCAAGCAATCTGTATGACCATATTCGCGGTAAAACAGATGGTTTAAATGTTCTGACTTCCGGTGCAAATGATCTCAACAAAAAGATCACAGACTACATGGGAAATGTGTCAGATGTCAATAACAGTGCAAACCAAGTTACAGATAGTGCAGATACTGTCGCAGAAGGACTGCCGGCATTGACAGATACAGTCAAAACATTCACTGACGGTATTACCAAGACAGATACAGATGCAGAACAGTTAAAGAATGATATCAGTGATTATACAAAAGGTGCTGCAGATGTGAATACAGAAGCAGGCAATATCAAGAATGAATCTGACGGAATCTCTGCCAATATCTCAGGACTTTCCGATGAACTGGGTCAATATACATCCGGTGTAAAAGAAGCGGATGACTATCTTGCAAAGATCAAGGAAAAGGTATCTGAACTCAGCAATGACACAAACGAACTGAATACAGGTTTAGAAAAATTTGCAAAGGGTACAAAAGATCTTTCCGATGCAGCAGCAGCTCTTAAAGATGATACGAAAACACTGACAGATAATGCAGGCACGTTAAATGATACAGTCGGAAAACTTGCAAAAGATGCAGATCAGCTGAAGACAGATATTGCCAAGAATACCACAGACGCAAATAAACTTATAGAAGATACAGGGAAGCTTCTGGATAACGAGAATGGAATTCCGTCTCTTATTGATGATGCAGATGGTCTTGAAAAAGGAATTGATTCTTATACCACAGGTATTTCTTATGCTTCAGAAGGGATCTCATCAGGCATAGATCAGATGAAAGAATCGATTACCGGTGCACAGGAGTTAATCTCAAAGATCAATACTGCTAAGGATTCCTTTGCCGGACTTGAAAGTGCTGCTGAGAATGTTTCAAACGGTATTTCAGGCATTAAAACTTCTATAAATGAGACTGTTTTACCTATAGTATCCGGCATAAATGATAATACAGGAAGTGTATCCACTGAATCTGCAATTCAAGCCGGTAAAGAATACGGACTTGAACAAGCCGGTGCGGTAGCATCCGGAGATGCTAATATTGAAGAAGATGTCTATAATGCAATTCTTGATTTACTCCCTGAAGATCTTGAAAACAGAGACGAGATTGCAAGGCAGGTAGCAGCAACTGCAGAGGAAAAGGCTACGGCAAAATTGGGAAATCTTGCCGAAGAAGCAAATAGTACAATAGAAGTAGCAGCAGAGACTGCGGCATCAAAAGCAGCAGAGGATGTTGCATATACAGCAAATACAAAACTAAATGATATAAAAACATCGTCAGAAAACATCGAAACTGCTCTTGGAAGTGTTTCTGATAATCTGCATGCTGTATCCGAAGGTGCCGGTGGTGTTGCTCAAGGTATTACGGAAATGACAAATACGGTGACCGATCTTTCGAATGAACTCAGCTCTGTCAATGAAGGACTGAATATGATGTCCACAAATGCTGATTCGCTTAAAAACGGTTGTGAGGCTCTCTCAGCAGGAACGGATAGCCTTAAGGAAAACGCCGGAAATCTCAAAACAGGATTAACTAGAATACAGAAGGGTGTGGAAAATGTCAGTGATGGCTTGAAAGATCTTGTGAAAAATGCAGAAACTCTTGAGAGTAATGCGGATACATTCAGCAAGGGTCTTTCCAATGAAGATACTGAAAAACCGGGTCTTGTACAGACAGTAAAGACATATACAGATGATGTGAAAGCACTGGATGAAAAAGCAAATACGCTTAAAGAAAATGCAAAGACATTAAATGACAGTACAGCAGGACCGATCCAGAAGGTAAAGGATCTCTCTGATCATGTGGAAGGTATTGCACAAAGTGTCGGAGTAGTCACAGAAAAGACCGGATCACTCACAAAGAAAAGTGATACACTCCTCGGTGGTGCAAAACTGGCAGCAGATGCCACAACACGTCTTGGTGAAGGTGTAAACAAACTGACAACCGGAACTGAAGCACTCAATTACGGAAGTGAGCCTCTCAACAAAGCCGTCTCTGATCTGAAAGATGAAACAGCACAGCTTGCAAAGGATAACAGTAAACTGACGGAAGGTGCTGCAAATATTGCAACGAATGCTTCAGCACTCAATGACAATGTCAGCAAGCTCTCTCAAGATACAAAGAGACTTGTTGAAAACAAAGGCAAACTCTCCGATGCAGCTACACGTATTGGACAGGATGCTTCAAATCTTGTAGGCGGCATGTCCGGTATTACATCCGATGCCCGTAAGCTGAAAGAAGATTGTGCAAATTTCAACAACGGAGATGTAAGCAGGCTGAATGATCTCTATCAGACATATATGAAAGGATTCTTTAACCGCATCAAAAAACTGCAGGATGCTGCAGATGCCTACAAGACCTTCAGCGGTGCATCAAATCCTGATAAGACAAGACTGGAATTTATTTATATGACTGACAGTATAGAAAAGAAGGATTAAATTAAAGCAAATGAAATATAAGAGGTACAGTCATTTGACTGTACCTTTTTCCTATCACACGTGTTAAAGATCCTGTAATGCTTCGATATGGCTGTACGGTGCCAGCATGATATCCCAGGCCAGTACTGCTCCATCCATGCCGCTTTCTTTCACTGTCTGCAGGGATTCCCTGACATACTGTCTATCCGTACGGGCGATATCCTTGCGGTAATTGACTTCAATGCCGGGATATTTCCGACAAGGCAGATCCTTGAATTCCGCTAACTGACTTTGCAGAAAACTTAGATCTGTGTTTATTTCGGGATAATTCCTTGTATGAGGAAGGGACTGTTTCAGCAGTCTGTATTCAAAATTGATTCCTGCCGGAGCTTCCGTACGCCTGTAAAGCATCGGTTTGATAAAGTCAGCTTCTTTGGCAATGAGACGGTAATCCTGTCCGGTAAACCGGCTGAGCAAAGGTGCATACAGATCCAGTCCTGTTTTCAGGCCAATGGCATGGAAATGACGACAGATCCGGCTTACACTGTCAGCAATGATCTCTCCTTTGATCTGCAGAAAATCCTCTGCTAATGCATATTCCATGATAAAGCCTCTTCCTTTTTCATAACCGGAAGTTTCCAAAAATGCATCACCTTTTTGTTCATACAGTTTCCGCAGTTCTTCAAGATCCATCCCGGCTTGTTGATACAAAGAAGAACAGTCAGGACAGCAACAACTGAGTATTCCGCCGATTCCTCCCACAAAGGACTGGGTGCGGATCTTGTCCAGAAAGATACCATCAAATCCGCAGGAAGAGAAATACTTGTCATAGATATGATAAATACCCTGCCGGTTGGCTTTAACGGAAGGGCAATAGAATGTAAAACTTTCTCCTTCCTGTAAAGCGAGGGATCCGGTCGGCTTTCCATAGATATCCATTGCTTCTTGTACGGTGACCAGTTCTGAGGTCTCGGAAAAAACCGGCATCCACAACCATGAATAAATTCCGTTATCATGAAGGTAATGATTTACTTTTTGATACAAAGAGGGATCGATATACCAGCCGATAATAACGCTTTTGACTTGTATTCTTTGTCGCAGGTAACCGATCCTCTCACAAATCTCCTCTGCAGTATAATTCCGGTTCTTCCATCCACCGGTAAAGATCTGAATGATATATTCCATAAAGACTCCTTTTTTTTATTATAGGCATGAATTATATGAAAGAGAAGAAGCTTTACAATGTACTGTATTTAGGGTCCTCTATGAAGCGATAGAAAAGAGCTTTTATCATATCTTCAAAAGAAATACATGATATTATTGTTATACCGGAATTATCCGGATCACATGATTATAGATTCAGTTCTTTGAGCAAAAATACCTAAACCAAAAAGGCATGGTATTGTGCCGGGGTTGAAAGGGAAACGTTTCAGCCTTCCGTATTTGAAAAAAAGAGCGTGGAAAACAGCATCACAAAAGTGTTTTTCATGTGGTGTTTTTCTTTTTGTAAAGGTGAAGATATGTATGAATGATAAAAATAAACAAAAATCAGGGTGTCTGATCCTTTGCGGAGGAAAATCAAGACGCATGAAAAAGGACAAGGCAAAACTGATCTACCATGATGAAAGTTTTCTGGAGATCATTTGTGCAAAAGTCAGAACTATGGGAATTCATAGGTATATATCCGTCAATGATGATAGAGAAATTCCTGAAGATTTCATTGCCCTCAAAGATGAGGTATGTGATGAAAAGGGAGAATGTATCGGACCGCTTGGAGGAATATATACCGGTTTGAAACAATGCATCAGGGATGACCTGGATGGCATGTATACCGTACCTGTAGATCTTCCGTTATTTGAAAGGGATCTTTTTGATCTGATCGAAAAAGCAATACGGAATGATCCGCAGGCAGATATGTATATAGTAGAATCTTCCGACGGAAGAATACATCCGGTAACCGGATATTACCGAAGCAGAGTTATTCATACAATGGAAGAGCTGATCAATGCCCATGAATACAGGCTGATGTCTTTACTGAAGCATCCGGATCTTTGTACGGTTTTTGTCAGAACAGAAAATGAACAGCAGGATAGGATGTTACTGAATGTGAATACGCCTGAGGATTACGAAGCTCTGATGCAGAATACGAAACATAAACCAAAGCACATTGTCCTGCAAGCAGAAAGAGGAGCAGGAAAAACCACCCTGATCCAAAAACTGGTAAAGGAAACGGAATGTACAGTCAGCGGTTATCTGACCAGAGCGGTCATCAACAAAGAAAAAGGATACAAAGAAATATACATGTATCCTGCTTCATGTATCTTTGGCACAGATGATCCGGATACAATCGCAAGAACAAAAGGAAAACTGTGCGGCATCACCATGAACGGCGTGAAGGAAGTCTATCCGGAAGTATTTGATACATACGGAACAGAATTGATCCATTCCGCTTCCAAGAAGGAACGTATTATCATGGATGAGATCGGTTTTCTGGAAGAGAAAGCGGAACAATTTCAAAAAGCGATATTATCAGCCTTGGATGAAAATATCCCTGTGATTGCAGCAATCAAGGCAAAATCTATAACAACACCTTTTCTTGAAAGCGTCCGCAGTCATAAAAATGTAAAGCTGATTGAACTGAATGAAACAAACCGAAACCAGATATTTGAACAGCTGAAAGTGCTGTACAGGAAAGAAGGTTCCCAATGAAAAACATAAAGATACGGGACCTGATTCTTCTTGCATTTTTCGCAGATATCGGTTTTGTTTCAAAACGTGTAATAGCACCATTCGCCAATGTATTTACGGATTTTTTAAGAGTACCGGGAGGCATCGGAACGGCATTTTCATTAATGTTTATTGTGATTGGGACATACCTGATCCAAAGAAAAGGATCAGCGACAGTCATGTCTCTTGTACAATGCATCCTTGCTATGTCATTGGGTATGACCGGTGCTATGGGCATGTTGTCAGTGATTGGGTATATCATGCCGGGTATTATCATTGATATCATGATTATCTTATGTCTCGGATGTCATACAAGTATGCCACTCTCTATGATCCTTGCCAATGCAGCCGGTTCAGTTGCAGCTGCATTGACCGCAAACTTCATTGTATTCCGTCTTCGCGGGGCAGTACTTGCGCTTTATCTGCTGATTGGTTTGATCAGCGGGGGCATATGCGGACTTCTTGCGACGGTCATCTATAACAGAATTAAATCGCTATATAAAACTGTTTAGAAAGGAATAACTATGAAGAAAAAAACAATACTGACAGTAATCGCTGCTTTACTTATCATGATCGGTGTCATGCTGGCAGTGAAAGTCAGAACGAATGCACCTGATAGTGCCGGCCTAATCATTCAGAACGGTGAAAAAACAATCACTGTGCGTTGGGAAGACATCAATCAAACAACGTTTACAGGAGAAATCGTCAATGGCAAAGGAGAAGTCTCCAACCATGAATATAAAGGCATAGAGCTCATTGAACTGTTCAATGTTAACGGGATAGTGATCAAAGAAGATACAAAGATCACCGTTACATCGGAAGACAACTACACCGCAGAACTAACCGGTGAGGAAGTCATGACCGGATCTAAAGTCTATGTGGCTGTTGTATGTGATAATGAGATGATCGAAAGTATTGAAAGGAATCAAGGCGGACAACTGGTTGTCTATGGTGATGCCAATGCCAAGCGCCAAGTAAGATATCTGAAGACCATTACAATTGAATAAGACATAATAAAGGATCCTGATTGACAGGATCCTTTCAACTGTTTCAGACTTTTGCAACTTCGACAAGATTGGTGTGTTGCGGATTGCCTTTCGCTAACGGTGTAGGATAAGCAGAACTGGTCAGTACATTGATCGAACCACGACGGTCAATGCCATCCTTATCCGGTGTATACCAGCCACCCTGTGACATCGCAACTACACCGCGCATAATACGGGTTGTGACTACTGCAGGGATAATAACGGTTCCGCGTTTATTGTAAATACGGACAGGATCACCGTTGCAAATTCCTCTTGCAGAGGCATCTTCCGGATGAATCCAGAGACCCGGTTTTTCCACTTCATCCTCCCATTCATTGTTGTCATGCATCGAATGGGTACGACGTCTTGTATGCCAGCCGATGAGCTGTAACGGGAATTCCTTCTGTAACGGATCATCCGGCCCTTCCGGACAGGAGATATATCGGGTTACAGCCGGAACATCTTCCAGATGCATGTCATACAGTGTCTTGGAGAAGATTTCAATCTTACCGCTCGGTGTTTTGAACGGATGATGTTCAATATCTTTGATCTGTTCTTCAAAGGCAATGTAGATCTTCGGCTGTTTGTATTGCCATCCCCCAAGAGCGGAGAACGTATCAAAATCAGGTAATTCCGGTTCTTTTTGCATTAGTGCCTCATATGTCTTCCTTAGCCAGTAATCCGCTTCCGGATGACCGGCAGTAAATGTTTCATAAAGACCGAGGTTTTTGGCAATATCCTTCAACCATTCCCACTCAAACATTGCTCCGAAGATCGGTTCAATGACTTTGTTGTTACGGAGAAGATAGTTACTGCCACGCCATGGTGCATTCATGTTGTCGGTTTCGAATACCGATGTTCCCGGAAGAACATAATCTCCGTAACGGGCACTTGGTGTCATGAGGATATCCGAACATACAACCAGCTCGCACTTGGAATCATCTTTCAGAATACGGATTGTATCGGAAATGTAAGAATGCTGGTTGATCAGTGTATTACCGGCAAGATTCAGAATCATCTTTACATCTGCATCCAGTTTGTCCATACCATGGACACGGTCATTACGGGCAGTCATCTCTGCTCCGTGTTCTATTGCTTTTGTCCACAGGAAGATCGAGATTGCACCTTTATACGGATTAGGAACCGGAGGCATCGCAAGAGAAGGACCTGCATGTTCACGGGTCATGCCGCAACCGCCGGCATTACCGCCGGAGATACCGATATTACCGGTCATTGCTGCAAGAGTAGCGATACCTTTGACTGCCTGTTCACCGTTTCCGGTACGCTGTATACCGTAACCGCTGATGATGCAGGCAGGTTTTGCCTTGGCAAATTCTCTGGCTAAACTGCGGATTTTATCTGCAGGTATACCGGTGAGCGGTTCAGCCCATTCCGGTGTACGTTCAACACCATCCTGTAATCCGAAGAGATAGCTGTGATAACTTTCATTCGGTCCGATACCTTCAGGCATATGTTCTTCATCAAAACCGATGCAGTATTTATCCATATAAGCTTGATCCTGCAGACCTTCTTTAAAGATCGTATATGCCATGGCATCTGCCAAAGCTGCATCAGAAGTCGGACGAATCGGAATCCATTCATCCGCATAAGTGATGGCAGTCTGTGAAAGACGCGGATCAATCGCAATAATACGGATATTCTTTTCCTTCAGTTTGGAGAGATAGTAGTTTCTTTCTGAACCGAAGATGGTTTCAGTGGAATTGTCACCCCAGAAGATAACTAAGTTGGCATTCAGGATATCAGCAGGACTGTTGCCGAAATATCCGTCACCAAAGATATACGGAGCGATGTAGGAAGCACAGGCGGCACTGTAGCTGCCATAGGATTCCAGATATCCGCCATCTGCCGCCAATAGACGCTTGGCAAGAACGGTAGGACGCATAACACCGGTAACACCGGTTGCGTAGTTGACATAACGGGAACCCGGTCCGTAGGTATCACGGATACGGATCCACTGTTCGGAGATTTCATCTGCTGCCTGCTTCCAGGTGATACGGCGGAATTTACCGCTTCCACGTTCACCGATGCGTTTCATAGGATAACGCAGACGGTCCGGAGAAAGGAATGTCTTACGATAGCCTCTTCCTCTGACACAGGCACGAATCTGCGGATCATTGCTGGAAAGATCAGATTCAATCTTCAGGATACAGCCTTCCTGTACAGTCGGACGGATAACACATTTACCGCCGCAGTTATTTCCGCCGCCGCTCAGAACAACTCTTGGTTCCTCTAACGGAATGGCAGGGGACGGACCGTCTTCAACAATGTCATTGAACTCTTCTGCAGATGGGCTGAGGATATTCCATAGTTCTGTTGTTTTATTTTCAATGCCAAGTGCTTTGGCAAAAGAAGAAAGGGATGTATCACATCTGTTACCGAGTACATGGAGAAGATGATCACTGATGGTGATGAAAGCGTTAAAGGTTCCTCGTTTTTTCAGTTCCTTTAACAGTAATCTCTGATTCTCCAAAGTATAATCATCTGTAAACTGATCGATACGCTTATTCCTTCCGGCACAGGTCAGATAGTAGAGATAACGGTACTGCTCACCGATATAATCCGGCGGATTGCCTTCCATGCGGATCGGTTTATAACCATCGGCATAGTATCGTTTAATGACTTCCAATGTGGTCTGGTTGCACAAAACACGCTCATCAAAACATACGGAAGACCATAGTGAAGGTTTAAAATCAGCATCACAGCCACGATAAAGGAAATCATATTCCAGACGCCATTCCTCTTCAGAATGTTCTGACCATTCCGGCAATAACTTCAGTAACTTAAGGGCTTTATCAACATCGGCAAAGAATTCAGAGGCAAAGAGATATACCGATCTTGGCAATTGTTTTGCGGAAGCTCCCGGTGTCATACCCATCTGTCCCCAGAGTGTATTGCGGATTTCGGCAAGATTCTGCGGAGCATCTATGAGAATCGCTCCTTTTAATATGCCGTCTTTGTAAAAGCGTTTTTCATAGGGATTATCCGAATGCTTCGGATTGACCTGGTAATGAATCTTATGATCCGGTTCAAATGTTGTCTTAACACCTTCTGTTGTGATATCACCGAAGGAATAAACAAAAATATGTTTACCGGAGAAGATCAATTCGCCGCCGTTGTATAACGGAGCATTCTTTACTTCTTCCGATTCGGCACCATAGACAGCACTGAGACCGGCAATGATACCGCTTTGTCCGGCAAAACTCCATAAACCCGGATTCGGAGTCCACTGGATACAGTCACCTGCAGCCAATACATCCGGTATACTTGTCTCCATACCTTGATTGACGACTACACCACGGCCGCATTCTGCATTTGCTTCCTGCAACAGTTTTATATCCGCTCTGATACCGCATGAAAGGATGACAAGATCTGCCGCAAAAGAACAGCTTTCTTCACCGATCTTAGCGGTGATTGCATTGACACGGTCATCACCTTTGATCTCTATGCCTGAAACACCGGTAAAGCTTTTGATTCCCTGTGCTTCCAGACGGTTTTTGAAGACAACAGCACTTTCATCATCCATAAAACGGCCGAGAAGTTTTGGTGCAAGTTCCAGTATCGTAACATTCACACCGGCTGATTTCAGCTCTTCCGCCAGTTCTACACCGATGACACCGCCACCTATAACAATCGCATTTTCCGTAAAAGGTATATCACGGTGGATGTTCTTCATATCTGCAATTGTACGAACAACATACACACCTTTCAGATTTGAACCGGGAATAGGCGGAATGGCAGGTGTAGCACCTGTAGCACAGATCAGTTTGTCATAATGGATCTGATTCCCGTCTATGCATGTGACAAAGTGTTCCGCTGCATTGATGGCAATAACAGAACAGTTTGTTTTTAATGTAATCTGTTTTCTTTCGTACCATTCAGAAGGATGCAGAGTGATGTTTTCTGCATTGAGATATTTGATGTCTGTTTTACTGAGAAGGGGACGCAGATACGGTCTTTCTTCACCTGCTTCAAGAATACAGATTTCTGCTTCGGAAGAATTTGCCCGGATTGTTTCCGCTGCGCTTACACCGGCTATACCGCCGCCGATAATTACGTATTTCATTCCCATGGATATTCTGCCTTTCTTTCCCGGTATTCTTCCAGTGTTTCATAATCAGCAAATTGCAGACAATGGGTCAGACAGGCATCAACACATGCCGGATTCTTTCCCATAGCCCGTAAGTCGGCGCAACCGTTGCACTTAGAACTTCTGCCGTCACGAAAACTGAGCTTTGGTGCTGCCTGTGGACAAACTCTGGTACAGATTCCGCAACCGATGCATTTTTCTTTCCGGTGACCGACGGTTCCGTCACTTTTCCGATACATGGCACCGGTAGGACACTGTTTGATGCATTCCGCGTCATCGCAATGAATACATGCACCGGAGAAATGATAATAGCTGAGTGGATCTTCATCACTGTTTACCGTGTCGACACGGCGATAGAAAAGACCCATTTCCAGATTGTTTTTGTCCTTACATGCCATCTGGCAGACATTGCAGCCGATGCATTTCTTCTGGTCGTAGATAAATCCGAAACGATTCATAGGAACTCCTTCTTCATCAATGATTCAAAACAATTTGTTTTATATCTGTGTATTCTAATAATGATTATATCTGTTATACAAATTACTTTCATCAGAAATGAACTGTTTTATTGTACCGGTCAAGGTATAAATGGCTTTGAGGAAATAAATCATCTCCTTTCTCATAGTTTTATAGCTATGCAAAAGGAGATTGATTCTGTATTATTCCTTCATCAGCCATTGATCCATTCCTGCCCCGCAATTATCATGCGGGCGTACTTGGAATCCGAATTTCTCATAAAATGCTTCTTTTCCCTTGGCAGAACTCAGAGTTATCTTCACCTTATAGCCCGGTTTCATATCGTCTTTCAGTTTCTGAATACAGGATTCCACAAGTCTGCTGCCGATTCCCATACCCCGATATTCAGCATCAACAATCACATCTGATAAGAAGGCAATATAACTGCCGTCCCATAACAGTCTGGCTACACCGATCGCTTTTTCACCATCTCTGACGCATTGAATCATATATACATTTTCAACGCCCGCCTTTTGCCTGTTCAATCGGTAACTCTATCCATCCGACTTTTCTTCTCAGCTCCAGATATTCTTCAGGTGAAATATAATCTACATATCTGATCATTTTTATACTCCTCATGCAGTTTAATCGTCAGTATTCATGTCTGTGATATGTAACAGATAAATGAAAAGGATTATTACCGTAGACTTACAGATAATAATCCATTTCAGAATCAATTCTTTACAATCCCTGCAATCTTGAAACAATTCGGGAAATTTCCCTTTTCATCTCTGTGAAAAGCCACGCAATCGTAGCATCTTCCATGTCGTGGGCATTGTGTATTCGGACAGGAACAAGGATGTGTGTTTGAGCAAGGTCTGTTTTCTTCCATACTATGCATCTCCTTAACGATACAGTAGCATTTAACAAATATTAACGAAGAAGTCCCCTTCTTCCTACGAAGTGTAAAGAAGGGGATGAATTCGTGCCGGAATGATGTATAATAGAT
>CACXCB010000006.1 GCA_902766005.1 uncultured Erysipelotrichaceae bacterium | reverse complement strand
TGAATTCTTCCTCCACATCTTCTCAAAGTAATCAATGGCCAAAAGTTTTTTATAATTCAAGACACCAACGAACGGGTACGGAAGATTATCTTCGCCATTGTCACCAGTAATGATGTATGCTTGAACGATGTCAACATATTTTTGGTTGATATTCTTGTTATTCCAATCACCATCCATTAGAAAGATTAGTAGAACCTCTCCATGATTTCCTGTTGTGAGAGCATCGAACCTCACGTTAATGTTAGTAGAATCTTCATAATCTTTGTCCAAGCCTCTTGTGATATCGCCATTACCGTCTATTGTATCAAGGCTGATAGCACATAGTCCTCCATAAATCAGAATGTCTCTAGTCATGCGTTTTCCTGCTTTTAATAGTTAAAGTTACTCCGAATTTTTCACGCAGCAGACTTCTCAAGCCATTGTAAGCATCTATCCTGGGGCGATGACGTGGTACAATGGCCAGTAGTTCTTGCAGCGTGGTTTCTATACAGAGCCCGTTTCTCAATTCGCCCCACTTTTTAGTAATGGCTATTATGTCAGGCTCATAATTACCCGACCTGCTTGCTTTGGCGGTAACGACAGGTGCAAGCGTAGTGTCCTGCCGCTCTGCTAGCCCAGGAGTAGAGCCGAACAGAGAATATAAAAAATCTTTAATCACACTAATAAAGAACTAAAGGCTTGGGAAGCGCTTTTTAATACACTAATGGCGGTTGTAAATGTCAAAGGCGTTTATAGTCGTTTACATAAATTATACAAAAAATGCCTACCACCAAAATTGATGATAGGCGTATTGCAATAAGATTAACTGTACCAACTATTCTTTCAAGTCAATATAGTATTCAATTATTTTTTCATTAGTCTGGTCAACACAAGTTATTGAAGAAGGCCATAATTCAGAATTGAATCTAATAATTGAGGAAGAGAAAGTGTCTAGTTCTTCTAAGCCAGACTCTTTATATGCAGCATCAAAAATCTTATTTATTTCCGCCGAAGAATATTGTTTTGACAGTAAATCACGAACTAATTGCTTCCTCTCTTGCTGGGTCATTTCTAAGTTATCCACAATTGCGAACTTATAGTTATTGTCTTTATCTTTAGAGATAGATTTAATATGTCTCTTCATTTTTAATTTTTCTTCTGATTCATAGAAATATACTTCCTGATCTTTAAATTCTCTTCCATAAAGTGAAAACCACAGAGGATATTTTCCCATTTCTTGAAGGAAGCCTTCTTCTGTAAGTCCAGAATAGACTATATGCCGTAATTGCATCTGAGCATTTAAATTGGGGAACATATCTGGATATAAACCCCAAAAGACCATCTCCCATGCAGGATCCAAGTTCTCTTTACCTTTACTCATAACAGAATCGGCATTGATAAGTTTAACTATTTTTCCTTGAGGGCTTACTAAAAAGATGTATTTATTATTCTTTTTTGTCTCTGCTATAGTTTTCATTAGGTTCGCATTAAAATTCCACGTAGTGTAATAAACTTCAGAATCAATGGTCTCCGTTTCTATTGTATAACCTTTTGCGTCGCAACTGATTACTTTAAACTTCTGGAGAAAATACACCTTAATAGTATCACCATTTTCAATGGTATTGATCAACCCAATATATGTTTTTTCATCATTAACGCGAAAATGAGGTTTCATTACTACTTGAGAAACTACTGAGCGTATTTTTTTTAATCTTAAACCATCATTGGGGTTATTCAATATCAGTTCTTCTTCGGTAAGACTATAGATATTAGTATTATCATATTTGTGGTTAGAGGCAGAAAAAGTCTTTTTTACCTCTTGTAATTCTTGATTAAGAATTTTGTTTATTTGGCTTTGTGCTTCTGGAGTTTCGCTAATCCATTTTGTAACTTCATCTGTGAAATGAGTACTCTCCAATCTTGCATTTAGCGTATTTTCATCCCATTTTAAAAAAAGTGAGTTGCCTGAAATTTGGTATGTTCCTGTCTGCTCTGCAAACAATTGAATTTTACCTAGTTTCGGCAGTGTAATATCATACCACATATTAACTACAAGAGAATGGTCGGAGTTAAATTCCCAATCATATTTGAGTTCTGTAGCGTTGTCTCTGTGGCTAAACTCATATAAACCATAAAAATTCTGAGTATAATTCTCTTCACTTTTAGCCGAGGATATATTTAGCCCGCAGATCAATATAACAAGTATGCAAACCTTTTTCATAATTCAATCAATTAGTGTTTACTTATTAAAGATCAATGATTTCATCAGTATATTCATATTTATAATCACAAGCAGATTCAGCTTCTGAATTAATCACTATTGCCGTCGTAATTTTAATTTTCTTGTTATTATCAGTAAATTCAGCTTTTGCACATCCTTCAGCAATATCTTTCCACTGGCCAGTCTTAATATTATACTGACTCACCTCAGTACAATAATTTCCAATGCCAAAGCCATTCCTGCCGACATCATATAAAACAAAAGTGATTTTCATATCCCGATATTTACATTCTTCAATTGAATATGACTCTCCTGAGGGAATCAATATTGTTTCATAAGAGGTAGTGGCGTCTGCTATATTGTGAATATAGAGTTTTCCGCAATTCTCACCTTCTGCATCATATCTGTTGTCATCTTTTATCTTTTCTATATAAAAGATTTTTCCATCAACATTTGCTAAAATCGTGCCTTTCTCACCTATAGCGTTAATTGCATCTTCTTCCTTGGTTATATATTCTTCGCTCAACACTCTTGCCGTGAAGGGCATAACCTTTCCTTTTGAGTTTGTAAAAGTTCCCGTAAAGGTCACATTATCGAAAGAACCTTCAAACTTGCCACTTTCCAGTCCATTGTCATACTCGTGTAATATCATGTGACCTTCGGCAATGGTTCCCTTTATTGTGACTGTTGCTTCTGATTTCTGACTATCATAGTGCTCAGTGCCATTGACCTCATTTCCTGTGCATTGTAACTGCATAGAAAAGCCTATTTTATTATTTATCTTACCTTTTAATGCTACTGACTCACCAATTTCTTCAATAGAAACATCAGAAATGGGGATGTCATCAGAGTGCGAGATAATCTTGGGTACAAAGGCTATGCCTGCAATTACTAGCACTAAAGCAATACCACCAACAATATAGGCTTTATACTTATCGAAGAAAGACTGTTCCTCATCTTCTTCGTATATACTGTCTTCTTCGACAACTTGGCTAGCGGGGGAAACAACTGGTTCTATTCTTGGCTCAGGATCCTGCACGGAACGCTCAGGCTTTTTTGAGGTACTATTATTTAGGATTTTCTGCTTCTCGACCTCCATTTCCTCCTTGGTTAATATACCTTGTTCATAGAGTTGCTTCAACTCCATTAGTTTATCTATTTGGGATTGTTTTGAATTATCCATAGCCTATTCAATTTATAATGCTTTAGAAAAACGTTTTTACCACGTTGCTATCATATTGGTTATTTTTTCAACGGCCTTATTGTATTCTGGAGGGTTAATAAGAACTAGAAACTTACTATGGTCAACTCCTTCTCCATGCATAATCTTTTGCTTTAAATAGAATATCTTACCACTATTTGTATATCCAGATGCAATCCCTTTTGATTCTGCACGGTAGGTGATATTCTTCACGGTTTCTGTTGGACTTAAATATAAACCTTGAGAGGGGAACTCGTCAGTAACCGACCAGACTCCAAGTAACGGCCAATAACATAGTTCTATCGAGTCATAAGTATAAACCTCAACATCAGCAGGAATCTCGTCAAGAAATACTTGATGATGCTTGAAAGAAGCTGGATATTGAAAGCCATCATCATGCTTAATCCAATTGCAATTCTTTAATAAATCTTCAACTTTATTTTTGGCGTTGATTGTCGCTGATGTTGATGAATCAATACCCTCAGCGTCAGTTATCGTCTCATTCATATCATCACCCGCAAGTTGTGCCAGTTCAATATCATCTGTTACTTTCGGCTCTGTTTGTTTGTTCAAATAAAAGCCGATAACGGCAACAATAACCACAACGAAAACAGTTGCTATTCCCAATATAATCTTATTATTGCGATTATGTTTATTATCATCACTTATAGAAACAAAAGAAGATTCTAAAGTCTCATCAGATGGGATTCTATTGTTCGGAGATTCAACCTTTTGAGTTGATGAATTTAATATTTTTGCCTTCTCAGATTCCATCTCTTCTTTAGTCAAGATTCCCTGCTCATAGAGTAGTTTTAACTCCATCAGCTTATCTATTTGACTATTTTTAGTGTAATCCATATTATCAACTGTTTAGAATATCCATTTTTGTGTAATCGAACTCTTCTTGTGTCAGTATACCGGCATCCAGTAATTTTTTAAATTCAACAAGTGTTTCCACCATTGTTTTCTCAGGAATCCATGCAGGAATCTTCTCTGAGTATATTATTTCTATTTTTTCTTTATCGTATTCTTCTGGACTCAATATATTTCCTTCCAGAAGTGCCTTTAACTTTCGGAGCATTCCG
>CACXCB010000005.1 GCA_902766005.1 uncultured Erysipelotrichaceae bacterium | reverse complement strand
GTTATTGGATTCGATCACATACAGTTTCCGTCCATCATCGTCATATCGTACATACATCAAATCCTTGGAAATACCGAGTTCCCAGGCTTTCTCCACCAGGTGCCACCGAGCCTCGGCCTCTGCGTCGTAATTTTCCGCATTGGGGAGTTCTCCAAGTTTATATATCTCATCCGTCAGAATAATCTTCTTCGCTGACGGCGAATAATCCTTTTTATAAAACTCAATGGGGATCGGTTTTCCGTTGACCACATGAAATACATCAATAACATTATTGAACCCGAAAGAAACAGTAGTATCCAGCAGTTGCGTTTTGCTGACCTTCCCGTTGTTGAAATCTTTGCAAGCCGTTAAAAACCGGCTGCTCGCGCTTGTCACCTGTTTAGGCGCATCTTCCAGATGGCGGCAGAGATGCTTTGCATAAGGAACGGCAAGTTCCTGCAGTGTAACCTCCGTCTTTCCCTGTCGTGCCAACTCCAACAATGATTCGGCCAACGCAAATTTATAGGTGGCCACGTTCCTGCCAAACAGGATAATGGACCTCCAGTAGGATTCCAAGGACGGATATTGTTCTTTAAAGATTTCTACGTTGTCTGGCATGTGGATTCATTGAATACCAATAATTAAACCAATTCAATTGTATTATTCTATTGAACAAATTAAAGCATCAATAGTCTCCTTTATATTTTGATAGTCAGTTACTTCATATCCTAGTGAGAGCAATTTTTCTAAACTTATGCTCTTTTCAGCCCCACACGAATCATCAATCACCTTTCTTGGAACAATAAAAAATTTCCATATATGAAGATCGAGCGGATCAACAAGCTCTGGGACTTCTCCGTATTCACCCACAAGACAAAACACATAAATGTCGCATTGACGCCCATTATTTGAAGGTTTTATATTAAATCGTCGGAACTTGGATTGTTTTCTTGTCCACGTATGGGTATAACCTGTTTCTTTAACTTCGATTTTGACATCTCCATATTGAATGTCAAACGGTGTCCAGTATGACTTATTTGTTGGAATATCTAAGCCTAAAGCATGACCCACAAGAAACTCAGCCATTTCAGATTCCGTATCAATTAGATTAGAGTAGGCATAGCGCCAGAAATCTAAAATATTAAAATCCAGCTTCTGAGGGCCATCCTTGAAAGACTCATTTCCAGTATATGAACTATATTTAAACCACTGGTCTGACATATTCTTTTTTACCAATCATAAATATTATTAATCTAAACTATTGAATTATAATTTCGAAAAAAGACAATAAGGGTATTGCCGTTCTTGCAATGATGCAGATGTCTTTTATCGCCTTTTTCTAGACTCATGTGTCAATACGTCATGAAGACCCTGTCATCCTGCCAATACTCGTTTGCACCTGCATCTCACATAGTAATTAACAATGACCGCTCAATCAGCTTGTGATTGTAGATGATATAAAAGTTTCCATAAAGCTTTACCAAAAGAGGTTTTTGTGATCTTAAGCTTGTGGCTTTCAGTCATTACGCGTACTGGATAAGGATATCCCTCTTCATTCTCAAATTTTGTAATAAGGCTTGAATAGTCCGCTGTACCAGTAGTTTTATGTGGACATTCACCAATCAAAACTCCCGCATACTTATCACTGAAAGGCTGAACTCTTTCTGCATGAGTTTTGATTCTCTCATAATCTAAAACAAAATCGAAACAGTCCTCTGTAAGCCCAAACACCTTTTTGGCATGCAAAACAAGTTGATCTTGCTTGCTTTGCTGACCTCCATAAACAAGTATTTTTCTTCTTCTAAGTAGTTCCTTTGCATTTGGAAAAGTTTGCTGCGGAATAAGCTTTTCCAGGTCATTCTCAGCCTCTTCAATGGCAACTGCAATCGCTTCAACATCATCCTGATCCTGTTGCAAAGGTTTTTCTTCACTCGTTTTATCTGGAACACCCAGGGACGCTTGTATCAGCTTATTCTTTTCCTCTATTGCAACTTCTTTTTCTTCTAAAGCTTTGTATAACTCTTCAACTTTCGACTCAAGAGCAGCGATACGTTCATTTGCAGCAATAAGTTCTTTTTGATGCTTTTCCAATGCATCTATTTTTTCAGGAGATTCTTCAGATGATTCAAGTTCAATTGGAGTTTCAGCAGTGATGTTGAAGGCGTTTTTGAAATAAAGCAATGCTTTTTCTGTATTTAAATGATACTCACAAGCCTTTTCAAAGATAATCGTGCTTTCGATGGATTCAATATAGTCGGAATCTTTTTTTTCAACCAATCGATTGAGAAAATCAATATAGATTAAGTTCCTTCTTGTCAAATCCTCATCTGTAGCTGCAACATCAAGATATGGAAAGAGATAATAATCTGGATCTTCTGCTACAAGAGATAGATTGGTATAAATTTGAGTAATTGCAAAATAGAGGTTTACCCATACTGGTATTTCATCTCCACTAAGTATCAACATCAGTAACTTATTTGAAGCTAATGCGTATTGATTATACTTAAAATAGAGTAGTGCAGTTACTCGTGTAGCCTCTAAGAACTTATCTCTATCTACTTCAATATTAAGCCCTAAATAAAATGCAATATCAAAGCCGTTGATCACCTTCTGATCATATGCGGGATCATCAACTGAATATATGCACTTTGTGAACCAATAAGCATCTTCCCAACTTTCAAATGATGTGGGATCGATTTTGACAGATAATAAAGACTCAATAGAATCCTTATTTTCAAGCAACTTTTGGTATGCATTCATTTTGTTTACTCCCACCACGTTACAACATCAGGATTATCTAATATTGGCCATATAACATTTGCGTAAGACCGTCCTATACTTGTATCAAAGTAAAAAATGTGCAGTTCATCTACCGCTCGTGAAATAGCCACATACATTCGATTCATGTCTATTGTCTTGTCGTTCGAAGAATAGATTTTCTCAATTCTCGGAAGGATGACAATATCAAACTCCAATCCTTTCATATTTGAATAGTTCAAAATTTTAACGCCTGGAATGTCAAAATTGATATTGCTTTGAACTGTAGAACTCTGAATTTTAATGTTTTTAGACAATTCATCTTTTAAAGCATTATAAAGTCCCCCTTGAGATGACTTTGTCCCACAGATTATTCCAATCGATTTTTCCGGATTATCTTCTATAATCCTTACAATCTCTGCTGTTTGATCTTCGTAATCATCACACTTTATAAATCGTGGTTTTTCCCCTGAAACATAGGCGACTGGAGGTTCCCCATCCTGACAATATAACGCAGCAAGATTCCGAATTTCGATCGTATTCCTGAAATTTCTAGACAGTTTATATGAAACCGGAACACGTAAAAAACGAACAGCGCTACGGACATCAGTTTGTCCGACATTTATTGTCTGATTTGGGTCAATAAAACAAGTAACACTTTTTGAAATTTTCCCAACGATTTTAATTAATTCTAATGGGAAATCTTGAGCTTCATCTATAATGATATGTTCGTAATACTTACCCAATTCTGCAATATCATTGTTCACCTGATCCCAGTCCGGTTTATATCGATCAATATATGGACATTTCTTCTCTAAAATATCCGTATAAAAGGATTCGATCCATTGAAAATATGTATAAACATTACAGTTAGTAATCGCAAGATCTTTTACTGCGCTATTTAAATAATTACGAAGAGGTCTATTGTAGACAAGTAAAGGGATTTCGGACTCCGTATTAATCTGCGCAGCGCGGTAGAAAGCCATTACGGTCTTTCCTGTTCCTGGACCGCCCTCAATAACCCAACTGTTTTTTGTAGAAAGATTGATAATATCTAATTGTTCTTTTGATAGTTTGTTCTTCCCCGGTAGTTTGAATGCCATAATATCAACCTCCTGCAAGAAAAAATATTTCTCGTCTGATTACTGTGATATAAATACTTATTCTATAGTGTCTATCGCTTAACCCTTTTATCTACGCTTTTATTTGTAATTGCACTACTCAATAATCAGCGTATTATCACCCTTCTCGTTAGGAACAACACGTACTTTGGCTCCGTAGAGGAATGAAACGTTTTTATCCCTCTTCGCGCTTTCGTATGTACTCCAGACAAAGTCCACAAATGTAATGCTGCAGCCCACAGCAAGCTTTGCATGTCGCTTTTCCAGCCCTGTATATGATGCGCTTTTTCCGTGGCCACTTCCGTAAGGATTTCGTAACTCAGCAAGTTTGGAGGGAATTGCCCTGAGATTGCCCAATACGGCTTTTATGGAATCAGCGGCAGGATTAGATGGTTGTACACTCTCAGGCAACAAATCGAGTTCTTTCAGCACTTTCCCTGTAAGCTGTGGCACATCATCATTTTTGCTCCACGGAATGCCCATCTCATCCAGAATCGTCTTGCAACAACTCTCAATCAATTCTTTTGAC
>CACXCB010000004.1 GCA_902766005.1 uncultured Erysipelotrichaceae bacterium | reverse complement strand
TTATCTATAGTTCTTGCTAAGTAAGGGTATTTATACTTCAGTAGATATTTTTTCCAAAAGTACGGGAACTGCCAAAAAGGTCCGCAGACCTTCATCCTCCATCCTTTCTTATAGGCCTGTTCTGCTATTTTCTCTAATAATTTTAATCTTTTTTTATATGGCGAGCCTACAAATACAATATCATAGACATTCTCTTGCCTTTGAATTGCCGTCGGTTTATAAAAAACATTATATCCAAGTGGTACGAACTTATCTACCATCTCCACTTTATGATATTTATAAAAACTATCAATATCATAAGTTGCCACTACATTGGGTTTATGTTCTATTTCTTTGGGCAAATCATGCAAAGGATCCACAAACCAAAAATAGTTAAAGCTGTATTTCCCCGCCTCTTTTATAACATCTAGCGATAGAGGCGTATTAATATATAAAATCTTATCTGGCTTAAATATTCGAACAAAATCAATAAATTTCTTTTCCACGCATCTACGATTTTTTTTACTAAGCGTCCCCAATAATAGTCTATCAATTTTTTTCGACCAATAATTAACAGCCAACGAAAATTCATCCGCAATAAAAATTTCTACATCTATATTTTTCCCTAAAAACGCGTCTTTTATATGCATTATTTGCTCATGTTTAGTCGATAATACACATAAAACCTTTATATTTGGGGCCATATTACCATCCCATCTTTCTCGGGAGATTATTATATAAAAATCTAACAACCGCACCTTATACCAATTCTTCACATGCCTTCAATACCATGTCCGGTGTTATATTCCATTGACATTTTGGACGTGGATTCGTTGGGCAAGCATCCGCTGGTATATGACACGGACTACAATCTTCCGATGTTGTAACAATACGTGAATTATCTGTCATTGGTGGCCATCTTTTAGCAGGGCCACATCCGTACATAGCCACAATAGGAACATCCGTAGTTGATGCAATATGCAAGGCCCCCGTATCTACCGTGACAAATAAAAAGGATTGTTGAAACAACACGGTCAAATCCATAAGACTTGTTTCGCCACAAAAATTTTCAACTGCCAAATTACTGGATTTAATTACCTCATCAGCATAGTCATGATCTCCCGGTGCGCCAATTATGAAAAAGTCAGCATTATATCGATCCTGCAACTTTTTCATCAAGTCACAAAAATGTTCTTTCGGCCATGTCTTCAACGGGAATGTGCCTTTAACACAAAGAGCAATGTGTTTCTTTCCTGACTGCAACCTGCTTAACAACTTATCTACTTTTTTGTAATTACACTCTGTTGGTTTGCCTATTACAGGCTTTGCATGTACATCCTCAAGGCCCAACCAACCGCGAACCACTGTCTGAAAATTTTCAGCTTGCGGCTGTTGTAAAAAATCACTAGTCATAGGAATGACATCCGTATACAGTCTCACTACGTCACTAGGCTTGTCGTCAAAAATACGCTCTGGAACCACTCGTTGAGGTATTCGTGCTAGAAATGTCAATAATGCTGGACGTAATTTTCTATCCAATGATATGCAAACATCAAAATTTCCATTTCTCAAAGTCTTTATCATTTGCCACATAGCACGATATGATTTTTTCTTTGATTGATAATCAAATATTATAAAATCATCTATTACAGGATTATTTACTACAATCTCTCGAGCATAATGCCGAACCATCATTGTTATATGCACCGATGGACATAATTTTTTTAACAACGCTGCCGTACTTGTTGCTAACACAACATCCCCTAGGTTCACCAATGCATGAATTAATATTCTTTTTCCTTTTAAATCTTCAATCCTCATCTCTAATCCTCTTTAACAGTCATTATTTTCCTCAAATTTTCCGCAATCTGCGCATCAACATCATCTTGAAAGGCAAATCTTTTACGATACACTGCGCGTTTTCTAGTTGGTACTTCTTCCATCGATTTACGAGGCTCCACTAAAGGTATCTCATAAAAACGCTCATCATCCGTAAGCCCTCCTCCGACCTCCTCCCAAAAAGCCCCGAAATCTGTTTTCAGCTTTCTATCTCGCCGTACATGATTCATCGCATAATAACCATTATTGGAAACGGCATATATATGCTTAACGTTAAAAGCTCTTGCAACAGCCATAGTCATATATAAAATAAGGTTTTTCGTGCGATAACGATATGAACGTTTGGTTATCTCTTTAATAATTTCTTTCGCATCTTCCATGTTAGGCCCTTGCATGGCACCAATCCATAAAGACTCTTCTTTTTTTTGATTTTCATTAAACCAAAATATAATTTGGTATAACGGACGATTATCCAATAGCATCATCACAGATAAAAGCCCTTCTTTGCGCTGTCCAGGCTCCATCGTTAACTGTGTCTGCCAATTTAGTCCTTCATCCTGTGACTGCCAAATTGTATATCTGGCATAGTGAATTGCTAATCGATATGCCCATTCTAAATTTAGTCTCTTTTGCAAAAATCCTATATGTCTACAAATTAAATTTTCCCGTTCAGAAAATGTTGACCCCTTATAAAAAAAAGCTCTGGTTGCCTGTTCTATCAAAAACGCATTTCCTTCTAATATCTGTCTGCGCTGTTCTTCTTCCCCAAACCAATTATACATGCGTTTTACTGCAGAATAATTTATTAACGCTCTCCCTATAAATACCACAAAACGATGTGCTTCACGCCAGTTATGCAGTCTATATATAGATCTTCCAAGTCCATAAATTTTAAAAAGCATTATTCGTCCCCTACATGTTCATTCTTTTTATCCAAATAATATAGCTTCACATACTTTGCCATGGTATAGAAGTAATGGAAGCAAGCCAGCACAAAACCAATACGTCCATCACGCCATCCACCACGAAGAACATACATACGGAAGGAGGCCCAAAAAGGATGCGTGATAAAATCCAGCAAATGTGCTTTCTTGCCCTGTTCCTGCATTTTTTCAGCTGCCAGTGTCGTATAGAAATTCAGCTTATTAAAATAATGATTCCAATCACGATATGGATAGTGAATAATATATTCTTCCGTTGGAAGTTTTACTTCTTCATAGTCGTGATGAAACTGCGGGTGCACAAAGCCAGTCACATAAGTTCCCTTAGCCGGAACTAAACGAACTACATAATCTGGGAACCAGCCGCCATGGCGCAAGGGCTGCTGCCAGAAATAATTCAAGCGTGCGTTGCAATAAGCATATCTTCGGTCATCCTTCTTGACCAGTTCGATAATTTTCGTTGCTAATTTTTTGGATACTCGTTCATCCGCATCCAAAAAATAAATCCATGGATGTACTGCCTGTTGAATCGCAAAAGTCTGCTGTGCCCCCCAGTTGCCTGCCAATGCATGTTGCACTACTTTTGCCCCCAAAGATTTGCTAATTTCAGCTGTCTTATCCGTACTAAAATCATCAATCACGATTACTTCAGCTGCAAATTGCACACTTTTTATACAATCAACAATATTTTTCTCTTCATTCTTTGCTAGTATCAATACAGATACATCAGCTGTCATCGTATCATCAATCCTCATTCCATATCTGTTCCAAATGTTGCGCAAAAGCCACTGGCGAATACTCCCTGCCTGCCTTTGCTAATTCCTTTTGATATTCTGCCTGTCGTTCATCATAAGTATTGATAAAATCTTCCAACACCTTCTGCAGCGATTGCATATCGCCACTCTTAAAGCAACGACCGATATTATACGCAACAAACACTTCCGGATTCATATCATCACTGGCAATAACCGGTTTCTGATAGCCTATTGCCGTGAAGAGCATTCCTCCCCAATGATAGCGGTAGCGTGGTGCTGAGTAGGGCATCAGCAG
>CACXCB010000003.1 GCA_902766005.1 uncultured Erysipelotrichaceae bacterium | reverse complement strand
CCGCGAGACATTGGGCGACTTTTATCTGAAGAACTTGAAAGAACGCCTGCATTACCGGAACAGCGAAATAATCATAGCGGAAGAATGGCAAAGGAATCCGTGAATTGATGAAAATGTGACAATAATCAGACAATCGCTTCTTCAAAATATGGGCAGAATGTTTTGATCCGATCAAACAAGGATAAAAACAATGGCTACAAAACGAAAAACAAGCAAGAGAACAAGCAAAATAAAGAACACCAAGAAGGATGCGTTCGTATCGCCTTTATACGAATATATAACTCAAATAACTCCGGAAGAAAAGTACAAGTTTTACGAAGAAGCATATAAGATTTACATGGATCGACTGGAAAAAGCAGATCTTGAAAGATTCCGCTTTGTAAGGGATACAGAAGAGAATTTATTAAAGAAAAAAGGGCATTTTACAGTACTTTATATTTTTCAAAGGGTTGTTCCTACTCTGTGTGATAATGAGCCTATATACTTCCTTAGAGATGCAATCCAAGAAGCTGAAAATTGTGATTTTGATAGCCTGTGTGTGTTCCTGCAGATAGCCGGTTTTCGCTGGTCGATAATAGAAAAGAGTTATTGGAAAAGTCTGGGAAAATCACGAAAAGGACGCGAATACAATAAGTGGTGGAATAAGAAGGAATACAAGTATTTAAGGCCATTGTTTGAAGAAAAACATGGGGTAATAAAAGAAGAATACAGAGAGAAATTCATAAATGGATACAGAAAGGTTCTTGTTCCTTGGCTTATCGAGAACTGGGAAAAACTTGAAGATATATTAAAAGCAATAAAAAAAGAAAAGACTGATTACAAAAACGAGATTAATGAAATCATTGACGACTATATTAACGACAAGAATAGTGTGGTCGAAAAAAGCATTAAGAAATCCAAAGGAATTCAGGAATATTACCGAAACAGATATGATGAACTGGTTGAATATCAGAATGAAGAAAAGGTGTTTTTTGATTCAGCGAATCAAGCATTTTGTTTATCGGAACTTACAGAGACAATTTGGAAGAAATTACCCCCATGGAATATTAAATGGTGCAAACAAGATTATACGACTTTTTCAACTGTAGTACTGAATAAAATTGAAGAACAAGAAATCCTGACGCTATTGAAAGATGATCTAAGCATCAGGGATAACACTGCGAATGAGAATAAAAAAACGCCTTTGCCAAAAGCAATGATTGTAGAAAAGAAAGATTCAACAGAATCCCTGGATGATGGTATTATTCCTTTGACACCTGCTGAGATTGCTCGGTTTTATGATGAAGCATACCTTCTATATACACGATTGCTAAATACGGAGAAAAAGCAGCCAAGCAAAGCAAATTGGATTGCTGCTATATATAATCTTTTTGACAACCTGCCATTCGGAAGATTGGAAATGGCTCTGTATGTGTTTCAAAAAGTCGTTCCAACATTCTGCGACGATATTCCATTCCGTCTTCTTGGGAAAGCTATAGAACATACTTGCTGGCATTCTGACAATTCATGGATGTGTCTTTTTATGCAGATTTCTTCATTCCGTTGGGCGAGGATTGAAGAATCGTGCGTTACGAAACCAGGCTCAAGGCAGGGGAATATTGGAAAGAAATCAAAATGGCTGCATTCAAAAGAGGGGATTCTTCTTTCTCCTGTTTTTGAAGAGATGAGAAAAGAATCAAACGGCATTTATGATGTGGATTATTTCAACAGAAAATACAAAGAGTTAATTCTCCCAACCCTTATTGAAGATTGGCCAAGCTTACTTGAGAAAATTGAAAGGGAATTAAATAAGAATTCAAAATATGAAGAAAAAGTATCCCAAATCAAAGATGCTTATCGTTCAGGAGATTTGAAACAAGTTGTCGTTTTAATTGATGGAATCTATACCTTAAAAAGAGGCTATAGAGACAAGTATTCCAGTGTTTGCAACAATAAAAATGACAATGCTGTTTACTTTCGTTCAATAAATCGCTTCTTCCTGATGTCTGAACTAAGAAAAAGTCTTTGGACAGAATTAGAACCTTGGGTTGTAACCCAGGAAGATTTGATATCCGATGCATTGAATATGTACAAGTTCATTCTTTGTTTGATGAATGAATCTATTACTCTCAGCAAAAGCAACCATTCGCAATGATAGTAATAAGTAGTTATGAATTCAATAGGCTATGGTTGACTACTGATGCCATGTCGCATGAATCATAACTGAAAGACTTTTGTCAAAAGAGGAGGAAGATGAAAATGACACAAATCTTATTGTGGATGAAATACGTCAAATTCATCCCCCTTGTTTATGATAGTTTTCAATCTCTGTGTGCTGTTCAAATCATATCCGTGCTGATATGCT
>CACXCB010000002.1 GCA_902766005.1 uncultured Erysipelotrichaceae bacterium | reverse complement strand
GTAGCCCTGTCACGCGCTAGAAAAGAATTAATAATAATGGGAAGACTTGGCTATTTTTATAAGTACCGAAGAAGTGAAAGCTGTTTGCCCCGTCTCGCAGACTATATCAAAATGAATGGAAACATAATTCCTTCTGAGAAGTGTGCTTTTCTTCACCTGAGTGCTTTGAAGGAAAAAGTTCAGGAGATCCTGCTTGCAATAGATGATATCTCACTTCCGACAGCCTATTATATGGATGAGATAGATGATACAGTCGTAAAGGCAAAAATAAACGAATACTATGAAAATGGAGATTTCCTACAGCCGATTAAAGTAAAGCGAACCAAAACAGGGTATCTTCTTAATGATTCTTTTGCACAGTTTAAGGCAGCGCAGGAACTGAATCTGTCAGAATGTTTATTTAAAGTTATATAAAGCACAGTGGTTTGAAAAAAAGATCATATGAGATGAGGCCTTCACACTCAGAAATACGATGGCTTATAGGGGTTCTGGATTTATTTGAGAATGGAGTAGAACTTAAAACATTTTAAAATACTTTAGTACAAAGGATCAGAGATAATTAATGCAGCTTGGATGGGTAGATTTTTCGAAAGCAGATCGTGAAAAGGTATTGGATGTAATGAACCTGCTCCAGGAGCGGGGGGCGGTCGATGAGCTTGGCATCGGCCTTATTCGTGATGCTTTTGCAAATTATTTCTTCCCAGGCACTTCAACGGTTCAGACTAGGGCGAAGTATTTTTTTATCGTTCCATATATTCTCCAGGAGGCAGTATCTGGAAAATATGGTAATCAGGTTCCGGCGATCTTGCAAAAGATAGATTTGGAGGAGAAGGACTGTGGGGTGCGGCTTTACCAAAAATGTCTTAATGATGGTCGTGAACCACTTGGAACCGGTATCATAGGTGCGAGAGTCCTGCCTAAAAACTGGGTCGCTAGGAAGCCTTCCAATATCTATTGGAATGGTATCCGTACATATCATATTTTTGAACAGGAGAATATGACAATTTCGGATATGGTCAGGCTTTCTGTACTTGTTCGCGCACAAAGTAAACCTGAGAAGCTGGGTAATCGGAGAGACGATGCAGAGGAAGGCGATAAGGATGACAAAGATGCTGGGCGTGGCGAAACGGTGCGCTTTTTTGATCTTCCAGAGATGAAGGATACCGATTGGCGCAGCCATTTGGACATTGGCTTGACAGAAAAGGAAGCATCTTTCCTGCGCTCCAAAATAGAGAAGTCTGTTTCGGACAAGCTGCTGGCCTATATCCTTAAACATAATATTGATCTGTCAAAATATGAACGTTTCGAGATGCTCTATGCAGATCTGAAAGACGAAGTGCCTCCTGAGATGGCAAGGATTATGAAGCTTGCCTGTGATTTTAACCGACTGGTCTATGCGGCGCGTGTTCGATATAACTTGATTCTTTCAAGAGGACAGAATAAAGCAGCTGTTTCTGAGTGGGGTGAGATAAGTGATAACATTGTCCGATACGCTGGCGTAAATCTAGAGGATGTTTTAAGCTTTCTCGGTCGGCCGGATTTCAAGCTCCGTAGATTTCTGCTAAACCTGCAGGCAGCATTCATTTCCGGAGATAATGATAGGATAGACGAGATCCTGATTTCCAGAGAGATTGAAATAAAGGAACGATCCAGGGCAAAGTTATGCCATGCTGAGGACTTTAACCCTGACAATTGGGTTGGGGGCCGATATCTTGATTACCGATTTGGAGATGCAAAACGGATCGTGACGGATATTTACGAGGGGGAGGGCGCTGCCCATGTTTCGGACTAACAGCAACCAGGATCGCGTTAATTACAGTAATTCTCTTCTTCCCCCGGATGGATTTATTCTGGAAAAGGCCGTAGGTACTACGTATTCACTGGATCTGGAAGCACTGACGGCAGTCTGTATAGCATTGGGATTGAAGGAAGATCCGGATAGTGATCTGCTTCAGAATCCGATCAGTATGCTGAATGCACTTGTCAAGGTATCGGAGAAGATCCTGATCTTCTGTGAGGCAGGGCAAATCAAAAAGCCATCGGCACATTCTCCTCTCATGCTGCTTCTCGATCAGATGGTTATCCCAGTGACTTTGCCGGGAAAAACGGGAAGTAGAAAGTTTCCGGCTTTTCATCCGAAAACATGGGTACTTCAGTACCGAAATAAGGAAGGCCTGAGAAAATATCGGTTTGTTGTCTTAAGCAGAAACCTGACATTTGATCGGAGCTGGGATGTCAGTATATGTATT
>CACXCB010000001.1 GCA_902766005.1 uncultured Erysipelotrichaceae bacterium | reverse complement strand
GATTCGTTGACAAAAAAAGAGACTTCGTAACAAATGGGTTCGAATAAGGGTGACGGCCTTGCAAGACGAAGGAGAGACGTCAACAGCGAGTGGCAATTGCACGGGCTATTGTTATGGATGTTAAACTGTTGTTGGCAGATGAACCCACAGGAGCACTCGATTCAGAAACGAGTATTTATGTTAAGAAATAACGCCATGCAACATTGATCAAATATGTAATCTTATGGCATCATTTACCACAGGATCCAGATTGCTACGCCACGGCACAGCGGAAAGGTGGAGCGTCAGCATCGTATCGATGAAGAGCGGTTCTACAAAAGCATGCGAATGTATAGTTTGGCGAACGAAATGATTATTATAAACAGTGCTTAGGGATGCGAAGTCCAAATCAGGTCCTTGCATTTTACCGGGGAGTAATGTAATCAAGAGCAGCAGCGTTGCTGCTGCGTGAAATACAATTATGCCAAGTTTGACGTGTTAAGGTCGGGCCGTATTTTCTGTGAAAACTCCACCCTTCTCTTTGACACGTCAAGCTGGAGGTAAATGTAACCTATCATTGACACCCGTACAAAAAAATATTATTTGAGGACGTATTGACTTTTTTTGTTCGCCATCGTCTATAATAAAATAGGTGTTTTATATGTTTGTCTGTGACATTCTATATAGAAAAAGAGAGTGAGGTTTTTATGAAATCGTTATTCTTGAAAAAAACTATTGCTACTATCTTGGTTGCTTCACTTGCTTTTAGCAACAATTCTTATTGTGACTCAATAAGAATGAAGAACGTTATTGGACAAGAAATAACAGGCAATGAATCATTTACGAAGAATAGTACTGCCGATGATTTAATACAAGATGCCTTCAATATGGATGATAGTGGCATTTCTTGTAATCATATAGTGGGCGAAATCATACAGAAACGAGATAAATATGAACGCCACTTTCGATTGGATGACGGGAGCAATTTGGCATTATTTTATCAATATCCAGTTAATGAAATAGATGCCTTTGGATATTGGAATATTATTAATAATCAGCTACTATTACAAGGAGACAATATACAATATTATGTACGAGATGGATTACATGATCGAATAATGCTTTCTGCTTTCACTTCAAATAATCAGTTTATTGATGTGCAGACTGAAGTGGGTAAATTTCAATTGGCATGGCCTGTACAGACGGAGTCTTCTTCTGATTATTTAGTTTCCAGCGTGGATTGCAAAAATGATGATTTGATAGAACCTATCCCAGATAGTTATGGTAATCATATTCATTATCTTGATAAAAACTCTCATGTCGAATACGATTATCAATTGATTGGCAATAGCATTAATGGGACTATTCTCCTACAATCGGAAATAATCACGCGCGATTTCTTTTCTGATAGCAATTTTCTTATTACATTAGAATCTTTTTCCATTCAGCAACAACATCCAAAAACAATAACAATAAGCAGCAAAGAAAAGCAAGGGTATCAGATAAATTCCTTATATATGGAAGATGCCCTTGGTAACTGTTCATCAGACCTTCTATTGGAACTCAAAACAGGTGAACCAGAGAAAGGGGAAATTCGTCTTCTCCCAGACAAAGAATGGCTTCAAGACAGTGAAAGAAAGTATCCTATTGAAATTAGATTATCAGTAGATTATTGTGATTGCACCCAAGAAGAAGACATTATCAACACTATTACAGTTGGTTCTAACACGGAGGAACATTCTACTTCGACAATTAAGTATCTACGCTTTAATAGATTACCGTCATTGTCACCAATAGATGCAGTTATAGACGCTAGATTAATTTGTTTCGCAGATTGTTGCTCGAAATCTCTACTCGCACCAAATAACACCAAATCCGTTTCTATGCTTACATCCGAATTGGAAAGTGAACGTTCTGATGATATTTGGGAAGCAATTAACAGCAGTGTTCTGATAGATGTAGCTTCAGTTGATTCTACTTATGATTCATATGTGTTTAACATTTCCAGAGCGATCAACGAGTGGTATATATACAATAATAACTATGGACTTGTTTTGACCGACGAAACTAATAACGCCTCACTTGATTCTAGTTTTTCTTTAGAACCATTCCCGTGTTCCAGCAAGAATTGTCCTGTTGTCCAAATCAAATACTTAAGTTTAGACGGATTATCACAATACTATACATATAAGAACTTGGATTACTCTGCAACAGGAAATATCAGCGTTGCTGACTTAACCGGAAATATGGTATATTCTTTTGTCGATGAAAATATGACGGGGACTGGTTTGCCAACCGGTATTTCCCATATATTCTCGCCGAATAAAACTAATATGAATGAATCTCAATCACCCTATGGGAAAGGAATGAGACTAAATATATCTCAAGAGATAAAAAAATGTTCTATTAATGGTTTTCCTTATCAATATCTTGATGCAAATGGTACTACTCATTTGTTTTACCTCGTCACAGGGAATCCATATGAAGACGAATCAATTTATGCGGAGGAATTTAATTCTCATGTAAAATTGGTTAAAACCAAGGTCGGTTTTTTATTAACAGACTGGGACAATATGGAGTACGCCTTTAATCACGAAGGGTATTTAATTTCCATTACAGATCTTCAGAATAATCAAAAACAATCATTTAGGTATTCTGGTGGATACTTATTGGAAATGACTGATAGTTTGGGACGTATTACAAAGTTTGAGTACAATAATGAAGGCTTATTAAGTGCACTTACGGATCCCGCAGAAAGGAAAACAGTCTATCAATATGATAATGGATGTTTATCTTCTGTTTGTAGACCAGATGGTAGCAGAATACTATTGTCTTATGATTATTATAACAATCTTTATTTTCTGAGCTCAATTACGGATGATTCGACAAGAAAAATTAGGATTGACTATTCTGCCGGCGGCTTAAAGCGTGTCACAAGTATAACAGAGTTTGGTCTTGAGATTACAGGTCATAAATACGATTGGGTATATGATGGCGAAAGCACAATTATATCTGATAATATGGGGAATAAAGAAACACTATTATTTGACGAGTGTGGTCATACTGTTTACTCATGTAGCAAGGATGGAATAGTTATATCTAAATCTTATCAGAACACAAATGATGACAATAAACATTCTATGATTCTCTTTTCTGAACCTCAGTATAGTATAACAAATTACATTTATAATCATGGATTTGAAAACGAACTTGATGGGTGGGAGATCTACTCCACCAAAGATACAAAAAAGAATGTTAGGACAAGTTCAGAGTATGTCAAGGACGGCAGTAACTCCTTGTTTATTGAAGGCGCATTGGATCTCAGTACAATAATTCGTCAAAAAGTACAGCTTGATGTAGGGCTGTGTGGAAAAGCAGTGACATTTTCTATTTATTCATTATTGGATTATTGTGAATACAGTGATGATGCCAGCATTAATCTCGTGATTGAGTATCAAAGCACCGAAGGGATATGGATTCGAAATCAGAGTAACACTCTAAGACCTCAAAGCGGCTGGCAAAGATATAGCTATGTAACCGTCCTTCCAGAAGAAGTTTATAATAATATTGCGCTTATATCGATTGAAGTGAATCATGTATCTGGCTCTTGTTATTTCGATTCTTTTCAATTGGAAGATGGGGCAGTTGCAAATGACTATAATTTGTTGGAAAATGGTCATTTTTCAGATCTCGATGGTAATAGTACTCCAAAAGGTTGGTATTCCAGCGGATTATCTGGTGCAGATAGAATTGTAGATGATGGACATATGTTGACCGGGTTTTTTGTGACAGATGATTCAAAGGGCAGGAAAGAAATAACACAGGCAGTTAAAAGCGCTCAGGGAGAACAGCAGAAAAGTTTTGTTTTTGGAGTCTGGGCAAAAGGGAACGTAACCCCTGAAAACAAAGCTATACAAGCCGATTCTAGATTTGGGGTTTTGCTTCGATTGATGCAAAATGGAGTGATATGTCAAGAACAATTTTATAAATTTGACACAGATTTTAACGATTGGCAATATCTTTCCGGATCGCTTGTAACTTTGGTCCCATTTGATACAATTTATTTTTCGATAGTATTTGATGGTCAGAATGGTTCTGTTATTTTTGACGATGCTGGATTATATGAAAAAACATATGGGACAGAATTGTCGTATGATCATTTAGGTCGTATAATCAAAATTGCTGATTCATTTGGTGTGGTTTCTTCTTATGAATACATTTCAGATTGTTGCCCTAACATTTTGCGAATGAAGGATTCTTTAGGAGCACATCTTGAGTGTTATTATAATGATAATTATCAATTAATCAAAACTATAGATGAAAATGCAATTCAAGTTCTATATTACTATGATGAAGCTGGAAATCGAATAAAAGCCGACACCGTTATGGGTGATAATGTTTTGGGGAATTACGAAGAATCATTCAAGAATGGATATATAAATCAAAAGGTTAATTTCCTGGGAGGCATATCACATTTTGATTATAATGTTGCTGCTGGCATAAGGAATAGTGTCACGAACCCAGTGGGGGCAACTACAAATTATGTATTTGACCTAAACAGTGGATTGTTAACAGATGTCAGTTGTTGTAACAGTAGTATTTCTTATGGATACTCCGCAAACAAGCTGTCTTCGTTGTCTCACAATATTGACTCAAGTAACTCAAATACTGTGCTATATTCTTTTGAATATGACGAATTTGGTGAAAAGACAACAGTTGGAGTAGGATGCTATAATCTCGTCTCGTATTTATATAATGAAAACAATGGATGTTTGAAAAAACTAGAGTTTTCAAATGGTCAGTATCTTGAACCATTTTACGAGTCTTACGGTAAAATATCAGAACTAAGGTACAACGGAATAACAGCGTATAAGTTCTTTTATGGAAAAGCAGGCGAGGTTGGGCTAATAATTGATTATGAAAACGACATATCGTGGATATATGAATATAATGATCGCAACCAAATAATTCGCATAAACGGAAGTGATGGGAAGGTATTCCAGTTTACTTATGATCAACATACTGGAAATGTTTTTTCATATGACTTCTTTGATGAGCAAAGAGGTACCAACTCTAACGAGATGCACATAGAGTATTATTATCAATTACCTGACAAAACGGATACAGTAAGCGCTATGAATATAAATCAGGGTGATTTAACTATAGAATACTCTTATGATAGTTTTAGGCGGGTGGAAAAAACAGCAAAACTTCGTTCAGGAGTGTGCCTTACTACTGCTTTCTCATATGTAGAAAATCAGAATAATAGGCATACCAGTTTAATCCCTGACACTATAATTCAAACTGTGTTGAGTGAAGAAAAGAGCACTATAGAGCAGCGTTCTATTCATAACACATATGATTTAGATGGATCAATTTCGACTGTATATGAAAATGACGTTGCGATGATAAAGTATTATTATGATTATTTGGGCCAAGTAATTCGTGAGGATAATGTGTATTTGGAAAAGACAATAACTTATGAGTATGACTTTGGTGGTAATATCCAGAAGAAAACACAGTATTATTATACTAACGACTTAGATCTCGGATCACATGATGTCATTTTATCAGAAAACTATTATTATGATGACGAACAATGGAGGGATAAACTAACGGCTGTTGGTGGCAAATCTATAATATATGATGAAATGGGTAATCCGGAAAAATATTATAATGGTTTTTCATTTAATTGGGGACAAGGCCGTAAGTTGACTCGTGCAAAAAAAGATAATCTGAATGTTGTATTCTCATACAACGAGTCTGGATATTGCATTTCAAAAAATGTCAACGGCATTGACCATGAATATCTATTATTGGATAATCAAGTTATAATGGAAACCAATGGACAGGATAAAATCTGGTATTATTATGATGAAGATAGTAGCCCTACAGCATTTAAACTAAATGACGAATACTATATATATCTAAAAAACTTGCAAGGAGATATAGTTGGCATTATAAATTCAAAGGGAATGCAATTGGTTAAATATGCTTATGATGTTTGGGGCAAAGTGATTACAGTAAGTCTTTCGGGGGATCCGGCCGCAGAAACGCTGTCGAGAATAAACCCATATCTATATCGTGGTTACCGTTTTGATTTTGATTTAGGTCTATATAATCTTAACAGTCGTTTCTATGATCCTGAAACTGGACGATTCATTAATGCTGATTCGAGGGTAAGTACTTTTCAAGGCGTTCTTTCTTATAATATGTATACTTATTGTTTGAATAATCCTGTTAATATGTTGGACCCCTCTGGGAACGCCGCAATATTGATGAATGACTTTACAAGTACAGGAAATTCTATTGTTGGGCATTCGCAAGTATTTATTCAAGATTCGGAAGGAGAATATAGTTTTACAGAGTTTACAAAAATCAATGGAACACCTAAGGTCCTGACATGTTGGGTGGGGGCGACGTATTTTTCAAACTCGCCATACACACTAATTGAGATGTTGGTCGCAGTTTTATTAGAAGAAACTTTATCGGGAAAGGACTATGTATTTATCCCCGGTAATTTTACTTCAAGTGTTAATTATGCATATTCCTACAATAATCAAACAAGCACTGAGCATGGCTCATATGATCTACTTACAAACAACTGCGTCCATTATGCTAAGGATGTGTTACGACAGGGTACAGCAAGTTCTACTGCAGTTGAGAGTGTTATAACGAATTCATCTGCATTTATTACTGGAACCTTGATTAGTCAGATTAGAAATGCGATGCAATGATTACGGAATGAAAGGATCTATTATGAACAGGGGAATAATGAAAGGGAAAGGGATCATTTCTGGATTGTGGGTCGCAGTATGGCTTAATGCGTTAGTTGTTACCTCAATAATAACGATAATGATTAACTTTTGTGTTTCGTTCATTCCTGAGCCACAGCGGGTCACGTTCAATTTCTGGATTTATGGTGGAATCTTATCATGCATTTATACAATGCTTAATCTTATTCTCTCAATAATTATATCATGCGAAACAAAAAAGAGATTACCAGTTATATTGATTGTAGATATTATCTCTGTGTTGCTGTGTTTTCTTGTAGGAACCAAATATGACAATAGGATAATATGGTTTTCTTTTTTGTGTTTTATATATTATCCACTTCATATAAATAATCTTGGCTCCACTCTGGATTCAAAAAAAGGGGATTTCTTTATATTTTCGGCACTTGGTAAGGGTATCATATCATTTGTTATTATAATGACAATAATGTATATAAAAATACCGTGGTATAGATTATTTATAATTATTGATACATGTGTTTTTATATTGTTGTGGTTGTTAAGCTGTTTTTGGATAAGGTCAAAACATAAGCTTAGTGGGCCGTGTTAACGGCTAACGCTGTGCACAAAGTGTGCACAGGGGGAATGAGCACCATCGAATCCTCCTTGTCCCATCAATGTTTTTGAGGATGAGGAGGGACCAACCTTCAAATCCCTGTTTACCGCCACCAATCCAACCAGATGATGACGACCATGCGCCTTTCCTTAAAAGCACTGGAAGGAGGCGACAATCTGCTGATCTTCCCGGAAAACACGGGTGCCGAAGGCGAAATCGGCCATTATCACCTGGATGGTGTAGGGAAGTTGTATGATGGCTTTGTCCTGACAGCTCAGCTGTACTATAAGCACACCGGGAAGCGTCTGACATTTATTTCGATGATCATCCGCCGCGATACAAAGCGTATGCTCTTTGGACCGGGCATCACTTACGATCCGGAGAACGGGTCAAAGGAAGAACGAACTCGGATCTCCGAAGAAGCCTATAAAGAAATGATAAGATTATACGAAAAAGCCAGTTCTGCCTCAGCCCGAAAGTTTTCTTTTTAAGGGAGGGGACAAAGCTATAAGGGTCAAATTATCTTTGCACAAACCTTGCACACGGGAATGAGCACCGCCAAACCTCCTTGCTATTACTTGATTTTCGAACGCGCGTTCGCTTCAAATCCCTCCTTCTCCGCTCTCGCGTAGCTCGAAATCGTTGTATTTTCAACGGTTTTGAGCTTTTTTGATACAGGCCGAAAATGAGGCCAAAGCCGAATTTGAACGCTTTTTTTGTGCCCATTTTCAGCTTAGGGAATTAAGCAAATTGATCTTTTCTTCGTCCCG